>JBBRMQ010000108.1:0-13339 GCA_038230775.1 Thermoanaerobaculia bacterium
ACCGGTGTGGGTAGGGCGGCTCGATGCTCGTGTTGCGCACCGCCCTACCCACACCGGTCCCTCGCTACGCGCGGGGTGACATTCATACAGCGACCTCGCACAGCCTGCTTCGCAACGCTCTCCTACGCGAAGCCCTTCGGCCGCTCGTCGATTGAAGAGGCGAGATCGATCATTCCGGCGGTGAAAACCGGATCGACGAGCTTCAGCTTCAGCGGCTTCTTCGCCGCCGCTGCGCGAAACACGATCGCGCTCTCGTCGGCCATCACCGTCACCTCGGACAGCGATCCGAGGGTGTGGTCCTGTTTCTTCTTGCCTTCGAGGACGGCGCGCCGGCTCGTCACGTGCAACGTCCCATTGCCCGACGGCGACTGATGCACGCAATACTCCTGAAACGCGAGTTGCGTCGTGCATTGCTGCCGGGGAAGCTTCTTCGGGCTCAAGCCCGCGAGCTTTCGGAACTCCTCGATCGCTTTCGTTTCTTCGGGGACATCCTGATCCGCGATGCCGAACCCTTTGCGAACCGCGGCGAGCTGTTCCTGTTGCACGGTGCCCAGGCGATCGTCGGCGAGGAGATGCCACACCAGCGTGCGGTAGAAATCGAGCTTCAGCTTTCCCTGATCTTCAGCCGTGAGTCCGGCAGCGGCACCGGCTCGAGTGATCAGCTGCGCGACTTCCGACGCTCGGGTCACGCCGCGTTTGGCGAATTCATCGAATGCAATGAGGAGGATGGTGTGCCGTGCGGCAGCCGACCAGATCTCGTACGGCAGGTCGGCGCGCACGCTCTCCAGTTGCTGGATGGACTCATCGCTGCGATCGCGTTGCAGCCGGTCGAGCGCCGCGGTGTACGCGGCCAGCATCTCGCGGTTCCGTTTCTCCGTCGCCTCACGCTCCTCGCGCTCGCGCTCCTCGCGCGCGAGGATCGCCTTCCGCTCCTGCACTGTCTTTACGATCGGGACCGCGATCATCGCGAGGCCGAGGATCACTTCCACCCAGCCGGCGGGACCTTTCCTGGCCAGGACGGCGACGCCGAGAAGGACGAAGATCAAGCCGGCGACGCCGAGGGCGAGGAGTCCGCCATGCTGTTTGAGCGACGTCCAGAACGGCGTCGATCGGATGCTTGCCGGGGAGGGAAGCGACGGTGCATCGACGCGATCGCGGCCGCCGAAGAAAAAGCCCTCCCCGCGGTGACGGACGAATTCACCGCCGGCACCGGTGCTGAGTTGCGGATCACGATCGACGGCCGTTGCCTCGCGGCGCGGCGTCACGCCGAACCGGACAGCGCCGAGGGCGAGTCTCTTTTCAACGAAGAATGTCATTCAGTGCAGCGACTTGCGATGGTCGTGCCCGCTGAGGCCACGCCCGGCGGAGCGATCATTTGAGCGAGAACAGGTAGGCGGTGATATCGCGGCTGTCGGCGGGCGTGATGCCGAGGTTTGGCATGGTGTTCTGGGGGTCCATCGCCTGGGGATTCTGCAACCACTTCGTCATCGTCTCGGGCGTGTTCGGAAACTTGCGCGCGATGAAGCTGCGCGACCCGATGTGGTCGAGCGACGGACCGATCATGCCTTTCGGTCCGGCGATTCCCGGAATGCTGTGGCATGCGCTGCAGCCGTACTGATCGATCAGCTGCGCGCCGCGCTTCGCATCTCCCGCGGACGCCGGCCCCTGCGATGACTCCTTGTGGCAGGCGCTTAACAGAAAAAGAGCCAGGGCGATTCGCTTCAAGACCTCTCCTCGTGCAACGACCGATATTAGACATCGATTGGCTTCGCGGGTGGCGCGCTGTTCGCTGGAAAAGCGATTTTTCTGGTTCGCGTCTCCGCCGCCTAAGGCGATTCTGTGTGTGGACCGGCTTTAGCCGGTCACAACGACCGGCTGAAGCCGGTCCACACACCGAAACGAAACCCTCGTGACCCGCTACACTTCCGCCGTGCCCGCACTCTATGCACTCGCTGCATTCGTGATGACGCTCGCCGGCGGCGCGTTCGCGCTCCGCTACCGGCGCTACATCCTCTACATCATGGCGTTCTCGGCGGGGATGCTGATCGGGGTCGCCTTTCTCGATCTGCTGCCGGAAGTTGCGGCGGCAGCATTTCATGAGGGAATCGATCTTCGAATCCTGATGATGACGCTCCTGGCGGGGTTTGTCGGCATCTTCCTGCTCGAGAAGCTGACGATCATTCACAGCGAGAAACAGCACGACTCGCCGGGACATCATCACAACGTCGGTCTGGCGGGCGCGCTCGGGCTCTCGTTCCACAGTTTTCTTGACGGGCTGGCGATCGGCGTCGGATTCCAGGCCGGGACGCAAACGGGATTCGTCGTGCTGGCGGCAGTGGTGGCCCATGATTTCGCCGACGGTCTGAACACCGTGACGTTCATGCTGGCGTCGAAGAACAACCGCGCGCGCACGATCGGGCTGCTGGTGATCGATGCCATCGCGCCGGTTGCGGGCGCGCTGACCACGCGCATCATTCACATCGAGCCGCGTGTGGTGGCGTTCCAGCTCTCCTTCTTCGCCGGCTTCCTCCTCTACCTCGGTGCCAGCGACCTCCTGCCACACGTGCACGAACGGCCGAAAGCGGCGCTGATCGTGTCGACGCTGGTCGGTCTGGCGACATCGGCCCTTCTCGTCTACGCCATACAATCTCCGGCATGAAACGATTGCTGCTGCTGGTGCTCCTCGTCGCCGTGTCGGCGAATGCCCGTGTCATCACCGAGAAAGATCTCTTCGCATTCAAGTGGATCGCGGATCCGCAGATCTCGCCTGACGGCTCGCAGGTCGCGTACGTGCAGGTCACCGTCGACGAGAAGGGCGATCGCTACCAGACATCGATCTGGAGCGTGTCGACGAACGGTGGCGTATCGCGACGCATCACGAACGGACCGGCCGACTCGTCGCCGAGGTGGTCACGGGACGGGAAGATGCTGGCGTTTCTGCGAGGAGGGGAGCGTGACGGGAAGCCGCTGCCCGCGCAGGTGCATGTCCTGCGGCTGGACGGCGGCGAGCCGCGCGCGGTGACGTCGCTTCGGCGCGGAGTCACGTCGATCGACTGGTCGCCGGTGAAGAACAGCATCGCGTTCACGGTGGCGACGAAACCTGACGACATCGGCGAAGAGAAAAAGTCCGAAGATCACGTCAGCGACGTCCGCATCATCAATCAGGCTGTTTACCGGGCCAACGGCACGGGCTACAACGATGTCGAACGGCGCGGCCACCTCTGGGTCATCGATGTTGCGGATGGCGGCGAGAAGCCGACGCAGCTCACGTCGGGAACGTTCAGCGAGGGCGACGTCGAGTGGTCTCCCGACGGTTCGAAGATCTACTTCACTTCCGAACGCGTGAACGAGCCGTACTACGACGTGCGCACGAACGCGTTGTACTCCGTCCCGGCGAGCGGTGGAGAGATGACGAAGATCTCGAGTTACGACGGCGGCATCGGCAGCTTCGCCATCAGCCCCGACGGCGGATCGGTGGCGTTCGTCGGAGCGATCGCGCATCCCGTGCAGTCGCATACCGAATCGGATCTGTTCGTAGCCTCGACACAGCGGGGATCGCAGGTGCGGAATCTGACGGCGTCCTACGACTACGAAGTGCTCGGCGGCGTGGGAGGCGATCAGGCTGCGCCGCGAGCGAGCCGTGGACCGCGGCCGGTCTGGAGCGCTGATGGAAAGACGATCCTGCTGACGATCGCCAACGAAGGAATGGTCAATCTCAGTCGCGTCGACGTGGCCAGCGGCCGCGTGACGCCGTGGACGCAAGGCAAGCACGCCATCGTGACCTACGACATCAACGGCGGCAAGACGGTCGTACTGAGGTCGACGCCGACGATGATCGGCGATCTCTACGCCATCGCCAATGACGGGGCCATGACCCGGCTGACGAACGCGAACGAGAAGCTCTGGAGCGAGCTCACGCTCACCGAGCCCGAGGAGATGTGGTGGACGAGCTTCGACGGCCAGCGCATCGAAGGATGGCTGCAGCGCCCGCCGGACTTCGACCCATCGAAGAAGTATCCGCTCATCCTCGACATACACGGCGGACCGCATTCGGCGTACGGCTACATCTTCGATCACGAGTTTCAGTGGATGGCAGCGAAGGGATACGTCGTGCTCTATCCGAACCCGCGCGGCTCCACGACCTACGGCGAGAAGTTCGCGAACATCATCCAGTACCACTATCCCGGCGACGACTACAAAGACCTGATGGCGGGTGTCGATGCATCGCTCGCCAAGGGCTACATTGATCCAAAGAGACTCGCCGTCACCGGTGGAAGCGGCGGCGGACTGCTCACCAACTGGGTGATCACGCAGACGGATCGTTTCGCGGCTGCCGTCTCCCAGCGTGACATCGCCGACTGGTCGAACTTCTGGTATGTCGCGGACTTCACGCTCTTCCAGCCGACGTGGTTCAAGAAGGCGCCGTGGGAGGATCCGGAGGATTTCCGCGCGCGATCTCCGATCACCTACATCGAACGCGTCAAGACACCGCTCATGCTCATCCTCGGCGAAGCCGACTGGCGCACGCCGACGATGTCCGGCGGCGAGATGATGTTTCGCGCCCTCAAGTACCGGCACATCCCGACGGTGATGGTGCGTTTCCCCGACGAGTCGCACGAGTTGTCGCGATCCGGCAAGCCATGGCACAGAGTCGAACGCCTCCAGAACATCGTCAACTGGTTCGACAAATGGATCCTCGGCAAGCCGATGCCGCAGTACGAAGTGGGCCTTCGTTAACGATTGAGAATGACGGTGAGTGCCCCTCATCCGCCCTTCGGGCACCTTCTCCCCGCACGCGGGGAGAAGGGCTACGGTACCCATCACTTCTAGCGCTAACTTACTTAGTAGCCCCTCGCCCCGCGCAGCGGGGAGAGGGTGGCCGAAGGCCGGGTGAGGGGTCACATCTTCGCGTCAGGAAAGCTCGTCACCTTGTTCGCCACTGGCTTGATCGTCTTCAGGTAGTCGTAGATGGCGCCGAGGTCGGCGTCGGACATGCCGGCGAATGCGATCCACGGCATCACCGTGTTCCGACCGGGCGGCGCGGGAGGCGCGTTCGCGGCATTCAGAAATGCGAATGCGCGGAAGCGTCCGATGAACTCTTCCTTCGTCGCGTGTCCGAGAAAAGCATCCGAGTGCGGCGTCAGGTTCGCGCTGATCACGCGTCCCCACGGCCCGCGCATTTCCCAGCCTCCCGCAAACGCGCGCGTTTCATCCAGTTTCTGCTTCTCGTTGTGCGGCGTGTGGCATTCGTAGCATCCGGCGATCGTCGTCAGGTAATGGCCGTACGCCAGGTGATCCTTCGCCGGATCGGGTGCGATGACCGGCGATGTGATGGGCTTCGGAATGAACTTCACGATGAAGTTCACCGGGAAGTCGATCTTCTTCTCCGGAACGGCGTGCCGGATCGGCTTCAGCGTGCGTAGATACGCGACGATGGAGTGCGCGTCGTCATCGCTCAACTGGCTGAGATGCACGTACGGCATCATTGGAAAGAGCGCATTCCCGTTGCGGTCGACGCCCTCGCGCATGGCGCGGAGGATCTCGTCGTCGGACCACTTGCCGAGTCCGAACTCCGGATCCGGCGTGATGTTCTGCGCGCACACCAGGCCGGGTACTCCCAGTTTTGCATCGAATGGAAATCCGCCCTGCCCTTCCGTTCCGGGTTTGATCGGGAAGCCGTACGTGGTCAGGTGGTCGGAATGGCATCCGAGGCAGTCAGTGACGTTCTCGACGAGGTATTTTCCGCGCTCGAGATGATGCGGGGTGACGTCGATGCGAGCTGTTGATACCTCGCGTGCGGCAGGCTTTCGCATCGCGAGCCACGTCACGCCGGCGACGGCCAGGGCGGCGACGCCGAGCAGGACTGCTCCAAGGGCCTTGAGAAAGGTCTTCATTTCCGGAACCTCTGCGGGACGATTTTGGATATTTTACACAGGTGAACTCTCTCGAGAAGTTCGTCGCGGCTTCGAGCCGCATGGTCGTGCTGACCGGAGCGGGGTGCAGCACCGAATCGGGGATTCCCGATTACCGCAGCCCCGGAGGTCCGTGGACCCGACACAAACCGATCTACTTCAGTGAATTCGTTCGCAGCGCGGACGTGCGGCGCTTCTACTGGGCGCGCAGCTTTCGCGGATGGCCGCGATTCGCGGCGGCGCGTCCGAATGCCGCGCATCATGCGCTCGCGCGACTCGAGGCCAGCGGCAAGGTTGATTTTCTGATCACGCAAAATGTGGACGACCTGCATCAGGAAGCGGGGACGCAGAAGCTCGTACAACTGCATGGACGGAACCGGCTGGTGGTCTGTCTCGATTGCGGCGTCGAGTTTCCTCGGGCGGCGATTCAGGAGAGTCTTGCGTCGTTGAACGCGGAGTGGCGCGGCGACGGGTTGAATGCGGACGAGGCGGACTTCGCGCCCGATGGCGATGCCGAGTTGAGCCGCGACGCGGTGAAGGACTTCACCGTATTGCCGTGCGAGCGGTGCGGCGGCGTGCTGAAGCCGGCCGTCGTTTTCTTCGGCGAGTCGGTTCCGGCGGGCAAGGTCTCGGTGGCGATGGAACGGCTCGAGGGGGCGGATGCGCTTCTCGTCGTCGGGTCATCGCTCACCGTGTGGTCGGGCTTTCGATTCGTGAAACGCGCGGCGGAGCGCGGGCTGCCGATCGCGATCGTGAACATCGGACCGACGCGCGGCGACGATCTGGCGACGCTCAAGGTCGAAGCGCAGTGCGGCGAGGTTCTTCAGGGCCTGGTCGGAACGGCGGGCTGAGAACCGGCCGCCCCAGGTGCCTTCCGGGACGGAGGCATGTCGAGCCGTCGCACTTCGTAGAGTGCGGACGAACCGAAGTCGCGCACGCGCCGCATATTGACGGCTCGCGCGTCGATGTGAAACCAGGCCAGAATTTCTGGGAGGTGCTGCCCGTAATCGCGATTCTCGATTGCGAAGATGCGCGGCTTGAGCACATCGGGGAACGTCGTCTGTAACGGCAGTCGCGCGCGCTGTGCGTAGAACGTCAGCGGCATCTCCGACGGCGGCAGTGCGATGACGGGATCTCCCGGACGCGCGCGGATGCGCAACTCGCGCACGATCTCGCGCACGGCGCGAAGCTCGCCCGTCTCGCGAAGGTGCGGCGTGAGCGCCGCGGTCGCCAGAGCGATCGTGATTCCGGCAGCGACGACGCGGTCCGTTCGTTTCGGCCAGGGATGCGCTGCGGTGATGAACATGAGCGGCACGAACGGAAGCCACACGCGAGGAAACGGCAGCACACGCTGCACAGAGAGGAGCACGATCACGGCCAGGAACCCTGACCAGTACAACCGGCGCTTGATGAGGCCCACCAGAAACGCAACGACGACGAGCAGTGAGAAGAGAACCGGAACGGAGACGAACATCGCTGCGCCGACAGACCGCGCATACCGCGGAAGCTCGCTGAAGAAACTGGCGATTGGAAGCGGCTGCACGTAGCCGTTGGAAATGATCGGAGTGATGCCGGTGACCCTCAGCGCAGGCAGATAGAAGAGCAGCGTGAGCGCGATCGTTCCCACGGCGCAGACGACGGTCTCGCGCCGCCAGCCGCACCAGACGAGCAGCATCACGAACGGATACACCATGACTGGAATCGTAAAGAAACCGAGGGCGGCGGACGCGATGAAGAGGGCACAGGCGGCGCGGTTGCCGTCGCGAACACGCGCAGCCGCGAAGGTGCAGATCAACACGAAACAGCAGAGAAGCGTGTAGCCGCGCGCGTCGGTGGAGTAATCGATGAGCGCGGGCCACGCGGCCGCCGCCGCGGCCGCCTGCAGCCCCCCTCCGCACAGATACACGAGCGGGACCAGCGCGACACCCGCGACGAACGCGGGCAGCCGCAGAGCCCACTCCGCGTTTCCGAACATTGCCGATGAGAGATGCACGAGCGCGGTGTGCAGGAGGTGATTGTTCGGCGATCCGTAGATGCTGATCCCGAAGACAAGCGGCTTCGACGCGTAATAGAGAACCGTCGCCGATTCGTCGGCACCCATCGGCCGTTCCATCTGCGCCATGCGCAGCAGAATCGCGAACAACGTGAGGATTGCGAGTGCGGCCGGCTCATCGATGTGAAAATCGATCGCCTTCCAGTCGCTGCGTATGCCGGCAAGCTGACGGCGGAACGCGATGGCGGCGGCGATCAGCAGGACGAAGGCGATCGCCAGTGCGCGAACGACGAGCAAGGTGACCGCTTCTTCGAACGTCGGCAAGCCGTCATTCTAACGTCGTCGCAATTCGATGAGCGTGATCTCCGGGGTGATGCCGAGGCGGAAGGGGAGTAGCCAGTAACCGGTGCCGGTGTTGACGTAGAGCTGTGATCCATCGCGCTCGTACAAGCCCATGTGATACGGCAGAAAGAGTCCGGCGAGCGACCACCGCAGCGGACGAAAGCCGAGCTGGCCGCCGTGCGTGTGCGCGCAGATCGTGAGCGGCAGATGGAGGCGCCGCGCGTCGTCGAACGCCTTCGGTTGATGCGCGATGACGACCGGAAATCGCGCGCCGCGGCCGGCAATCGCGGCCTCCATGTTCGGGCGCAGCTCGGCAAGCCGTGCGGCGTAATCGCTGATGCCCGCCAGCCAGACGAGCCCCTCACCCGGCCTTCGGCGCAAGGAGTCCCTCGCCCCGCTTGCGGGCAGAGGGTCCGCGGAGCGGGGGTGAGGGGCTTGGCCGATCGCCATCCCTTCGTTCAGCAGGAGATGCACGCGGCTCGCGCGCAACTTCGCGATCGCCTCGTGCGGGTCGCCGTACATCTCATGATTGCCGAGCACCGCCACGACCGGCATGTCGTGTGGAACGATGCCCACGCCATCGAGCAGCTTGGACTCGAAGTATGGGTCGTCGTCGATCGAATCGCCGGCCAGCACGATCACGTTCGGATGGAGTGCCGCCGCGGTGGCGAAGATTTTCCGGAGACGTGAGGGGCGTGTGAAGAGGCCAACGTGGAGATCGGCGAGCTCGACGATCTAAAATCCTTCGAGGTCTGAGGGAAGATCTCGGAGCGTGATCGCGACGTGCTCGACGCGCAGAGGGACGAGCGCGCCGTAGATGCCGATGAGGACAGCGACAAGCGTTCCCCAGATGAAAATGCGCGACGCGATGATCGTTCGGGATGGGCTGAAGCCCGTCGCCACATAGGCCACGGCCGCAAATGCGGAGTAGACCAGCACGAACGCAAGCCATGCGAACCACGGCGGCCCGAAAACCGCGCGAACGAGTCGCGAGAAATCCGTACGCGCATTCAGGATCGGGAAGAACAGCCACATCAGGTTGCCGATCGTGACGAGCGCGATCACGATCGACTTGCGGCGAGAATGCAGCCGGATGAGAGTGCGCACCGCGACGACGTTGCACAGAACGAACAGCGCGATGACAGCGGCGATGGTCACGGCGATCACAGGCGCGGCATAATACGGCCTCCGTAATGGCGCACTTCGACATCCCGCTCGATCTTCCACACGCCGGCCGCATCGCCGATCGCATCCTGATCCTCGTCGAGAAGCACGCCGAGGAGTTGGGGATCGAAGCGCCGGAGGTGATTCAGTCCGCCGAGCAGCTCTGGAGCCTCCTCTTCAAGCTGACCGGGGAAGAAGACAACCCTCCGAACGCGGTGCAGGTGCGCGACGAGGCCGCGGGGATCGCTCGTCATCTGGTTGACCATATGGCGGACGTCAACCTGATGAGCGACCGCCTGGGCCAACTCATCCGCAATCTGTTCGAATGCCTGGAGCTCGGCGAAGAAGGTGCTGAGATCTCGTTGCGCGCCGGCGAAAATCCAAAGTCATTACAGAGGCCGATATGAAAAAAGCGTTTCTGATTCTCCTTATCGCGGCAACGGCACATGCATCGCGTCTCACGCCCGACGATCGCTACCGCCTCGTGAACATCAGCGATCCGCAGATCTCGCCGGACGGGAAGTCGGTGATCGTGATCGCGTCGCGCGCAAACAAGAAGGACAACCGGTGGGACGGCGATCTCGTCATGGTCGACGTCGCGACCGGCACACAGCGGCCGATCACGTTCGAGCGGCGCGGCCTCGCGTCGCCGCGCTGGTCGGCCGATGGCGATCGCGTCGCGTTCCTCGCCAATGACAAAGACGGCAAGCGGCAGATCTGGATCATGCCGCGGGCCGGCGGCGACGCTCGACGGATCACGGACGCTTCCCGCGGCGTGCAGCAGTTCACGTGGAGCCCCGACGGGTCGGAGCTCGCGTTCGTGACCGCGGATGACGTGCCGAAGAACGAGGACAAGAACGATCTCGCATTCGAGCTCGGCGACGACGACTACCTCACGCGCGAGGGAGCAGCGTCGTCCCACGTGTGGGTGGTGCCGTCTTCCGGCGGTGATGCACGGCGCGTCACCAGCGGCGCGTGGAGTGTGCCGGTCGCGCATCCGCCCGGCCCGGCCGCCTCGCCGTTGTCATGGTCGCCCGACGGCACGATGATCGCGATCACGCAGCGCGCCAGCGCGCACATCGGTGTGCCGAATCAATCGCGCATCGCGCTCGTCGATGTCGTCAGCGGCAACGTGCACCGGGTGACGACGCGCGATCAGGATGAGTCGCAGCCGGTCTTCTCACCCGATGGAAAAAGCGTCGTGTACTGGCATCCGCACAATGGAAAGCGCGGCAATCAGACGTCGATCTGGATGTCGGCGGTCAGCGGAGGGGATGGAACGGAGCTGACCTCGAGCATCGATCGCAATCTGTTCCGCGCGATCTTCACACCGGACGGGAAATCGATTCTCACCGGCGGCCATGACGGCACCACCACGGCGTACTGGCTGGTCCCTCTTTCCAGCGGCGCCCCGCGCCGGCTGGACCTCGGCGACGTCGACGCGACACACGGCTTCTGGCCGGATGCGTCTATCGCGCGCAATGGTGTGATGGCCTTCACCGGATCGACCGCCACGCATCCGCGCGAGGTGTACGTGCTCGACACGTGGACAGCGAAGCCGCGGCGGCTGACCAGCTTCAATGACGCGATCGCGTCTCTGCAGCTCGGCCGAACGGAGGCGATCCAGTACAGCAACGAGGGGGTCGATCAGGACGGCGTGCTGGTGGTTCCCCCCGATTTCGACGCGACGAAGAGATATCCCCTGGTGGTCTACATTCACGGCGGACCACGTTCGTCGACGACGACCGGATTCGGATGGCTACCGCAGGTGCTGGCGGCGCAGGGTTGGGTCGTCTTTCAACCCAACTATCGCGGCAGCGACAACCTCGGCAACGCCTTCACGATCGCCATTCAGGATGATTCGGGAGCGGGCCCGGGGCGCGATGTGATGGCCGGCATCGAGGCGGTGAAGAAGCGCGGCTTCGTCGACGAGAATCGCATCGCAGTCGGGGGATGGTCGTACGGCGGCTACATGACGTCGTGGATGATCGGCCACTATCCGATCTTCAAGGCGGCCGTCTCCGGCGCCGCCGTCAACAACCTCATCGATCAATACAACCTCGGCGATAGCGACCGCACGCGCGCGCTGACGTGGGGCTCGCCATACGTTGGCGACAACATGAAGAAGTATGTCGAGCAGTCGCCCATCACGTACGCGGCAAAGGTGAAGACACCGACGCTCATCCTGACGGACACCGGCGATGTGCGCGTCCCCTTCACGCAGTCGTTTCAGATGTATCGCGCGCTCAAGGACAACGGCGTGACGGTGAAGTTCATCGGCTATCCGGTCAGCGGCCACTTTCCCGAAGATCCGGCGCATGCGACGGATATCGAGAAGAGGTATGTCGAGTGGTTCTCGAGGTATCTATGAAGTTTGCTTCCGGCATCGAACATTGCCCTGTTCGCGATCACGGCTTCCGCAGCACCGATTCAGAAGATCTCTTTCACGGCGGGTGGAAAGACCCGCGTGTACTACCTGCTCGTTCCTTCTTCGCGACCTCGTGAATGACGTGAAGGCGAAAGCCGCCATCGATCCGCGCCGCGTATATCTATTCGGACATTCGGCCGGCGCGGTGTTCGGGCTACAGATGGGCGTGATCGAGTCGAAGTATTTCGCCGCGGCCGCCGTTCATGCCGGCGCGATTCCTCCGGAGAACTACAGTCTCATCGGATACGCAGAGCGCAAGATCCCGGAATGGATCGCCATCAGCACGCGCGATCATGATCAACGATCGCGCGTGCAGTTTCTGTCGAAGTACGCACTGGACCGCGATCCTGAATACACCGAATACGCGAAGTAGTTTGAGATAGACTCCCGGCTCAACAACAAAGGAGGAGTCCCATGTCGCGAATCCGCGTCTCGACCGCCCTCGTTCTCTTTGTCCTCGTCACTCCGCTCATGGCGAAGAGTCACATCCCCAAGAAGCACACACACGCCGCGATCAAAACGTATGTGCAGCAGGCCGCGACCTTCGTGGCGAAGAAAGGCGCAGACTGCGCCGCCCTCAATGAAGCCGACTGGTCCTCGGGTGATTACTACATCTTCGTCATGGGACCGGACGACAAGACCCTCTGCCATCCGACGCTCGTGAATGCTCCCGCCAGCTCGATCGTCGACGCGAACGGCAAGAAGGTCGGCGACCTTCTCGTCGAGGCCGCGAAGAAGAAGGGTGGCGGGTGGGTGGAGTACGTCTGGCCGCGCCCGAACACCACCAATCCGGTGCCGAAGAGCAGCTATGCAGTGCGGGTCAAAGGCCCGGACGGCAAGTGGTACGTGGTCGGCAGCGGCGGGTATGAACTGAAATAGCGGCTTCTGTGTGGGGCCAGCCCTCCGGCTGGCCGGCCAGCCAGAGGGCTGGCCCCACACTTGCCGCGCACCTAAGACGCTGCCGCGGTCTTTTTCCTCGCCACTTCGCGCTGGGAATGGTCGAGGATCTTCTTGCGGATGCGGATCGACCGTCGTCATCGATCCACTCCAGGCACTGCTCGAGCGTCATGATGCGCGGCGGCGCGAGCTGCACCGCGATGTCGGAGCTCGATGCGCGCATGTTCGTCAGATGCTTCTTGCGGCAGACCTGCACGACCATGTCGGAGTCGCGTGAGTTCTCGCCGACGACCTGGCCGCCGTACACCTTGGCGCCGGGGTGCATGAAAAGTGTCGAGCGTTCCTGCAGCGGCTCGATGGCGTAGGCGGTCGTGTCGCCGCCTTCTTTCGCCACCAGCGCGCCGCGATTCCGGTTGCCGATGTCGCCGCGATACGGACCGTACTCGAGGAACGTGTGATACAGCAGGCCTGTCCCGCGCGTTTCGGAGAGAAACTCGGTGCGAATGCCGAAGAGGCCACGCGTGGGGATCTTGAACTCGATGCGAACGCGGCCGGTACCGGGATTGACCATGTCGGTCATTTCGCCGCGCCGCTCCTGCAGCT
>JBBRMQ010000109.1:0-13317 GCA_038230775.1 Thermoanaerobaculia bacterium
CCACTTCGTTGTCGCGCGTCTCGATGTGAATATCCGACGCCCGGCGCTGGATTGCATTGAACACGAGGGAGTCGACGAGCTTGATGATCGGCGACGACTCTCCCTGCGAAATCGAATCGATGGTGAGGGTCTCTTCACCTTCTTCGTCTTCGGCCACCAGCTGCATGCGGAAGCCTTCGGTCGCTTCTTCCAGCACGCGCTGAGTGGACTCGGACTTCTCCAGCTTGTCGCGGATGGCTGCCGGCGATGCGACCTTGACCTTCAGCGGCGCGCCGAGGAGCAGCTCGAGCTCGTCGAGCTTGAGGACGTCGGTCGGATCGCCGACCACGACCGCGATGTGGCCGTTCTCCCGTTTCTCAGGCAGAAACTGGTAGCGGATCATCAGCTCGAGCGGAACATCGCGGAAGAGCTGATGATCGACCACGAAATGCTCGAGGTCGACGAAGGGAAAGCCGTACTGCTCCGCGATGCGCTGCGCGCGTGCGGCTTCGCCCGTGGGGTCGGCGTTCTTGTAAAGCGATCGGGGATCTGTGGCCATGTCTTACTGCTGTCCTACCGAGGTGAGTTGGAACAGGGGCAAATAGAAAGCGTAGAGAAGGGTAGCGATGACCAGTCCCATGAATACGAGAATGATCGGCTCGATCGCCGCCACCACTCGCTGCAGCCTGGCCTCGATCTCCTCATCGTAGAACTCGCTGACGTTGGCGAGCATTTCCGTGAGAGCGCCAGTCGATTCCCCGACCTTGATCATCTCCACGGCCAGGTCACTGATGACTCCGGTCGCCTCCAGCGAGCGCCACAGTGGTTCTCCCTCACGCACGTTCTGAACGATGCCTGAGACCTTCGAAGAGATCAACTGGTTGGTCACGGACTGCGAGGCAATCTCGATCGCCGGAACCATCGGTGTGCCGCCGGCGAGAAGGGTTCCGAGGGACTGCGTGAACTGCATGATGCCGAAGCGGTGCAGGATGCCGCCAACCATCGGGACCTGAAGTTTGAGACTGTCCCACGTCATGCGGCCGGCGGTCTCGACCCATCGGCGGAGGAGAATGAAGCCGCCGAAGATGCCGACGAACACGATGACGACGTGCTCGTTGAGCGCCGTAGCAAACGAGATCATCGCGCGCGTGAAGGCCGGAAGCTGCGCGTCGAAGCCCGCGTAGAACTCGGCGAATCGCGGGATGACTTTCGTCAGCATGATGAAGACCATCGCCACGGAGAGCGTGACGAGCACCGCGGGGTAGATGAGCGCGGTCGTCACCTTCTTGCGCAACGCCACGATCATCTTCTGATAGCGCAGGAAGCGCCGGAGAACGCCTTCGAGGTCGCCCGAGCGCTCGCCGGCGCGCAGCGAGGTGGAGTAAATCGGCGGGAACGCGTCGCCGTACGAGGCGAACGCGTCCGAAAGCGAGATGCCGGACTTCAGCTTCTCGCGGATGTCGGCGAGCACGTCCCGGAAAACGGCGCTCTTCTGGCGCTCGAGCATGATGTCGAACGACTGCAGGATCGGAAGCCCCGCCTTCACCAGCGCGAGCAGCTCCTGGTTGAAGTGCAGAAAGCGCTCGGTGCTGACGACTTTTTTCGACCGCGGAAGGAAGTCGCGGAACGCCACGGTCCCGCGCTTCGCATCGAACACGTGCAACCCCTGGCTCCGCAATTCCTCTTCGGCGGCGCGGGCGTTGCGGGCGTCGATGCTGCGCTCGACGATGTGGCCGTCGGACGTGCCGACTCTGACGATGAATTCGGGCATCTTTCTCCGTAGTCGTGATTTACGACGCGCGACGAGCGTAAACGTTTCGATTTTCTGATTGTTCCCGTCATAATAGCGGCCCTGCCGAATGGCCCTATTTCAGTCTGATCTGAAGGATATCGTTCGCCGTTTATCCGGCAAGGACTCCGCTTCCCCCGAGGAGCGTGATGAGCTGCTGAAACGGCTGGAGGCGACGGAAGGCGTCCGCGCCCGCGACATCGCCTGGATGCTGTTCCGTCCCGATCGGGCTCTTCGCGACGTCGCCATCAAGGTCCTGGGCCGCGTCAAGGATCCGGAGACGATGGAGGCGTTCATCGGCGAGGCTCGCGGCAAACCGGATGCCGCCCTGCGCTCCGCGATTCAGAACATTGGCACGATCCCCATTCCGGACCGGGACCAGAAGATCGCCCAGATGCTGGCGCCGCCGGCCAAGGAAACGAAGGACTCGCGCGAGATTCAGGGGCTCGCGCGGCGAATTCTTCTCGAACTGCCGGTCAGTCCGTCGATCGCGGCGCTCCTGTGGCAGCTCGGTGGCGAAGGCGCGACGGAAGAGCGTCTCCCCTTCATCAACCGGCTGGCGAGCGTCGAACAGCTCGATGCGAACGCAGTGACCCGATGGCAGCGCCTGGCAGGGGACAGCGACAACGCCATTCGCGACAAGGCTCTGCAGATTCTGGCCACCCGCGCGCCCCAGGCCTCGATCGATCTCCTCGTGCAGGAGTTGCCGCGGGCCGGCTACAACACGCAGCAGATGATTGTCGAGGCGCTCACACGCGCCGCGGCGACCGAGGGTCTCAAGCTCGTCGACCGTCTGTTGCCGCTGATCGCGGCGGGCGACGCGCAGACCCGCACCGCCGTCATCAAGATCCTCATGGGCGTCGGCGACAAGCCGGCCGTCATCCGCAAGTACTTGAACTTCGCCAAAACGCTGGCGGGCTTCATCCGCGACCGCTCGCTCGATCTGCTGCGAACGTTTGGCGATCAACTGGTGGAGCCGGTGATCGAGCTGCTGCACGATCCCGATGCGGACGTGCGCTCCAGCGCGATCGCGGTGGCCAGCTCATTCGAAGATGTTCGCGTCGTTCCGGCGACGATCGAGCTGCTGAAAGACGCCGACTGGTGGCTGCGCATCTCCGCGGCCGACACCCTCGGCAAGTTGAAAGACTCCCGCGCCGTCGAGCCCCTCATCGCCGTCCTCGCCGACGCCGACGTGAAGTGGGCCGCGGTGGAGGCGTTAGGCCGCATCGGCGACGCGCGCGCTCTGCCGGCGCTGGGCAAGATGCTTGCGGATCCGGCGCCTGACGTACGGATCGAAGTGATCCAGGCCCTCCGGAACTTCCAGCATCCGCAGGTGAAGAACGCGCTGATGTCGGTGGCGCAGAACGATCCCAACCGCAACGTGCGGACCCGCGCCATCGATCTCCTGAGCGAGATCGCGGCCACGGAAGACAAGGCGCAGGTGGACGCCGTACGCAAACAGGCTCTCACCGTGTCGACGGCGCAGGGCGAGCCCGCTCTGCATAGCCTGCTCAACACGACGCGCAATCAGGGCGCCTCCGATTTTCATCTGACGGTCGGGCAGCCGCCGATGGTCCGCTTGGCTGCCGATCTGCTTCGCGCGCAGGCCGAACCGTTCACGGCCGATGCGACGCAGGCGATGCTGAAGGAGATCCTGACCGAGAGCCAGTGGGCGGCGCTTCTGCAGCATCACCAGCTCGACTTCTGCTATTTCGTCCCGCAAGGCGGCCGTTATCGTGGCAATGTCTTCCTCGACCAGAAGGGATACAACGCCGTGTTCCGCGTGATCCCCGAGAGGCCCCCAACGATTGCGGACATCGGACTGCCGGCGCATCTGGCGGAGATTGCCGACTTTCACCAGGGCCTCGTGATGATCTGCGGGCCGTCGGGTTCCGGGAAATCGACGACGCTCGCCGCGCTCGTGAATCTGTTCAACGAGACGCGCAACGATCACGTATTGACGATGGAGGATCCGGTCGAGTTCGTCCATCCGTTCAAGAACTGCCTGATCAATCAGCGAGAGGTGGGGACGCACACGGTCTCGTATGCGCGGGCGCTGCGGGCGGCTCTGCGCGAAGATCCCGACGTCATCGTGATCGGCGAGTTGCGCGATCCGGAGTCGATCTCGCTTGCCCTCACCGCCGCCGAGACCGGTCACATCGTCCTCGGCACCCTCAACTCGACGGGCGCGGGGAAGGCCATCGATCGCATTCTGTCGAGCTTCCCGATCGACGAGCAGCCGCAGGTTCGCGCGTCGTTGTCGGAGTCATTGAAGTACGTGATCGCGCAGCGCCTGCTTCCATCGAAAGAAGCGCGCAAACAGGTCGCTGCCTTCGAGGTGCTGAAGGGCACGAGCACGATCGCGGCCCTGATCCGCGACGAGAAGACGTATCAGATTTTCTCCGCAATGCAGATTGGTCGCTCGCAAGGGATGCAGACCTTCGATGAAGCTCTGCGAGGACTGGTGGAGCGCAGCCTGATCACCGGGGAGACCGCGTACATGGCAGCCGCGAAGAAGGAAGACTTCGAGCCGTTCGTGTCCGAGGCGTTTTTGAAAACCACACGCTGATGCAGAAGATCGATCGATTTCTCAAGCTCATGACCGATCGCGGCGCGTCGGACTTTCATCTGACCGTCGGGCGGCCGCCCATGTTGCGCGCGTCGGGATCGATCGAGTCGATTCGGTACCGGATGCTGAGCGAGAACGATTTCGTCGATCTGCTGAAGCCCGTCACGCCGCCGCGACTCTGGGAGGAGTACACGAAGACGGGCGACATCGACTTCTCGTACGAGATCCCGGGGACGGCGCGCTTTCGCGTGAACGTGTTCCGCCAGCAGCGCGGCGCGGGCGCGGTGTTCCGCGTCATTCCGACGAAGATCATGACCATCGAGCAGCTCGGTCTGCCGGATCAGGTGCGACGCGTCGCGTCCATCCGCAGCGGGCTGGTGCTGGTCACCGGGCCGACGGGGTCGGGCAAGTCGACCACGCTGGCGGCGATCATCGATCTGATCAATGAGACGCGCAGCCTCCATCTGATCACGATCGAGGATCCGATCGAGTTCGTGCATCCGAACAAGAAGTGCCTCATTCATCAGCGCGAGATCGGCAACCATGCGAAGTCGTTTTCTGAAGCGCTGAAGTCGGCCGGGCGCGAAGATCCGGACATCGTGCTCGTCGGCGAGATGCGCGACCTGGAAACGATCGGGATGGCGTTGTCCGCCGCGGAGCGCGGCACGCTCGTCTTCGGCACGCTGCACACGAACAACGCGGCGAAGACGATGGATCGCATCATCAGCGTGTTTCCGGCGGGCGAGCAGGAAGGCATCCGCAACGTGTTAGGCGAGACGATCCGCGCCGTGGTCGCGCAACAATTGCTGCCGAAGGTCGGCGGCGGCCGCGTGGCCGCGCTCGAGATCCTGTTCGCCTCGCCGGCGATCGGCAACATGGTTCGCGAGGGCAAGACCTCGCAGATCACGTCGGCGATCCAGGTCGGCGTGCGCGAGGGGATGATCGACATGGACACTTCGATCAAGAAGCTGTTCGAAGAGGGGAAGATCAGCGCACAGGCGGCCTACGACAAGGCCATCGATAAGGAAAGCTTCAAAGCGCTGATCGCGGCAGGGAAGTAGGCGTGGCAAAAACCTTCTGTGGTGTGGAGCGGGCTGGAGTGCGGCCGCCGCACTCCAGACGCGGCGCGTTGCGAAGCAGGCAGCACGAGCATCGAGCCGCCCGCCCACACCGGTCCCTCGCTACGCTCGGGATGACACGAGGGAAAGCCCCGTCAACGCGATGCAACGTCCTTCCCTAAGAGCCGCTTTCCTCGTCCGTCTGGACCGAGAACACCATCACGCGGGGCATGCCCGGAGGGGCCCACGAACCCTTGAGGAGTTTCTCGTCGAACCAGATGTCCGGCGTACCAGTGCCGCTGACCGTTCCATTGACCAGGAGCGATCCGAAATAGGAGGCGTTACCGGTCGAATCGTAATCACCCTCGTTGTAGAGGACGCCGCTGAGGATGACATCGAGCGGTACGATTCCACCGTCCAGGTCGAAAGCGTTCGACGTGCATTGATCGGGATCCTTCGCCGTCGCACCCGAGCAGACTATGGGGGCGGGGGGGGTGGCGGAGGTGAGAATCTTTGGCCGGTAGGTCTGTGAAGCCGGGGCTTCCCAGCCGACGTGACAGGACGAACCGCCGGAAGTGGGATAGACGATGTTCAGATAAGGCTCCGACGGCTCGGTGCAATCCGTGGCGGCGGGGTTCGTGCCGTCGAACGTCGCTGCGTCCGGGATCGTGCACGGCGCGCCGTAGTCACGAGTGGCCTGAGCGTCTGATTTCCATGTCTTCACCACGTAGGTCGAGGCATTGGCATGGGCTGAGGCCGCGGAGTCATACGAGTAGTAGTTCGTGCGAGCGCCGGTGAGTGTGCTGGCCTTCACCGTCACCACGTCGAACTTGCCGTTGCCGTTGAGGTCCTGGGAGCTGAAGATGCCGTCGCCGGCGCCCGCGTTGCAGATCGCGCCCGTACAGGTGGACCATCCCACAGCCGCGCACTTTGGCGACAGCAGTGGCGCCCCGGCCGCGGTGCACCACACTGGATATCCGATATCGCGGTACGGCTCGCCGGGGAAGTTTGCCTGAACGGTGGTGGCCGAGCTGCCCATACCTTGCGTGCCGTAGGTCGATGCGTTCATGTACACGAAGCCCTGCATCAGGAACGATGGGCCGCCGGAACTGTTGTAATCCGTTGAGTTCCAGCTCTCCGCGCCCGCAAGGATAGGGACTCTCGCTGCTGTCGAGAGGCCTTGAGGGTTGACGTTCGTCTTCGAGTCGAAGAAGAAGACGCCGGGCCCAAGGTTCTGCGTGCCGATCGAGTTCGCCCACTTGACCATGCTGAGTGCGGGGGTGGCTCCGAACTTCAGGTAGAGGTTCGCGCCGTTGTTCTTGAAGTAGTACAGGCCCTTGTAACCGCGGGCGTTCGAGGTGATCTTCTTCCAGAAATCGTACTTGATCGACGGAAACGTCACCACCTTGCGCTTGGAATAGGCATTGATGCTCTGCCACTGGAAGAAGTAGGACGCATTGGAGGCGCTGTCTTCCGTGTTGGTGAAGGCGTAGGCGTAACACTGCGGATTATTCGGGGACGTGGTGGCGCCGTCGGCCATATTGTCGCCGACGGCGCGAGAACCGAACCACGGGTCTTCATAGTCCTTTTCGACGAGCTCGTTGAAGTAGTTAGCGTCTTCATACAAGGCGCCGGTGATCGGCCATACCTCGGCTCCAACGTACGCGACTGCCGTGGCCTGCGTGCCGCCGGCTGGAGGCGCCGAAATGGTCACTACCGGTCCCCACGTGACAGTGCCTGACGTATAGCCTGCCGGCGGCGCCGCCGGTAGCGGCGGCACCTTCATGTAGCCGCTGCCGTATGTCGTGATCGGAATGCTGGAGATTTTGCCGCCGGTGACGACCGGAACTCCCAGGACGGCGCTGGTTCCACCCGCAGGAGCGAGGCCGATGGAGGCCGTCGCGGCCAGGTACCCGCTGCCGGGGTCGGTGATCGCGATTGAGGCGAGCGAGGTGCCGGGCTCGAAGCCGTGCTCGAAGTGCGGCCGTTCGTAGGCGTTTGCCCAGGGGATGGAGCTCGGATTGCGCTTGTTGGTGAGTGTGCCCGTCGACGTCTCATTGCCCCAGTGAACCATGAAGTCACCGCCGAACGAGATGGCTGTGTTCGACTGAATCGGGCCGCCCGGGATCGGCACCGGTACTTCGCCGACGACCATGCGAACGGAGTGCGATGCGCGGATCTTCGTTGAAGCCGAGGGGGGGCGATTGGCGTCCGCATACTGCTGCGCGGTGACCTTGATGGTGGCCACGCCGTAGCGCTGGCCGCCCTCCCAGAATCCGTTGGTGAGGGTGCCACCAACAATTGGCGGCGCGTAGATGCGGATCTCGCTGATCTCGCCGGGGGAAAGGTCACTGCCAAGGACGGCCGTGTTGAACGCCGCGAGCGCGGTGGAGTTCGTCTTTCCATTGATGATGATGTCAGCGTTGTCCTCGTTGCCGAAGAGGCGGTCGTAGTACTGACCACGATACGGTTTGTCGAGCAGCCTGGTTCCAGTCAGAGCCTTGTAGACACCGGTGTAACCGGTAACCGTGCGGACGGTCTTCATGAACACGCCGGGCGTGCCATTCGGAGAGCAGGGCGTTGTGCCGTAGCTGGCGCAGGTGGCATTCGCGGGCATGGCAGCGTTGGTGATCGCCCATGCGGGGTCCTGAAACCACTCGACGACCACTTTCGCACCCGATTCTGCGATGGCCTGTGTCTGGAGCGCGTTCTGCTGGTTCTTCGCGATGGCGGTCTCAGTCTCCGAGATGGCCACAAACCCGAGACCGAGGAGCGAGAGGCCGACGATGACCATCAGGCTCACGAGCAGCGCCGAACCTCGATTGTCACGCCGGTTCCGGATCGAACGTCGTTGTCGTTTCATGCTCATCACCTCAGTCGCAAGCCGCCGGATTCGCAGTCGATGCTGCGCGCCCGACGATGTTGCACTTCTTCGTTACGCCCGGTTCAGTCGGAATCTGGTAGGAGACGCAGAGTTTCTGCGTGGGGTTGGTCGTGAGATTCACCTTGCCGTTGTCGTTCTTGTTGTACTGGTAACGCAGCGTCATCGTGAACGTACCTGCTGCCGGCAAGCCCGTGGTAGCCGCGGCGTAAAAGCCGGACGGCGCCGTTCGTGTGGTGGGCGAGGTGGCTGCCGTGAAGTTGTCCGACAACGCGTTCCATTGGATTGTGTTGAAGGTGATATCCGAATAGACGCTGGGCGACGAGGGATCTCCCCAGTTCACAATCGCCTGGCCATCGAACACAGGGAACGCGGGCGGACCGACAATCGCCAAAGAGTGGAACTTGATGGGAACCACACCGACGTTGCCGATCGTGTAGATCACCGAGAGCGTCGTCGTCGATGCGGCAGTGGCGTTCGTCGGAGCCGCCGCCGAGATGAGATTGAGATTGCACGAGGCTGCGGTCTCATCCTGAACGTATTTGATGTGCGTCTCGTTACAACCGGTCGTGGTCGTCACGATACTCGTGACCTGATATTTCTGCCCATCCGTGAGATCGGTCCAGGCGAAGACGAATGGGCTCGCCGACGCAGTGTAGGTACGAACGAACGTTCCAGCCGGATAGATGGTCACGTCAAACTTGACTTGCGACAACGTGAGACCGACGGGAGGAGTGACCGTGATCGTGTCACCGCCGTTCAGTACCCAGGGATCCGCCGGTGTGTCGCCGGTGCCGATACCCGTTCCACCCGCCTGAACGATCGTCGGATTGATCGAGCAGGGCGAGGGATAGTCCGCGGGAATCGAATCGGCGCCATACGTGGAGCACTGTTTCGCGGCGACGGTGTACTCGTACGCCCAGCTGGATCCGACATACGGAACGACCGTGTCCGCGGTGTCACCGGAGCTGTCGGTATACGTGGCGGTCGACCCGGTGGTCGCTGCGAAGCCAGGGATGTCCTTCGACCCGGTACCGTTGAACGTTGTGTCGAGCGTATAGGTCGACGACGGGATGTTGTTCAGATGCTTCCGGTAGCGCGTGATCCGGTAGGTGTCGATCGCGATGGCGTTGCCCAACGTGTCGCTGGGGACCTTGTTCCACTGCAGTTTGATCGTGCAGGTCAAGCCCACTCCGGGAGGACAGTTCGAGGCAGCGGCATCGACGATCAGCGCGGCGGGTTTGGACGGCGTGCCGGGGCCGGTGGCTTGTCCCTTGGCGCCGTTTGCCGCCCAGGCGGGGAACGGATCGCTCTTCGCATCCGCCTTGGTCCCAACGTTGTACGAGTCGCTCGAAAGGCAGCGATTCCCGGCGATCACTCTGTAGTAGTACTGAATGCATGCCGCGGGCGGAGTCGTGTCGGTTGTGGGGTCATCGTTCCAGGTGACGGTCGAGCCCGGACCGCCGGACGCCGGCTGGGTGCCGGCGAAATCGAGAACCAGCGTGGGTGAATCCGCAAGCGTGAAGTTCGCTTTCGTGCTCCGGTAGACGCGGTACTTCAATGTCTCCACGCTGGGGATGGCCGAACCGTCGGTGCTGCCTCCGGTGCCGGTGCAGGCCAGTACGTTGAGCGCCGCATCATTGGTGGCCGGTGACGTCCACGTCAGGCGAATCTGGTTCGCGATCGCATCCGGCGTCGGATTGCCGGGATCGGTGACGTGAAGGTCCACCGACATCTTGGGTTTGGTGTTGTTCTTCGGAATGGTCGGGTAAAGCGTGCTGTACGGGCTCTGACCATTCGAGTTGATCGCGACGATGCGGTAATACCAGGTCAACGACGGGTCCCCTGTAACGTCTGGCAGGACCATGCTCGTGGCGGAAGGATCCGCGTAGGCGGTCTGCGACGGTCCGAACGCGCCCGTGGGACTCGTATCCCACGAGATCTGATACGACTCGACTGGGCCGCCGCCAACGGGAGCACTCCAGTAAATGTACGGAGAGCCGCAGATGCCGGTACACATTCCGTTGATCGTCGGCGCGGCTGGTGGTGAATAGACGGGCTCGGGGAATCCTGTCTTGCCGAGGTTGCGCGGAACGATCAGCGACGAGAGTGAATACTGGCGATACTTCTGAATCGCCGCAATCGTTTCGGTCGGATTGGAATAGCCCTGAATGTCGGGGTTCGCGTTCATGCCCACGAGATCGACACGAATCGACTGAACGAGCGCCCGCTGATTGCGGTCGGCGATCGTGGTGCTGGCGCTGTCGGGGTTGTACTGTCCATCGCCTCCGATGGCACCGGAGCCCGTCGCGGCGAACGTCGTACCGCCGGCGAGCTTTCCGGTCGTGATTGCCGTGCCGTCCGCGTTGGTCAGCAGTGTCTTGCCATTAGCGTCGGTGTAATACGTGAAGTTCAAGCTGCGGATGTTTTCGGCCACCGGCGTTCCCATGTTGCCGGCGCGAACGTCGGAATCGGTGATGCGGTAGAGCGTGTACGGCGGATTCGCATTCGTGGTGTCGATGCCGCAGCCGGTGCAAGTGGTCGAATCGAGAAGAAGCACTCGCTCAGGATGCGACACGGAACCGGCGGCCGGAGCGGGCGAAATGGCCGACGGAAACGCGGCGCGCGGCGCGTAGTCGTCGACGTAGAACGAAAGCGATTTGTTGTTCCTGGTCGAGTCCGCGGAACGCAGCGCGTACATGACGATCTCGTCGTTGTTGGTCGTGACGAACGGGAAGATGTTCTGACCGAGCGTGTTGTGCGGCGTGATCGCCGGCTCGAGGCCGTTGCCGGTCGCGCCGGCGGTGTTGTAATTGAAGTTTGCGCGGAAGGCCAGGGAGGTCGGACCGGCGAACTCGATCTGCTCGTCCGGCTGCGAGGCTTCCCACGCATTGGTGGGGTCGCCGCCGCGGCTGTAGTCGAAGCCCGCCATGCGCACGTCGGAGACCAGCTTGTCGAAGCCCACGCGCGTCGACTGCTGCATGTCCGCTGCTTCGGTCGATCCCTTGAAGACCTTGTTGCTCTGGTCGTAGACCGCGAGCGCAGCGATCATGATGATGGCGAAAATTGCCGTCGTGACGAGGATCTCCGAGAGCGTGAATCCACGCTGGGAGCGCATGACGTGTGAGTTCTGGCGGTTCGACATAAAAAATCTCCTGGATCAGTCGCGATTGATTTTAGTGGTATCGAAATAGGCGAAGCGGCGCCGGCCCTGTGATTCGTCCCACTGGATGTACACGCGGATCTTGAGGAACCGCGCCGTGGACCAGTTTTTCGGGGTGACGGTATCGGCCGGATTGGTGGGAGTGAAAATGAGACCGATCTTCGCATTCGCCAGCTTCGTCTGGTCGATGAGACCCTTCCAATTCGACAAGAGGTAGACGCCGGCCGCGTCACCCGTGCAGGTGAACGCCGGGGGAGGCGTCCCGGTCACGGTGCAGGTACTCGTGTCGCGAGCGAAGCTATTGGCGTACGCGACCTGGTTGACGGTCACCGTGGCGAGCGTCGTCGTGTCGGGGATCGTGAAATCGGTGAGGACGTCGCCCGCGGTCAGCGTCGACAGGTCTTCGAGGATGCGCGTGCCGACCGAAACGGCGTACGACATCTGTTTGCCGCTGTAGACGTTGCGCTTGCCCATGTAAAACAACGTGACGACCGTCAGCAGCACGATGCTCGTGATCGCCATGGCGATCAGAACTTCAACGAGGCTGTATCCCTGCTTTCTCTTCTTCATGGGTCCTCGCTTAGTTCGCTCGCACGCCGCCGCTGGGCGTGAGTGTGATGGCGTATTGCGGCTTCGGGATCTTCATGTCGGTCTTCACGGTGATCGTTCCCACCGTCAGAGTTCCTGGCATCTGCACACGCCCGTCCGGAAAGAAAATGATGTCGAACTTCCCGTCCGCGGTTCCGGTTCCGGTTGGCGGCAGCGACTTGCATGGAGTGGTGGAGCAGTCGACCAGATCCGTCATTGTTTGTGGCGTACTGGCACCATCAGCCGGGAAGTAGACGACGTTGTCCAAGTAGCGCGTGCTCTTGAGGCTCTCGGGAGACACTGGCCGCGACCAGTTCACTGACGAAAATGGACGATCACCCTGATACACGTCATAACTGCGGGCGGTCGAGCCCACGCCGAACGTGACGACGATCTGCTGTCCCTGGCCGATCGCGCGCGCACGAGCTGCCCGCAGGTCGCTCGTGAACTGTCGCATCGAAGACTTCATCTTGTTCGATTGCATGAAAGTCATGAATGCCGGCACCGTGACCAGCGCCAGCGCTCCGATGATCGCGATGACCGTAAGCAACTCAGCGAGCGAGTACCCAGACTGTCCGCGATGATTCCTCATGGACGTCCCCTTTCTGCGAGCGAGGTGCCACGGCACTCTTGCTCAATTAAACGCTTCAAAACACTTAACTTGGACTATTTCGACGATCGTGGTGGCGCCCATCGTGCGCGCGATTCTGTTACAAAAGGTAACACGTCGGACATCAGGCTGCAGGCGCCGGCACCGCCGTACCGAATTCCATGACTGCCACCGCGCCCTTGCCGGGCTCGCCCTGCAACCGCAGCGTGCCGCCGTGCAGCAGCACGATCTTTTTCGCCAGCGGGAGCCCCATTCCGAATCCGTTCGGCTTGTTCGAGTGAAACGGGAGGAACAGCTTTGCAGTCTCGGACGGATCGAAGCCGACGCCTTCGTCGGCAATCGTGATGCTGGCAACGGGCGTATCGCTCAAACGAACGTGCACGGTGCCGTGCTCGCCCTTCTGGCGTACGGCATCGACCGCGTTGCGCAGAACGTTTTCGATCGCGCGACTGAGGAGTATGCGATCGCCCTCGATCGTCACCGCCGGCCCGCTGAGATCGATCGAGACGTCGGACGAGATGTCGCTCATCGATACGATCTGTTCGCCGATGAGCTCCTTGAGATCCACCGTCTCCGCATTGAGCGCGACCGGCCGCGCGAAGGCCAGCAGCCGCTCGATAGCCTGCAACAGAAGCGACGCCTCCTTCTCCGCACTCTGCAACCGCCCCTCCGCCACGGCA
>JBBRMQ010000110.1:0-13281 GCA_038230775.1 Thermoanaerobaculia bacterium
ACCTTTTCCTGCGCTTCAGCAAGAAATTCTCTTCTCAACTCGTCGAGCTCAGGATCGCGCATGTTTGTCCCCCCGGCTTGCACGCGGTGTGCCGCAGCAGGCAGGTGCGTCCCGTATCATCTCACCGGAAATGAATGATGCAACGCTCGTCGTGCCCCGGGCGGCATTTGCCATCGAGGACCCCTGGGCGATCCCGCCGGGATGTCGCCCGGTGTCCCTGCGCCGCGCAACCGACGGAACACCACCGCGCCTCGGTTGCGACGCCGCGCTGTATGCCGACGATCGGTGCCTCAACGCGATCTTCCGGGCCACGGATGATCGCGTCGTCGCGACGCATTTTCGCCACGACGCCCCGCTGTACGAGGAGGACGTGGTCGAGCTGTTCATCGCACCCGTTGCGCTCACCACGTACTTCGAGATCGAGGTCAACCCGCTCGGCACGACGTTCGACGCCCGCATCGACTCTCCCGACGGCGTCCGCACGACGATGAAGGCCGACCTTGGCTGGACCTGCGTGGGTCTCTTCGCCGCGGTGCGCAGGACGCCCGAATCGCTCGACGTCGTGATGCGCTTCCCGTTCGCCTCGCTCGGGGCTCCGGCGCCGGCGCGTGGCGACATCTGGCGCGCAAACCTCTTTCGCATCGATCGCCACCCCGATCGCGGCGATGAGTTCAGCGCGTGGTGCCCCACCATGCGAAAACCGGCTGATTTCCACGTCGTAGCGGCGTTCGGGCGCCTGCAGTTCAGCTAGCCGTCACTTGGAATTCGTCTGACATTTTCTGATTTGTTATCGTTACCGTGGGCGCTCGGCCATAGAGTACGAGTCGCTAGCGATCCAACGTCCAATGCTTTCCCGTCCAGTGAAACTCGCCGTCATCGCTCTCGTCATCGGAGCAGGCACCCTTGCCGCTGAAGAAGCGCGCAAATGCTCTGCGTCCGCGCACGAGTGCGAGCAGGCGATCCGGCAGATGCTCTCGGGCCGCCGCTACCTCGGCGCGCAGCTCGAGGAAGTCAATCCCGGCCTCATCATCAAGGCCGTGATGCCGGACGGTCCTGCCGAACTAGCGGACTTGCGCGTTGGAGACCGGCTGCTCGCGGTCAACGGCCGGCAGACGACCGAAGCCACGATTCGCGACTTCAAGTCGATTCTGAACGACGCTTCGAGGATTGGACGGTTGTTCGTGATCGTGCAGCGCCACGGTGCCCTGAAGCAGATCGATGTCCGGCTGGAGCCGTTCTCGAAGGCTCAGATCGACAAGATCGTGGCGCTCCACCTGGCTCAGGCACATCCGAGCACGGCGACCGCGCCTCAGCCATAACGGCGGAGGAACTTTGGTCCATCGCGTTTTCGCGAAGTTGAGGGCCATCTCCCGCAGCGGAGAACGCTCGGACCGTGCCTCCATCCTCCTCCCGTTTCTCATCATCTCCATCGGCCTTGGCGCGCTGGCCTGGCGCTCATACGTTCTCTCGGCCCGAATGGAGAGCGGCGTCCAGACGCTCGCGATGCAGTACGCCGGCTATTCGGCCGACATCACCGCCCGTCGCGCCGATGCAGCGATCGGCAACGAGCTGAACGCGGCAGCGGACGAATGGCAGCAGGACGAGCGTCGCGCCGGCGCGACCTCCGCGGCACTGCAGGACTGGATCGACAACCACGACTGGATGGTGTTCGCGATCTTCATCCCCGATTCCGATCCGACGCGCTCGATCTTCACGAGCAAGCCCGAGACGAGCCCTGCCCAATCGCTGCAGACACGGGAGTTCTCGACCTCCAGCGGCGTCGTTCGCTACACGTACGACCCTGAACGGCTCCTCAATCGCATACGCGACGTCCTGCATCAGAAGCCACTCATGCAGTCGCGCGAGCTGCAGCCGCAAGCGGAATTGACGCTGGTCCCGACGCCGAAGCGGCCGGGCGTGCTGCGTCTCGCCGATGGTTACGCCTTTATCGCACCCCTTTCTCCACCGCTGGCCGCCTACGCCGTGCGGTCCTCGGTCCACATCGCGTACGGAACGCAAGGATGGGAGAACGCGCGATACATGACCGTGGTCGTCAGCCTCATCGCCGTCATCCTCACCGCCCTCGGCGCGTACCTCGGGCTCCGCGGCGTCAAGAAAGAGGCGGAGACGATGCGCCTTCGCGGAGCGCTGATCGCGAATGTCTCGCACGAGCTCCGCACGCCGCTCTCGATGATCCGCCTCGGCGCCGAGACGCTGCAGCGCGGCGCGAAGCTGAGCGAAGCGCAGCGGCACGAGATCCAGGACTCCATCCATCGCGAGGCTCTGAATCTCTCGCACCTCGTCGAGAACGTGCTCGACATCGCGCGCATCCACAACCGCAAGGCGAAAGCGATGGCGTTCACGCCGGTGCAGCCGCGCGACCTCGTGTCGACCCTCGTCACCACGTACGAGTCGTGGATTCGGAGCAAGGGATTCCAGATCGCGCTGGCGATCGAAGACAGCGTCGACGAACAACTCTGGGACCGGGAAGCCGTCTCACGAGCTCTGCTCAACCTCATCGACAACGCCGTGAAGTACTCCGCCGAGGATAAGACGATCGGCATTACGCTGCGGCAGACCGAGAGCGATGTTCTCCTCGAAGTGCAGGATCGCGGCATTGGCATCTCGGCGCACGACCTGGAGCATGTCTTCGAACCGTACTTCCGCGCCCAGTTCTCCGATACCCAGACCCGGCGCGGTGCGGGGCTCGGGCTCACACTCGTTCACCAGATCGTCACCTCTCACGGCGGCCGCGTCGAAGTGGAGTCCGCGCCCGGCGCGGGCTCGACCTTCCGCCTCGCTTTTCCCAGAAACCGGAGCCGCGAAACCGGGCCGATTCCCGCTTTCGAGGAACTTCCCCAAGCTTTCTAAGAAACTTTTCGTAAACGAGGCTCGTACATGAACCGAAGAGCGAAAGCGAACATGACCAAGATCCTGATCGTGGAAGACGAGGCCGGGCTTCGCCAGGGCCTCGATATCAATCTCCGTCTCGAGAATTACGAGACCGTTCAAGCCGTCGATGGCGAAGAAGCCATCCGCGTCTTTCACGCCGAGCATCCCGATCTGGTCATCCTCGACCTGATGCTCCCGAAAAAGAGCGGGTTCGAAGTCCTGGATCACATCCGTAAGTACTCGCAGGTTCCGGTCATCCTTCTCACGGCACGCGGCCAGGAGACGGACAAGGTTCGCGGCCTGCGCGGGGGTGCGGACGATTACGTCACCAAGCCATTCGGTCTGCAGGAGCTCTTCGCGCGCATCGACGCTGTCATGCGACGCAGCGAGACCGCGGCGACGACCGTGCGCGTGATCTGCGAAGACGATCTGATCAAACTCGATCCTGCGACGCGCGAGGCCTCGGCCCGCAACCAGAAGCTCAAGCTCTCGCCAAAAGAGTTCGATCTGCTCATGTATCTGTTCCGCAACAAGGAACGTGTCGTCCCGCGCGACGAGCTTCTCTCACGCGTGTGGAACTACCGCGTCGATCTCAATCTGAACAGCCGCACCGTCGACACGCACGTGACGCGCCTTCGACGCAAGCTGCAGAAGGCCGTCGGAACGGAGGCCGCGGTGATCGTCGCCGTCGCCAAGATCGGCTATCGCTACCTCGGCGAAGCGAGCAACGCGGCCTAGATGTGTGGGGCCAGTTCTCCGACTGGCCGGCCAGCCAGAGGGCTGGCCCCACACCTCGTTTGACAAAGCCTGTGAACGGACTTAGCTTGGGCCGTCCCATGTCGTCCACATTTTGTTGTTGTCGCCTAACAAGTCCGTTCGAGCGAACGACCGGCTGAGGCGTTTCGCACCCATGTCAACGAACGGACCCGAACGCAAGTTCGGGTCTTTGTGTTTTCAAAGGAGAAATGATGCAGCACGGCAGGATCTACGACAACATCACTGAGCTCATCGGCAACACTCCCATGGTGCGGCTTCACAAGGTGCAGAGCGGCGGCGCGGAAGTCGTCGTGAAGCTCGAGGCCTTCAACCCGCTTTCATCCGTGAAAGATCGAATCGCGATCTCGATGGTGAACGAAGCGGAGAAGAGCGGAGAGATCTCGCCAGGCAAGACCACGATCGTCGAGGCCACGAGTGGAAACACCGGCGTCGGACTCGCGTTCGTCGCCGCGGCCAAAGGCTATAAGTGCATTCTGATCATGCCTGACACGTTTTCTGTCGAGCGCCGGAAGCTGTTGCAAGCGTTAGGCGCCGAGCTGATTCTGACGCCGGGCACCAAGGGATTGCCCGAGGCGTTGAGGCTGGCCGACGAGGTTGCAGCGAAGACGCCGGGCGGCTGGCGCGCGAAGCAGTTTGACAATCCGGCCAATCCGAAAATTCATCGCGAAACCACGGCGGAAGAGATCTGGCGCGACACCGGCGGCAAGGTCGACGCGGTGGTTGCTGGAGTGGGGACGGGCGGAACGGTGAGCGGAATCGGGCAGGTCCTCAAGAAGCGCAATCCGGGAATCACCATGGTGGCCGTGATGCCCGTCGAGAGTCAGGTGCTCAAGGGCGGCGGATTCGCGCCGCACAAACTGCAGGGTATCGGACCGAGTTTCGTTCCCGGGATTTACGACAAGGACGTCGTGGACCGCGTGTTCGACGTGACGACCGAACAGGCGTTCACCATCGCGCGGCGCCTGGCGAAAGAGGAAGGCATCTTCGTCGGCATCTCAGCCGGTGCGATCGCCTATGCAGCGTTGCAGATCGCGCGCGACTTCGAGCCGCGGAAGCGCATCGTGGCGGTGCTGCCGGATACCGGCGAGCGCTATCTCTCGACGCCGCTGTTCGAGTACACGGATCTCGTCAATCAGCCGCCGACGCTTCCGCCGCCGCAGCCGGCAGCGCCCGCACCGCCAACCGCCTGACTGGTGGCCGGCCCAGCCCTCCGGCTGGCCGGCCAGTCAGAGGACTGGCCCCACACTGCGCAGCCACGCGACGTAGCCGCCCTTCAGATGGCGGGCGCGGGTGAATCCCTGCGCGCGCATGAAGTCGAGCACTTGCGCGCTTCGCTGGCCATGCTGGCAGTAGATGACGACATCTCGATCGCGCGGAATGGAGTCGAGCTGCTGCGGAATCGTGCGCATCGGAATGTGGCGCGCCCCCTCGATGTGGCCGCCGGCCCACTCATGGGGCTCGCGAACATCGATCAGAAGCGCGCCGGCGGGAACTTCGGCCGGAGTCAGTTCATCGGACATAGGCGGGTTGCAGAATCCTTCGTAGTCGATCAGTTCCGTGACCGTCGGGTGCGTCCCGCAGACGACGCAGTCAACGTTCTTCTTCAGTTTCAATTGCCGCACCGACATCTCCAGCGCGTCGAACAGAAGCAGACGTCCGATGAGCGGCTCGCCGATCTTCGCCAGCAGCTTGATGGCCTCCGTCGCCTGAATCGTGCCGATCACTCCCGGCAGCACGCCTAACACACCTCCCTCAGCGCAGGACGGCACGAGGTTGGGCGGCGGCGGCTCCGGATAGAGGCAGCGATAGCACGGGCCTTTCGTCGCATCGAAGACCGAGGCCTGCCCTTCGAAGCGGAAGATGGAGCCGTAGACATTTGGCTTGCCGAGAAAGACGCAGGCGTCGTTGACGAGATAGCGCGTCGGGAAGTTGTCCGTGCCGTCGATGACCACGTCGTAGTCCGCGAGGATCTTCATTGCGTTTTCCGAGCTCAGGGCCGTCTCGTACGGCTCGATCTCCGTGAGACTGTTGATGTCGCGCAGGCGATCCGCGGCCGCCTCGATCTTCGGACGATCGAGATCGGACATGCCGTACAACACTTGACGGTGAAGGTTCGTGAAGTCGACGCGGTCGAAGTCGACGATGCCGATGCGGCCCACGCCTGCCGCAGCGAGATACATCAGGACGGGACTGCCGAGGCCACCCGCGCCGACGATGAGGGCCGAGCTCTTCTTGAGACGCTCCTGCCCTTCCTCGCCGAACTGAGGAAGCGTGAGGTGGCGCGCGTAGCGCTGGCGTTCGGAGTCGGTGAGCATTTACGGCAGCAGTCGCGAGACGATCTCCTGGATCTTCTTTCCGTCCGCGCGTCCCTTGAAGCGCACGGTCGCTTCCTTCATCACCTTGCCCATGTCCTTCTTTGATGCGGCCCCGGTCGCGGCCACGATCTCGCGAAGGCCCGACTCCAGATCCGCATCCGACAGTTCGGCGGGCAGATACGTTTTCAGGATCTCGATCTCGGCCGCTTCCTTCGCCGCGAGCTCCGGGCGATTGCCTTTGGTGAACTGCTCGACCGAGTCCTGCCGCTGCTTCACGCTCTTGCGGATGATGACCATCGCCTCTTCATCGGACAACTCGTGACCGGTGTTGATCTGCTCGTTCTTGATCGCGGCCTGCAGCATGCGCAGCGTCGACGTGCGCTCGGCCGTTCGCGCTTTCATCGACTCCGTCATGTCGGCGCGAATCTGCTCGGTAAGTTTGCCCATTGGTTGCTTCTCTCCGTCGCCACATTCTATTCTCGGCGGCCATGGCGCTCGACATCGCCGCGCTTCTTCAGGAGACCGGCGCTCTGCTCACCGGGCACTTCCGGCTTTCATCGGGACTGCACAGCCCGAACTACGTGCAGTGCGCGCTGCTGCTCGAACATCCACGGAACGCGAAAGCGATCGGACAGGCGCTCGCGGAAGCAATCGCGACGCACCCTTCGAAAATCGTTTCGCCGGCGTTAGGCGGCGTGATCATCGGATACACGGTCGCGGAAGCGTTCCACGTTCCGTTCGTCTTCACGGAGCGAAAAGAGGGGCAGATGACGCTGCGTCGCGGATTCAAGATCGAGCGCGATGAGCCGGTGATCCTCGTCGAGGACGTCGTCACGACCGGCAAGTCGACGCGCGAGACCGCCGCCGTCATCGAACAGCTGGGTGGCAAAGTGATCGGCTTCGCGTCGATCCTCAACCGCAGCGGCAAGACCAATCCGTTCGATGCCGCATACGCCTCGCTTCTGTCGCTCGGCCTTGAAACGTTCGAGGAGAGCGCGTGCTCCCTCTGCAAGCGCGGCGTTCCGATCGATTCGCCCGGGAGCCGCCATGCCTCACGAGGTTAAGCTCGTCGCTACGCGCGGCAATACCGCCGAGCTGCTGATCGACGGCCGCACGGTCGTCGTGCCATTCATCGTCAATGGGAGCGAGGTCAGCTTCGTCTTCGACGGCGAGATGTACATCATCGAGGCCGGCACCAAGCGTCGCAAGACGAAGCAGCGCGATCACTCGATGAGCGCCCCGATGCCCGGCGTCGTCACGAAGATCCTCGTCGAGCCCAAGCAGCAAGTGACCAAGGGAACGCCACTCATCATCCTCGAAGCGATGAAGATGGAGCATCAGATCCTCGCCTCGCGCGATGGCACCGTTGTCGCCATCCGATGCCGCGAGGGGGAATTGGTACAGCCAGGGAATGACTTGATTGAGCTGACATGAGAATCCCGGTCGAGAGCGTGAAGATCGTCGAAGTCGGCGCCCGTGATGGCCTGCAGAACGAGAAGGTGACGATTCCGACCGACGCGAAGGTCGAGTTCATCACCGCGCTCGCCGACACCGGATTGCGCGTGATCGAGGCCGGCGCGTTCGTCAGCCCGAAGTGGGTGCCGCAGATGGCCGACACAGCGGAGGTGTACGCGAATATCCCGAAGGATCCGGGGGTCGAGTTCCCGGTGCTCGTCCCGAACATGAAGGGGCTCGATCGCGCCATCGAGGCCGGCGTGAAGTCCATCGCGATCTTCACCGCCGCTTCCGACACATTCAATAAGCGCAACATCAACATGACGATCGACGAGTCTTTCGAGAGCTACGCGCCGCTCGCCGCCCGCGCTCACAGCGAGAAGATGCGCATCCGCGGCTATGTCTCGACCGGATTCGGTTGCCCGTACGAGGGCGACGTTCCGCCCGAGAAAGTCCTCGAAGTCTCCGCGCGCCTCCTCGACCTCGGCTGCTACGAAGTCTCGGTCGGCGACACGATCGGCGTCGGCACACCGATGCAGGCGCAGGGCGTGATCGGAATGCTGCTTCAGGTGATTCCGTCGTCGAAGCTGGCGATGCACTTCCACGACACGCGAGGAACCGCGCTCGCGAATACGCTTGCCGCGCTGGAGATGGGGATCGCCACCTTCGATGCGTCCGCGGGTGGGTTGGGCGGCTGCCCGTACGCGCCCGGCGCGTCCGGCAACCTGGCGACCGAGGATCTCGTGTACATGCTGGAGAGGATGGGGATCGACACGGGCGTAAACCTCGATCGCCTCGTCGCCGCCTCCTCCATCGTCGGGCCGTACCTCGATCATCCGCTGCCGGGAAAATATCTGCAGGCGTGCACGCGGGCGGCGAAGAGCGTGGCCGCGGGCAGCGCGGCGGTACAATGAGGCGGGTAGCAGGTCGCGGGTAGCGGGTCGGAGAGCCGACCAGCGACCTCCGACCGGCGACCGGCCATTGAATGCGCGGACAAGCCGAGTGGAAGAGTGGGTGGCTCGTCGTCCCCTGGCAAGTCATCTTCCGCGACGTCGACGCGTTCGGCCACGTCAACAACGCGGTCTATCTCTCCTACTTTGAGTGGGCTCGCGCGCTACTCTGGTTTGCGCTGACCGGCGGCTCGCTTCCGACCGACATCGGTTTCATCGTGGCGCGCGCGGAGGTCGACTTCATCCTGCAGATCGGCATGGATCCCATCGACATCTGTGTACGCATCGGCGAGATGCGCACGACGTCATTCGAGACGCTTTACGAGATCCGCAAGGGCAATGGCCTACAGGTTGCTGCCACTGGAAAAGTGGTGGTTGTCCTCTTCGACTGGAAAACACAATCGAAAACACCGATCAGCGATGAATTGCGCCGCAAAGTCCGTCTGTTACAGGAAGGAGCGGAGTAGCAACCATGCAATCCGGACGAGTGCTCACTCACCCCGCGCTGGCGCGCCGACGTTTCGTAGAACTGGCAGGACTGCCCGATCCGCAGGTCGATCTCGTCGAGGCATCTCTGGTCATCGCGCTCGAGGATCAGCCGGGCCTGGCGATCGACGATTACCTCCGCCGGGTGAACGACTGGACCCATGCCATTCAACAACGCGTCGTGGGATCGCGCGATGTCGAGCGCATCGTCGAGTCGATCAACCGGCTGCTCTTCGATGAGGAAGGCTTCCACGGCGAGGACGAGGATTACTACGATCCGCGCAGCGCGCTGGTCAGCGAGATGATCGACAAGCACGCCGGCCTTCCCATCACGCTATCGATTCTCTATCTCGAGATTTCGCGCCGGATGGGCATGGACGCGACGGGCGTCTCGTTGCCCGGCAGGTTTCTCGTCAAGTTCAGCGGAGAGTTCGGCCAGATCATCGTCGATCCGTTCGACGGCGGCCGCGTGCTGACGACGATCGAGATCCAGAAGCTCCTCGACAGCGTCTACGGCGGCGGCGTCAAACTGCGCGAGCATCATCTTCGGTCGTTTTCGGCTAGAGAGATTCTCGCCCGAGAGCTGGCACATCTGAAATCCGCCTATCTGGCCCGGCATGACCTGCCGCGTGCCGCCGCGTCGAGCGACCGACTGCTGATTCTCGACGAGAACGATCCGTACGAACTGCGCGACCGTGCCGCCATCGCCGCACAGATGCATGCCTACCACGCGGCGATCGAGTGCTTCGAGCGGTATCTTGCGCTCATGCCGCACGCTGACGACCATGCGCGCATCCGCGAGCAGATCGCGTACTTGCGGGCGTGGTTCCAGCAGAATTGACTCTGCTACACTCGCGGCAAAGCGCGTGATTACCGGCTTCAACACCGACATCAAGCACAACGACAAGGTCTATCACATCCAGACCGAAGACAAAGGTCTGCACAATCCTTACATCGAGTCGCTGATCTACGTCGGTGGCGAGATTCTGGCCTCGAAGAAGACGTCCTACGCCGACCAGGCGAAGACCGGCGTCGACGAGAAGTGGATCGGCAGCCTCATGGAGCAACAGCACCGCACCATGATCGCGGCAATCAAGCGGGGGCGCTTCGACGGGCCAGCCGACGTCACGAAGATGACCGGAAAGATCCCGAAGGTGCAGCCGCCTCCCGCCGCCCCAACGTCCGTCGTCGATGACAAGACACTCGACCAGGTGATCCTCGATTACCTGGCTTCTGAAGCGGAGAGCGAGCACCTGGAGTTGTCGCTGTTGAACGAAGCCGACTTTTACGCGGGCTCGCCGGTCGAAGTCCGGGTCGCCGCGCGGAAGAGCCTCTCGCAGAATCCGATCGCCGCTGCGGCCATCGAAGTGAAGCTGATCTCCACGATCGAGCCACCGCAGGTCATCTTCAAGGGCAAGACCGCAGCCGATGGCACCTCCGTCATTCGCTGCACCATCCCGGCGTTCAGCGAAGGCACGGCCGCCATCATCATCTCCGCCTCGAGCGACATCGGAGCTGATGAGATCAAGCAGCTGGTGAAGAAGAAAAAGTAAGAGGGGGAAGGCCGTAGCGCGAGTAGAACGAACACTCGCGAGAACATGGATCGGTCTACCGGTCTTACCTCCTTACCGGCCTTACTCTCTCTGCTGACGCTTGGCTTCACCCCTGCATTCAGCCTCCTCGCCGATGCACCGCTCTCGTCTGTATCAGTCGTTGTCGATCCTCGCCGGTCTCGTGATCATCACGTACCTGCTGATCAGCCTCTACTTACCGTCGGCGCGCTGGCTGATCTTCGGCATCGAGAAGAGGACCGGGCGCGTCCGCATGGTCGAGCAGCGGGTCACCTTCCTCCCGCCCTACGAGTACTACCGGCTGAAATTCGAGAAGCGCGACGGCTTCGCCCAGCGCGACGACTTCGTGCAGGTCAACTCGAAAGACGGAGTGCCGGTCAAACTGCAGTACCGGCTGCGATTCGGGCTCTCGGGCGACACGATCCCGGACGCGGGTCGCGTCGTGAGCCAGGGATGGAACTCCTGGACCCGTGCGCGTGTCGCGGAAGCGGTGGCCGCGGTCGCATCGCAGATTCCGATCGAAGATCTGCTCTCGCCAACCTCGAACTTCAATGCGCAACGCGATCCGCTCCGCCAGGCCGTCGCGCGCCACCTGGGCGAGACCGGCCTGAAAGTCACCGCCTTCGAGATTGCACGCTTCGAGGTCGATCGCCAGGCGCTGCTCAACGTCAAACGTGCCGAGCTGCGGCGCGATGCGCGCAGCGCGCCGACGCGCGTCGTCGTCTTCGCAGTTGACGGAGCGGATTGGGAGCTCTTGTCGGAGTTGTCGAACGACGATCGCATCCCGAACATCAAGGCGCTCACGCAGGGCGGCACCTCCGGTTCCACCCAGACGATTCAACCGACGATCTCCCCGATGCTCTGGACCACCGTTGCGACCGGTCTCACTCCTGACCGCCACGGCGTTCTCGATTTCAACGACTTTGGACAGCACGCGCCCGTCGACGCGCACACACGCCGTGCTCCTGCTGTGTGGGACATCGCCGACGCCTTTGGACGCCCGAGCGAGGTTGTCAACTGGTGGACGGCGTGGCCTCCGTCCGCGAAAGACAGCGTTTTCTTCGACACGCCGGTGGAGATCGCGCCGGGTGCGATCTATCCGCCCGAGCTCGCAGACCGCGCGCAGTCGCTGGTCGTTCCCGTCGAAACCGTCGGATACGACCAGGTGCGGCGCTTTCTCAACATCACGCCCGACGAATTCAACGCCAGCATTCACCGGGCATCTCCGACCGACCCGATCAACATCTTCCGCGGCGTTCTCGCGAAAACATGGAGCGATCATCGCGTCGCGCTCAATCTCTACAACGACGCGAAACAGCATGGCCGCGATCCGGCGCTGACGATGATCGCGTACGACGGGACGGACGCCGTCAATCACCTGTTCGCGCCGTTTCACCCGCCGTATCGCGAGGGAATCAGTCAGGACGAGTACCGGAAGTACTGGCCAACTGTCGCGACCTACTACTCCGAAGTCGACCGCCTGATCGGCGAATGGATGAATATTCTGCCGCGTGACACGACCGTCATGATCGTCTCCGCGAACGGCTTTCGTTGGGGCAAGACGCGCCCGCGCGAGGCCCCGGCCGGCAACGCGACGCTCTCCGATCATCGCAATCCGGGTATGTTCATCGCGTACGGGCCGCATGTCGCTCCCTCGCGCGCGTCACACGCGATGTCGATCTACGACGTGGCGCCGACGATCCTTGCGCTCCTCGGTCTCCCGCAATCGATGGAGATGCCCGGCCACGTCGCCACCTGGGCCTTCCGCGATGTGCAGCCAATTGCCTCGGTCCGCGTCGTCAGTTACGGCGAATTTGTCGGCGACCGGCCGCTCGCGGCGCTGGCGCGTCCCGATCCGAAGATCTACCAGTCGGCCTTGCAGTCCGTCGGGCACCTCAACGATCCGAGCAGGAATCTCACGCCGGTCCTCGAGGAGCAGGATCAGCCCGCGCAAACTGCGGCGGCCCTGCCACCGGAAAAGTGGGGCACCTATGCGTACTACAACAACCTCGGCGTCAATCTCCGCGCGAAGGGCAAACTCAAGGAAGCGGCCGAGGCATTTCAGCAGGCGATCGGGCTCAATCCGGGACGACCGACGCCGTATCTCAACCTCGCGATGACGCTGTTCGATCGCCAGCAGTACACCGACGCGGAGGAGACTTTCTTCACGGCCGTCGCGAAGGGCCTGCCGAATGCGGAGAGTTACATCGTCGATTTCGCGGCGCTTTACCGCGAACGCTCGATGGTCTCGCGCGCGATCGCGGTCCTCGGCAAAGGGAAGGAGCTCTTTCCGCAGTCGTACCTGATTGCCGCGAACCTCGGCTCGGCCCTGATGCAGGCCAGCCGTTACACCGAAGGCGTCTCGGAGCTCGAGCGCGCCCTCGGGCTCCAGCCGTCCTCGACGCTGGTCCTCAACAACCTCGGCGTTTTCTATGCGAAGAAAGAGGACTACGCCCGGGCGCTCGACTACTGGAATCGCTCGCTCTCGATCCAGGCTCAGCAGCCGCAGATCCGCCAGGCGGCGGACGCGGCGCGCACGCGCCTCTAACAAGGCTCTGGACAAGGCTCTGCACTAGGTGTCGGGTGTCAGGACGTTGTTCCGCTCGAGGCGACTGATCGGCGGTTGCTCCGCAAGAGATCTGTGAGAGCGGTGGCAATTATAGAAGTGAACGTAGTCCGGCAGGAGCCCTCGACCCTCTGCTGATGAGCGAAACGGGAAGCGGTACGCCCATTCACGCAACAGAGTCTGAACAAGCCGTTCAGCCTTGCCGTTCGTTCGCGGCGTGTACGGACGCGTGCGGATGTGACGAATGCCGAGCGCGCAGCACGCGGCAG
>JBBRMQ010000111.1:0-13051 GCA_038230775.1 Thermoanaerobaculia bacterium
ACGCGCACCGATCCGATGCCTGCGGATCTCGTCCGCGAGCTCAACGTGACGCTCGCCCCGAAAACGGCGCCGACGAAATTCGTGACGTTGTTCGCCGGCGTTCTCGATCCGGCCACTGGCGCCCTCCAGTTCACGAACGCGGGCCACGTTCCGCCGCTCATCATCTCGTCGAACGGCGTCGAGACGCTGGGCAGTACCGACCTCGTGGTGGGCCTGCTGCCGAACGCCGTCTACCGCACTCAGACGGCTCAACTGAACCCCGGCGACTCGCTCGTGCTCTTCACCGACGGCGTGACCGAGGCCGAGGATGCCGAGGAGAACCAGTTCGGTCTGACGGAAGTCGCGGAACTGATTCACTCACTGCACAAGTGCGAGGCGACCGAGATTCTCGACGTCATCGAGAAGCGCGTCGAGAAGCACATCGGCGACGCACCCGCGGGCGACGACATCACGATGCTCGCGTTCACGCGGTGCCCGTGACGCGCGCCGATTCTGTGTGAGGACCGGCTTCAGCCGGTCGGTCGTGACCGGCTGAAGCCGGTCCTCACACAGGAACCGCGCAATTAGAATCTTCGAGAGATGCCCCACGCCACACCGGCGTCCGCGCTGTTCTCGAAGTTGACGACGTTCTCGATGAACGCGGCGTGGACGATCATCCCGCCGATGGAGCGTTGCACCCCGACGGACATCTGATACGACCGTCGCGAGAATTCCGAGACGTCGAGTTGGCGGAACGGGCTTTCTGAAACGGTCAATTGCGCGATCACCGCTGTCAAATCACCCATGCGATGGGCGAAGGCGACGGTGTCGGTGATCAGCACCTGGGGCCGAAGGCCCAGAGGCTGATTCCTGCCGAGCCGGATGACACCGAGGGACGCGTTGATGCGGTTGCGTTCGAAGTCGCGGGATACGATCAGTTCAAGGCCGCCGTCGACGGACCCGGAACCATCGAGCGTCTGCGCGCGGCCCGTCGGCAGTTCGATGGTCCAGACGACGGCGAGGTTCGTGCCCCGCTCCTGCACCGGTGTCAGCTCGTACTTTGCGCTGAGCGCGATGTCGCCGAGGGCGAAGCCTTCGCCGCGGGAACGGCTGAAGGTGGCGCCGTCATGCCGCAGATACACCGTCTCGGTATTGCGGCGCAGCGACTCGCGCTCCGCGTTGCCGATCTTCATCGCATGATGCACGGCCTCGATGGTGCGATCCGACCAGCCGCCGCCCGTGCTGGTGACCGGCGCCGTGACACGCAGCTCGAGTCCGTTGCGGAAGCCACGCGCGAGCGTCAGGTCGCTGCGGTGGATCTCACCGTCTACGAGAAAAAGAGTAGAGACCGAGTCGAAGCGCGTATCGGCGAGTGTCTGTAGCGCTCCCGACCGTGTCGTCCGGCCCTGCAGACTGTGGCTGATCCACGCAGACTTGGCGAAAGTGTTCGCCTCGGATGAGGTGATCGACAGAGACCACGTACCTTCCGGAAGAGAGCGCGAAGCTTCAGGCGTGAAGAAGTAGAAGCCGTTGCTGAGGAGGAATTGATCGCGAACCGGAAGGGGAGAGAGAAGCGCGTCGCGCATGCGGCTGTCCTGCGCGGATGCGGTGGACGCAAGCATCAACGCGAACAGAATGGCGATCGGGCGATTCATCCGACAGGTCCCGGAGATTCATGTGTACCACAGTTCAGGAACGCCCGCCGGACCGCGCCGAGCCCAACCGCCGCTGCCATCGCGAGCTGCGGCGCGACCGGGACACGGAACCGCGCCTCCGCCTCGCCGCCGGCGGAGATCATCAGGAAATATCCGGTGGTGAAGAGGATCGACAGCGACAGCTTTCGATCGAGCCGCCAGAGTGCGATCACACCGATCACCGCGAAAACGAAAACGATGACCGGCATCACGCCTAACGTCAGCCGCAGCGTCGACGGACGGAGAAGCGTGACGGGCTCCATGGCCTCCCAGTCGCTCTCGAACAGGTTGACGAGCAGCCCGCGCGCGGTGAGCTCGATGAGAGCCACCGGATGCTCGACGATGATGCTTCTCGCGTACTGGCCGTAGTACTTCGCTCGCACCGCAGTCGGCAGCTCCTGAGCATCGGGGATCTTCAACTTCTCCTGGATGAAGTCATCCGCATCCTCGGCCAGGCCGCGCTGTTCGTCGAGAAGATTGGCCCGGAAGTTCCCTTCGTCCTCGATGGCGAGCACACCGGCGGCGTGCTGCCCGAGCGTGTTGATCGACCCGATCGAAGCCACGGTGAAGACCCCGGTCTGACGCCAGTTCCGAAACGCGCATCCGATGGGGAGCGCCAGCGCCGCAACGAGAAAGAGAGCGAGCTTGCGGCGAGGAATCCGGAGCGCGACGAGCGGAAAGAAGAACATCGCGATCGGGCGCACCAGGACCAGGAACCCGAGAAGGAGTGCGATCAGAAGAGGGCGAGGACGTTCCTGTAACGCGAGAACGAAGATTGTGAACAGAATCGACGTGAAGAGAGTCTCGCTGAGAAGTTTGTTGGCGGCGAGGATCGACGGCGTGTCGATGGCGAAGAGGATCGCCGCGACAAGTGCGATGTTCCTCGGGTGCCTCTTCCACATGAAGAGGTACACCGACACGGCGAGGGCCACCCGCATCAGGTGCTGAAGAATGATGACCGGCACGGTGCGCGCCCCGAAAAGCACGAGCAGCAGGGGGTAGCCGGGCGTGCGGATCGTCTCCGGCTCGAGCGGCTTTCCGTTCACGAAGCCGAGTCCGTGCAGAAAGTTCCTCGCGGGGTCGAGATAGGTGAACGAGTCCGGATAGTAGAAGCTGCCGAAGCGTAGAAAAAAATAGGTGAACTGCACGATCGCTGCGACGCCGATGACGATGGCGAGGTCGCGGCGCCGCAGCATCACGCGGGGCCGCGGCGCATCAGACTATCGAGCTCGTCAGGCCGCGCCGAGCGGATCCGCGCGTCTTCGGCCGTGATCAGCCCCTGCTGCACGAGGCGCACGAGCGAGTCTTCCAGCGAGATCATCCCCGCGCGCTTGCCGAGCGTGATTTCGCTGATGAGGTTCTGGAGCTTGTCGGTGCGGATGTGATTGCGCACCGCGTGGTTGGCAAGCAAGACTTCGACGGCCACCGATCGCCCTTCGCCGCTCGAGCGCGGCACGAGCTGCTGGCAGACGACCGCATTCAGACTCAGCGCGAGCTGGTGCTTGATCTGCGACTGCTGCGCCGGCGGAAAAACGTCGACGACGCGATGAATTGCCTGCGCCGCATCGCTGGTGTGCAGCGTCGACAGGATGAGGTGGCCGGTCTCCGCTGCGGTCAGGGCGATGGAGACGGTCTCCAGGTCGCGCATCTCACCGACCAGGATGACGTCGGGATCCTGTCGCAGTGCGGACCGCAGCGCCGCGGCGAATGAAGGCGCATCACGGCCGATCTCGATCTGCTCGATCACCGACTGTGTGTTGCGGTGCTCGTATTCGATTGGATCTTCGATCGTGATCACATGCCGTGGCTCGTTGCGATTGATCTCGCCGACCAGTGCGGCGAGCGTCGTCGACTTGCCGGAGCCCGTCGGGCCGCACACCAGCACCAGTCCGCGGGTCGGTTTCACGAGCTCCGCGAGCATCGGCGGCAGATTGAGCTCGGCGAGCGTCGGGATCGTGTTGGGAAGAACGCGAATCGCGGCCGCGAGGGTTCCGCGTTGACGGTGAAGATTGACCCGGAAGCGCGCGGCGGGTTTCTCCAGGCGGAGGGAAAAATCGGCTGAGCCGTCGGTCGCGATCCGTTCGCGAACGCGCGAGGTCAGAAATTCGGCGAAGAGTTGTTGAGGGTCGATCGGCGGCGCCTCCGATCGGCTGAGCCGTCCGCCGATGCGGTAGACGGGCGAGGAACCGGCAAACAGCAACAGATCGCTCCCGCCCAACCGCACCACCTCCGCCAGCATCGCTTCGAGCGGATTGCCGCTCGTTACGTGTGCCGGCGGCCATGTGCCGTTCTCGTCGCGCACGTTGAGCTCCTGGACGAGCTGGTCGAGCTGCGGATCGCGAATGAGCTTGGTCACGCGAGCAATGTTGCCACAGGAACGACCGGCCGCTGTCATCCGAGCGTAGCGAGGGAGTGTGGGGCCAGTCCTCTGACTGGCCGGCCAGCCAGAGGGCTGGCCCCACACCGCCTCGCTACGCTCGGGATGACAGTGGGCTCTTGACCGTTTCGTTGCACGTTTCGGTTTTCCCGATGCTCGCGGCTTGCTCCAACGTTTCGGGAGGAACCTTCATGTTCGAGACTTCCGTCATCCGCGCGCACGCCATCAACTCCGGCCACCGCTATCGTTTCCTCACGCTTTCGCTCGCGATGCACAGTTGCGCGATTGCCGTGCTCGTCACTGCGACCGTTGTGTCGACGCGGTTGCCCGTCGAGTCGCCGCGCCAGATGGAGCTGTTTCGCGCGGTCCAGCCTCCGCCGCCCGCGCTGGGCACTCCCGACTCGAAGCCCGCGGCACCGAAGCACACCGCAGTTCCTGCAGCCGCGCCGCGAACTCCGCTGACTCCCGTCGCGCCGCAGGTGATTCCCGAGCAGACTGTGCCCGCCGCATCAGTCACACCTTCAACAGTTCCGGGGACCGCAGAAGTAGGTCCGAGCACGGGCCCGGTCGGACTTCCAAACGGAAATCCCCTCGGTCGCGGCAACGACGAGTCAGCCGTCGGCAATCCGCCGACCGGCGCAGGGCCGCTGCGGCCGGGGATCGGCGAGGTAAAGGCGCCGATCATTCTTCAGCGCGTTCTGCCCGATTACCCGCGCGTGGCTGTGCAAGGCCGGATCAACGGCTCGGTGGTCCTCGAATGCATCATCGACAAGACGGGACACATCCGCGACGCGAAGGTGGTGAAGAGCAGCTTCGCCGCATTCGATCAGCCCGCGCTCGACGCCGTGCAGAAGTGGGTGTTCTTGCCCGGCACACTCCACGGCGAACCGGTCGACACGATCTTCGATCTGACGGTAACGTTTCAGGTTCGATGACGCGAAGAGTGGCGGTGTAAGCGAACGCGTGACGTACATGTCATCCCGAGCGTAGCGAGGGACGACACCCCTGCCATGTGCAGCCTGAACCTCGGTCATTGGCTCAACCTCTGCTAGCCTCTGATCAGCTTAATTTCGGGAGGATCGTTCATGACTCTTCCACCTTGCGTTGAACCTCCGGAGGACGGCGCTCCGGAGAATCCGTCACGGCGATCGTTCATGATCGGATCCGCCGCGGCGACGGCGGGATTGCTTGTCACTCCGCTTCTCGGCAAGGAGGCGCGGCAGAACGCGGCCGCCACGCAGCAGGCCGATCCGAACGCGATCCCCGTCTCGCTGAACGTGAACGGCAAGACGCACGCGCTCAAGCTCGATCCGCGCACCACTCTCCTCGACGCGCTGCGCGAGCATCTCGACATCACCGGCCCGAAGAAGGGCTGCGATCAGGGAGCATGCGGCGCGTGCACGCTTCTCGTCGACGGACGGCGCATCAACTCCTGCCTCACGCTCGCGGCGATGAACGGCGGCAGGAAGATCGTCACCGTCGAAGGACTGGCGACGGACGGACGGCTGCAAGCGATTCAGGCGGCCTTCATCCGCAACGATGGCTTCCAGTGCGGCTACTGCACGTCGGGCCAGGTGTGCTCCGCCACCGCCCTTCTTCGCGAAGGCCACATCGGCTCCGATGAAGACATCCGCCAGTGGATGAGTGGCAACGTCTGCCGCTGCGGCTGCTACATGGGGATCGTGGAAGCGATCCGCGATGCGGCGAAGCAGGGAGGCGGCAATGCAACCGTTTGATTTCGTTGCCGAGCACGAAGTCGCGCCGGCGGTGAAAGCCGGATCGCGGGCTGCTGCGAAGTTCATTGCCGGCGGAACGAACGTCGTCGATCTCATGAAGTGCAACGTCGAGCAGCCGCAGCACATCGTCGACATCAACGGCCTGCCGATGACGAGAGTGGAGCAGGTCGATGGCGGCGTGCGCATCGGCGCGCTGGTTCGTATGGCCGATCTCGCCGCGCATCCGTCCATCGTGAAGAACTTCCCCGCGATCTCGCAGGCGCTTCTCCTCAGCGCGTCGCCGCAGATCCGCAACATGGCGTCGATCGGCGGCAATCTCATGCAGCGCACGCGTTGCGCGTACTTTCGCGAGCTGACGTGGACGCCGTGCAACAAGCGTAATCCCGGTTCCGGCTGTGCGGCAATGGAAGGAGAAAACCGCCAGCACGCCGTCCTCGGCACCTCGGACACGTGCATCGCGACGCATCCGTCGGATCTGGCGGTTGCGGTCGTCGCCCTGGACGGCGTTCTGACTCTGCGCGGTCCGAACGGCGAACGCAGAGTCAACGCGACGGACTTTCACCTGCTGCCCGGATCGACGCCGAACATCGAGCACGATCTCAAACATGGCGAGTTGATCACTTCGCTCTTCCTGCCCAGCGCGCGTCACGCCGTGCATTCCGCGTATCTGAAGATCCGCGATCGCGCCGCGTACGAGTTCGCGCTGACCTCGGCCGCGGTCGGTCTCGAGCTCAACGGATCGACGATTCGATCGGCGCGCGTCGCATTCGGCGGGGTCGGCACCAAGCCGTGGCGAGCGCGTTATGCAGAGGCGTCCCTGGTCGGCCAGAAGGCGACGGCTGATGTCTTCCGCGCCGCCGCCGAAGCGGAGATGAGGACGGCGGTGGCGCGTGGACAGAACGCGTTCAAGATCGAGCTGATGAAACGCACGCTCGTCCGCGCGCTCACCGATCTCGCCGGAGGTGTCGCATGATGCTGCCATCCGTTGGAGCAGGCCTCGATCGCGTCGACGGCCGCCACAAGGTCACCGGCGGCGCGCGCTACGCGGCCGAGCACAACCTCGAGAACATGGCGTATGCCGTTCTCGTGATGAGTACGATCCCGTCGGGCACGATTCGATCGATCGATGACAGCGCGGCCAAGAGGTCGTCCGGCGTTCTCGCGGTCATCTCGCACGTCAACGCGCCGAAGTTGAACCAGCCCGCTCAGCCGGCCGCGCAGACCCAGCAGCAGCCGCAGCAGCCGCCGGGCAACTTCGCGGAGCCGAAGCTGATCCCGTTCGACACCAACAAGGTTGCGTACGTCGGGCAACGCATCGCGGTGGTGGTGGCGGACACGCTCGAGCACGCGACACGGGGCGCGGAGCTGGTGAAGGTGACGTATGACGAGACTCCGGCGCGTGTCGATCTGCAGAAACTGCGCGGCGAAGCGTTCGATCGCGGGAAGAGCCACTTCACGAGAGGCGACGCCGACGCGGCGCTGGCGGGCGCGGCAGTGAAGGTGGATCAGATCTACCGCACGCCGCACGAGCATCACAATCCGATGGAGGCGCACTCCCTCGTCGCGGCATGGAACGGCGATCACCTCACGCTGTACGACTCGTCGCAGAATATCTTCGCGGTGCAGAGGACGATGGCTCAGTTCTTTGGCATCCCGAAGGAGAACGTCCACATCGTGTCGCAGTTCGTCGGCGGCGCCTTCGGCAGCAAAGGCTCCACCTGGCCGCACGTCATCATTGGCGTGCTCGCATCGCGCATGGTCGACCGGCCGGTGAAGCTCGTCGTCACGCGCAAGCAGCTCTTCTTCGGCAACGGCCACCGTCCGGAGACGGAGCAGCACGTCGTGTTAGGCGCGAATGCCGACGGCAAGCTCGTTTCGCTGATCCATGACGGCATCAGCCAGAGCAACGACGTCTGCACGTACTCCGAACGGTTCACGCGTCCTACGCGCATGATCTACGCCGTCGACAACCTGCGCGTCGAGAGTCCGATCGTGTCTCTCAACCTGCCCAGCCCCACCTTCATGCGCGCGCCGGGAGAGAACCCCGGCATGTTCGCGCTCGAATCCGCGATGGACGAGCTGGCATACGCGCTCAAGATGGATCCGGTGCAGATTCGCCTCGTGAACCACGCGGATGTCAGTCCCGAGGATGGGAAGCAGTGGTCGAGCAAGTCGTTGAAGGAGTGCTACGCGCAAGGCGCGGAACGATTCGGATGGTCGCGGCGCAATGCGGAGCCGCGCTCCATGCGAAAAGGGCGCGATCTCATCGGATGGGGCATGGCCAGCGCGACGTATCCCGCGCATCGCTCGGCGGCGTCTGCCAAGGCGGTGATGAAAGCGGACGGCACGGTCGTCGTGAGCTCCGGTTCGCATGAGATGGGCATGGGCACCGCCACCGTCATGGCCCAACTCGCCGCCGAAACTCTCGGCATCCCTCTCGCCCGCGTGCGCTTCGAATACGGCGACACGACGTTGCCGACGGCACCGATTTCCGCGGGCTCACAGACCGCGGCCAGCGTGGGCTCGGCGGTCTTCGGCGTCGCCGACGCGCTGAAGAAGAAAATCGCAGAACTCGGCGGCGTCGATCCCGCGACGATGACTGCCGACAGCTATCACGACATCATCGCGAAGCACTATCTCAGCGATGTCGAGGCGCAGTTCGACGCGCATCCGCCGGAAAAAGAGGAGTACGCCAGCTCCGCGTTCGGCGCGCACTTCGTGGAAGTGGCGATCGACGAGGACATCCCCGTGGTGCGCGTCCAGCGCATGGTGAGCGCATTCGCGGCGGGCCGCGTGCTCAACGCGAAGACAGCGACGAGCCAGTACTACGGCGGCATCATCCAGGGCATCGGCATGGCCCTGCTCGAGGAGACGCATCTCGACAAGCGATATGGCTCGTACACGAACGTGAATTTCGCGGAGTACCTGGTGCCGACGAACGCCGACGTGCGATCGCTCGATATCATCCTCGTGCCGGAAGAGGACCCGCACGTGAATCCGATCGGCGCGAAGGGCATCGGCGAGATCGGCATCGTCGGCGTGGCACCGGCGATCGCGAACGCCGTGTTTCACGCGACCGGGAAACGCGTGCGGGACCTGCCGATCACGATTGAGAAATTGATGTAGGAAGTTAGGGAAGTTGGCAACCGCCCATCTGCGGCCGCGTTCAAGGGTGTCATTCCGAGCGTAGCGAGGAACCGGTGTGGGAGGGTGGTTCGACGCACCGCCCGCCCACACCGGTCCCTCGCTACGCTCGGGATGACAGGAACGGACTGGTCCGGCCGTCGTGCGAGCGATTCGCGACGAGCAACGTCCCAACGTCCCAACTCCTATTCTTTCCGCCTCATCGCCACCTCGGCGCCGAGCGCGGGCCGATGAGTCGACGATGACGTAGACGTCTCCCACTGGGACAACGACATCGGCGCCATCAAGTCACGGCCGGCTCGCGTCCGAATGAGGTCACGAACGTTACGCCGATGACGCCGAGGATCGTGAGGGCGCTTCCGAGGGCGGCGAGGGCGGTGATTTCTTCACGGAGAAAAAGGGCGCCGAGCGCCATCGCCACCAGTACGCCTAACTGCGAGATCACGCCGACGGTCATCGCGTCGACCCAGCGCAGGCTGAACGTCATCAGCAGTTGCGCGATCAGCGCGAACACGGCGGTGGCCAGCAGCGGAATCCATTGCCTTCCTGCCGGCGTGTGCCAGGTCCGGATCGCGAACGGCAGGTTCACCAGCGCGCCGAAAAAGCAGAAACTCGCGTAGACCGACCACGAGTTCTCGGCTCGCCGTGCCGCGCGCACAGCGGTCACCGCCGCACCGGACGCGACGCCGGACAGCAGGCCCGCAAGGAGCCACTTGCTCGCGCCGAACGGGCTGGCATGACCTACCAGGTAGACGCCGGCAAGTGCGATGGGGAGGGGAATCAGCACGCGCGCGCTGATGCGTTCACGAATGAAGAGAACCGAGAAGAGACCGCTCCAGAGCGGTGCGGTGTAGTTGAGTAACGTCGCCAGTCCCGCACTGGTGTGCTCGATGGCGAGAAAGTACAGCATCACGGCGATGCCGCCGAAAATCCCGCGATACAGGATGAGATCGAGCCGTTGATAGTGAAGTGCGGCGCGCCGGTACTGCGGGATGACGATGCAGGGGAGCAGCCCGAACGACATGCGCACGAAGGCGACTTCCGGTCCGGAGAGATGCGCCGACGCCAGCTTCGCGGAGAACGCCATCGCGCCGAACGACGTCGCGGAGATCGTCATCAGAAGCAGCGCGCGATGCGTGGCGTTTTTTGGTAGTGTCACCGCCCTTCGAGGTTAGCAGATGAACATTCGCTATCGGGATGCCCAACGCACGGATGCCGGCGACATTCTCGACTTTCAGATCGCCATGGCGCGTGAGACCGAAGAGGTGGCGCTCGATCGCGAGATCTGCCGCCGCGGCGTCGAAGCCGTCTTCGCCGATGCCACGAAAGGAAAGTACTTCGTCGCGGAGGCTGACGATGGCGTCATCGCGTCGCTTCTCATCACCTATGAATGGAGCGACTGGCGCGACGGAAACGTCTGGTGGATCCAGAGCGTGTACGTCCGCCCGGAAGCGCGCGGGCAACGCGTCTATGCCGGGCTGTATGACCACATCCGGCAGCTGGCGATGAAGGACGCCAACGTCCGCGGCATCCGGCTCTACGTCGATCGCCGGAATACTCGCGCCCAGGAGGTCTATCGCCGCAGCGGGATGAACGGCGACCACTACCTGGTGTACGAGTGGATGAAGGATTCAGTGTGAGGGCCGGCTTCAGCCGGCCTGCTTCATGACCGGCTGAAGCCGGTCCTCACACAGAAGCAACACACAGCAACACCAAGAGCACACCGAATCACAGCAGCACTAATGCGGCGCGGAGCCGTACGCCAGCTTGTCGACCGCGGTCTCCGCAGTCTTGAGCCGGTCGTTCAGCACCTGCATTGCCTGCTCGTGCTGCACCAGCTTTTTCTCAGCCTCGTCGAGACGGCTTTCGGTTTTCGCGAGCCGCTGGCTCAGATCGGCGTTCCGCGACTCCAGGTCGCTGATCTTCGCCTCGGTCGCCTTTCCGTTGCAGCCGGCGAGGCTCACGAGAAGCAGGGCCGCCATCAGGTTTTGCCGCATGGGTTCTCCTTTTTCCGTTAGTTCGCCACGAGTAGCGATCGAGCGCAATGCGCCCCATCACGTCGAATTCGACCCCTTCAGCCTCCAGGAGACGGCGCTGCAATTCATGGCTGTCGCCGGATGAGCGCTCACTGATCTCGCCGCGCGCATTCACCACGCGGTGCCAGGGGACGCGGTCGTCGCGGAGTGAATGAAGCGCATAGCCCACCTGCCGCGCGCGTCCGTCGAGGTCGGCGACCTCCGCGATCTGCCCGTACGTCGCCACTCGCCCGCGAGGAATGCGACGCACGGCGGCGAAGATTCGCTGATAGTGATCGTTCATCCACCACCTGCACAATTCTCTGTGCATTTTGTTACACTAGAAGGCTCACTATGCCACGCGCATTCGCATCCGGTCAGATCGCCTTCGGACTGGTGTCCATTCCAGTGAAGCTCTTCTCCGCGACCGAAGCCTCGGAAAAGATCAGCTTCAACATGATTCATCAGGATTGCGGCAGCCGCATCCAGCAGCAGCTCTTCTGTCCCAAAGACGAGCGGACGATCGAGCGCCGCGAAGTGGTCAAGGGCTACGAGTTTTCCCGCGGCCAGTTCGTACTCTTCACCGAGGAAGAGCTGAAGGCGCTGGAAGAGAAAGCCACGCAGACGATCGAGATCAGCGAGTTCCTGCCGAAGGAAGCGATCGATCCGATTTTCTTCTCCAAAGCAAACTACATGGCCCCCGACAAGGGCGGCGAACGCGCGTACGCGCTGCTCAGCAAAGCGCTCGAGGAGACTGGTCGCTGGGCGCTGGCGAAGTACGCTGCGCGGGGCAAGCAGTATCTCGTGATCCTTCGCCCGCTCGGGAAGGGCATGGTGATGCAGCAGCTCTACTACCCGAACGAAATCCGCTCGATGGAAGATCTCGATCTCGGCGATCCGATCGTGAAGGATACGGAGCTCAAGATGGCCGTCCAGCTTGCGGAGATGGGCGCGTCCGAAGAGTTTCATCCGGAGAACTATCGGGACGAAGTCGCCGAGCGCGTTCGCGGATTGATCCAGAAGAAGATCGACGGCGAAGAGATCACCGCGCCGGAAGCCGAGCAGCCGCGCGCTCAGGTCATCGATTTGATGGAAGCGTTGAAGGCCAGTCTCGCGGGATCGAAGCCGCGTCCGAAGCTCGCGGCCAAAGCCGAGCCGAAGAGAAAGCCTGCGAAGGCGGCACCGCGGAAGATTGCTGCAGCCCGCGCGAAGTCGCGCTGATAAAATAACTGCTATCCATGTCCTATACGGTGCGCGAGGTCGCATCGATGCTCGGCATTACGCCGGCGCAGATCCGCTCCTTCGCCAGCCAGGGGTTTCTCGCGCCCGAGCGCGGCGCACGCGGTGAGCTTCGCTTCGGCTTTCACGATCTCGTGATTCTTCGCACCGCGGGCGAGCTCGCTGCCGCGGACATCCCGCAGCGCAAAGTGCGCCGCGTGCTGCAACGTCTGCGCGAACAACTACCCTCACGCGGCTCGCTCGCCGGGGTTCGCATCGCCGCTGATGGCAATCGCGTCGTCGTCAGCGACGGCCGCTCAGTGTGGAACGCCGAGTCGGGACAAGCGCTTTTCGATTTCTCCGTCGAGGAGATCGAAGCGAAGACGGCATCGCTGACGCGCATGCCGAGCCCCGACGAGCTCGACGCCCACGACTGGTACGACCTGGGTTGCGATCTCGAGTTGAGCTCCGCGGAAGAAGCGCAGACGGCCTATGAGCGCGCGCTGGAGCTCGATGCGAATCACGTCGACGCGCATGTGAATCTCGGCCGGCTACTGCACGAAGAAGGCGCGCCCGCTGCGGCGGAGAAGCACTATCGGGCAGCGCTGGAGCTCGACCCCAACCACGACACCGCCGCCTTCAACCTCGGCGTCGCCCTCGAAGATCTCGGCCGTTATCGCGACGCGGCAGTTGCGTATCAGCGCGCGGTTGAACTGGATCCAGAGAACGCCGACGCACACTTCAATCTCGCAGGCCTCTACGAGCGGCGAGGGGAGAAGGCGGCCGCGCTGAGGCACTTGAAGGACTATCGGCGGCTCGTGAAGGGCGCAGCGCCGCACTAAGCGCGACGGCGTGCGGCTTCTGTGTGAGGACCGGCTTCAGCCGGTC
>JBBRMQ010000112.1:0-13020 GCA_038230775.1 Thermoanaerobaculia bacterium
AACACCGCCGTATTCGATCGACACCGCTCCCCCGCCGCCGCTGGCATATCCTCCGGGATCGTCCCCACCCCGTGCTTCGATCGCTCCGCTTCCTGCGAGCGTTCCATTCACTGTGATCCAAACTGAGCCGCCGGCGCCGCTGTGATCGCTGCCGCCGAAGCCGCCTTGCCCATTCGCGCGGATGGATCCGTCGACGTTCAGCGTTCCAGCGAGCAGGCGCAGCACTCCACCACCCGCCATCTGCTGGCCTGCGCCGGCGCCCGGTTCCTGTGGCCTGTAGACGCTGCCGTACGTCGAGCCGCTTGCGTCGCCGCTGTTGTATTTCGACCCCGATCCGAGGTGAGTTCCGCCCGCGTGTCCGGAGCTCGGCGTCGCTCCGGGATAGCTCATCGCGCCGGCGAAACCTCTCGCCGACACGTCGATCGCGGCATTCGCATCGATTGCGATTGCGCCTGCGGAACCGATCGTCAGCGACGCTGTTGCAGCACTCTGCGCAATCGTTGCGCCGTTCAGCAAGTGAATCGACGGAGCATCGAGCGACGACAGCGTCAGGTTGCCACTCACGGTGAGCGGTTGCGTCGAGATCAAGCTCGGCGTCCGCAGCTCCAACGACCCGGTCGCGGTCGAACCGCTGATGTTCACACTGGCTGAGCCACCGACACGGATCGCGTCTGTACTCACCACGACCGCGTCCGACGCTCCGCTGATGTTGTCGAACCGGTACACGCCGCGCCACGAATCGCCGGCAACGACGCTGATCGGCTCGTTCGCGTTCGGAACCAGTGTCGCGGTCTTGAGCGTCACGCTGCCGATTCGCCACGTGCCCTTCAACGACCCTGACGCACTGACGACCTCGACCCAATGTCCGGAGAAATAAGCCGGGATGTCTGTCGCGCGATCGGTCACGAGCACAGCGCCGCTGGTGCCCGCCTGTGCAACGCCATTTCCGAGCGACGGCAGGTTCGTCGTTACGCCGGCGAGAGCAGCGATGGACTTCGCATCGACGGTCAGATCGCCATACGACGATGCAGGGGCGTGCACAAAGACCGTTCCTGGCGCGCCATGGTGGCCTTGATAGCCGGTGCCAGCACTCGCTCGAAGATTGTTGAGAAGAGTGCCGGCGGAAGGGCCGCCGAATTCGATCGACACCGCGCCGCCGCCGCCGCTGGCATAGCCGGCCGGATCGTCCCCTCCTCGCGCTTCGATTGATCCGTTTCCGCCGAGCGCACCACTCACCGTGATCCACACCGAACCGCCGGCCCCGCTGTGATCGCTACCGCCCGGCCCGCCCTGACCATTCGCACGGATCGATCCGTCCACGCTCATGGTTCCAGCGATCAGGCGCATCACGCCGCCGCCCGCCATCTGCTGGCCCGCACCGCCGCCGGGCTCCTGCGGCCGATACAGGCTGCCATACGTCGAGCCGCTGACGTCGCCCCCGCTGTAGGTCGACCCTGATCCGAGGTGACTGCCGCCGGCGTGACCGGCGCTCGGCGTCGCTCCCGGTCTGCTCACGCTATTCGCGTAGCCTTTCGCGGACGCATCGATCGCTCCGCCGCAGGCGACATAAACACTCTCCGTGATGCTGAGCTCGAGCATGCCGTTACCCTGGGCGTCCACTGCGGTGTGGGTGACCGTCGCGCCGTCGAGAACGACGAGGTTGGTGAACGAGTGCGGACCGTCGATCGTGACCGTTCCCGCGGCGACGATCAGCGTCTGTCCGTCGAACTGCGTGTCACCGCGGATGATCGAACGATCGGAGGTAATCGTCGCGCCGCTGACGATCGTTACCGTCTGTTGCACAGTGGTCACGTTGCCTCGGATACTCGTCACCACGACCTTCAGCGGAACGGACGTGCCGTTCGCTGCGGAAAGCATCGGCAGGGTCGCTTCGTAAACAGCGTTTCCGATGGACGAGCCGGTAATCGCCGTCGGAGCGTCGTTGACGAAGAACTGGACGGTAGAGATGCCGTTGTCACCGACCGGTATTGCGGAAACGCGCGCTTTCAGCGAATAGGCGGAGGGCAGAAGCACCTTGCCGGACGGGCACAGCCAGGCGACGACAGGCGCATTGGAGTCGATGACTGGCTTCACGTTGATCGAGAAGGGCGCGGACTGGCCGGTGTTCGGAACGTAATCGGTCGCATACACCACGAGCGATTTCGGCACTGGTTGCGAACCCTCGACACTCGGAACCGGGAGATCGACCATCCAACCATTCGCGACCGACGGATCTGGACTCATCGAAATCGATGCCCCGCCATCCATCCGCACCCAAACCTGGGTCACGCCGACTTCGGCATCGACCACCGTGGCGCGAACAGGGATTCTGACGGCGGAGCTCACTTCGAACGTGGCACCCGCGGCCGGTCCGGTGATGGTCACGACCGGCGGAGCAGCATCGGCGAGGATCTGCACGGTCGCTGAGCGGGTGGAAGGAGGACGGTTCGGGAAACCGTCGCTTGCCGTAAGAGTTAGCTGCACGTTCGTGCCGCCGGGCGTCGCCGGCGGAATGGCAACCGAGAAGGTCGCAGGAGACAGCGTGGTCACGCTCCCGACGGTCGACGTGAGCGTGAGCGCCTTGATCGCGACGTCATCAGAGGCGGCGGCAACGGCGGTGATCGAGTGACCGGCGAACATCTGCAGCGGACTGACGTCGAAGCGATCGATCACCGGCGGAGTGTTCGCCACGATCGTCATCGGGTTGGTCGCTTCCGCGGTGCGTCCGGCGCGATCGGTCACCGTTGCTTTGAGCACTGTCGCTGCCGCGGCGGCATTGAACGGAACATCGATCGTTGAGGTGGCCGGGCCAATGTTGACGGGGAAGTCCACGAAGGGAACGGCTGTCACCGTGGCCAGGCTGAACGCGACGGTCCCAATCCCCGCTGGCGATGACGCCGTGTACGTGGCGCCGAACTTCGTATCCTGAATGACCGATGTCGCACCGGCAGCCAGCGTGAGCGCAGGCCGATCAGTCTTGCGCAGAAGAACCGCGGATGGATCGACGGTGGTGGTCGCGGTGGTGAAGTCATCATCAAATCGAGCCAGCGCGCGAGGACCGATGGTCACCGCGTCGAATGACAGCGCGCCCGCGAGCGGCGACCCCCGCGTCTGATGCGTAGACGCTGCGTATCGATCGTCGGCCGATGACACGATGAGTTCGCCCAACGTCTTGCCAGGACGCAGCAACAGGACCGTTCCCGCGCCGCCGTCGAGGTACGTCCTGCCTTCGTTACCTGCTCCGTTGCGACCGCCGCGGGCCTGAATGGCGCTCGCACTCAACAGGTCGAGGCGATCGGCCGCAGTGACGGCGATGCGACCGCCACCGCCGCCGGCGTCGCCGATGACCGCGTCGTCGTCGCCGCCATTCGCCGTAATTCGCGTGGCGCCGCCGGTGATGAGCGAGCGCGCGAACAACAGGATGCTCCCACCCGATCCGGCAAACCGCCGGCCGAATCCCGCGGTTCCATCGGCGCGAATCGTACCGGCCACCGCGACCCGGTTGCCGTGCAACGCGAGGGCGCCTCCACCATTGCCGCCCGACTCGCAACACGTCGCGGCACCGGCGCCGCCGCTGCCGAAATCAGAAGGCGCCGCGATCGATCCGTACGTCGCGTTCGTCTGCCAGCCGGCGAGACCGGCATGCGATCCGGAAGACTCCAGCGCGCCGTCGCCAATGAGCGAGCGCCCGCGTGCGTTGTTGTTCTGCGTGACGCCGTCTTCGCTCCTGGCCCAGCCGCCGAGGAGACCTTTGCCGGTGAGGTCGATGCTCGAGTCGCCGTCGATGTACGTCGTACCTGTCACAGTCACATCGAGCTTCACACCGTCGGGATTGCCCACTCTGGCGCCGCCGATGACGATCAGATCGCGAACCGTCAGCGGGACATTGACGTAGAGCGTCGTCGTCGCGCCGATCACCAGCAATGACTTGTTGGCGTACTGTGCCGCGTTCGAAGCTGTGATCGCAGCGTCGGCCACGATCTGCTGGTCGATTGCGACCGCGTCGATCACGATCGGCAGCACGACGGTGTGCGTCGGATCGGCATCGTTGATGGTCGCTGTGATCGTGATGCTGCCGGTTGCGGGAACGTTCACGGATGCTGTCGCTTCGTAGATGTCGCCGTTCAGCGGAATGGTGATGGCCGGAACCGGCGCGACAAATGCCGTGCTGTCGAACTGCACCGCTTCGATGTGATGATCGTCCGTCGCGTGGACTCGAAGTTTCACGGAGATGGTCTGCCCCGCGGGCAGGGCCGCGCCGTCGACCGGTGTCTGCCACTGCGCTGCGGGGATGGTGCTGTCGTTGATGCCGTCGCAGATGACGTCCGTCGAAATCTGCGCGGTGTTGCCGTGGTAGTCGTACGCGGTCGCGACGATGTGCACGCGCGTGTCTGCGTTCTTCGCGCTCACCGGAATGTCGGCGCTGAACGTTCCACCGGCACCCGGTGTCAGATCGCGGCCTTTTCCATCGTAGGCAACCGCGATACGAGCGATGCCTGACTCGGCATCACTCGCCTGCACCGCGATCTTGTACGTCGCACCGAACTTGAAATGCGTTTCCGCCACGGGCGAGATCGACGTGATGACTGGCGGGATGGTGTCCGTCTGCAATGCGACATCCGTGGTTCCGGAACCTCTTTGATTGACAGAGTCGGTGACCGTCGCCGTGAAGTGCAACGGCGCACCTTCCTTGAGATCGCCAGGAAGATCGATTGCAAATCGCACCGCAGGCCACGCAGCGTCAACGGCCGTTCGGGTCACCTGCTGGGTGGTCGCAGGCTTGATCCTCGTGAGCGGAATGTCGTACGGCGTTCCGTCCGCATGCGCTCCCGCCACTCTCAGCGACACCGTCGCTGTCAGTCCTTCGTCCTCGAACGTCACCGTCGCGTCGACGTGACCTGCGAGATACACCGCAGCAGGTACCGCGACGACCTTCACATTCGCCGGCGCGTTGTTCATCGCGACATCCCAGGTGAACGCGACCAGGTCGCTGGTATTGCCCGACAAATCCGTCGCGCTGGCCTTCAGCGTGTACTTGTTCGCACTGGCGGGCGCGGTGAAGTTGTACGAGTACGGCGCCAGCCTCGTGCGCACGACGAAGCGATCGTCCTCAAACCAGTCGACGTATTGAACGTCCTTCGACGGGATCGTTCCGTCATCGGTGATCTTTACGTTCGCGGTGTAAGCGACGTTCGCCACCAGCGCATAACCGGCCGGTACCGGCGACTGAATGGCGACGATCGGCTTCACTTGATCGAACGTGAAGAAATCGAACACCTGAGCGTCCTTCTGTGAGTTCGGAGGTAACTGCGTGTCGCGCACGCCGGCGACAGTCATCCGATAGAACGACGACGACTGGATCGGCACGCCGACGGGCGCGACGACGATGGTGGAGAGATCGATGTTGTCGAGACGCACCTGCACCGCGACGTCACCGACGTGTTGGCCGTGCATTGCGTCGAGCTGCTCGAGCCGGATCACTCCCGAAGTGGCGTCGACGGGCTTGTTGAACTTCAGGCGGAACGTCGCACCAACGGCCAGCGGCAGATCGACCGGTGGATCCACCCGAACGATCCGCGGCTCGGTGTAGTTGACTGTGGTGAAACTGCTGCCGGCTGGAGCCGCAAGAGCGTGGGATGTGAGATCGGTGATCCCCGTCTTGACCAGCACGCGGTAAACCACGTTGCTCTTCAGGAGACCGATCGGAGCGAGCCGCACGCGATAGACGCCGTTGAAGATCTCCGGCGAGATCGCGATCGCCGCGTCCAGATTGTCGTCCGTTGCCGTCACGCTGAAGTTTGACGTCGTCAGCGACGCGGCGCTCAACGGCTCACTGAACGAAACGAACACGTTCGCATTCGGCGAGACGCTGTTGGAGTTGTTCGCAGGGTCGATCGTCAGCACGCGCGGAGGCGTGGCATCGAGACGAACGCGCGGCATGGCAATCAGACCGGTGGTGCCATCGACGATGGATTGTGCAATCGACGCTCCGATGGTTCGCTCATCGGGCCCGATCATCGTGAGCGCGATCGTGGTCGCATTCGCGGGCACGCCGCCGAACGCGTAGTGGCCCAGGGCATCCGTGCGCATCTGCAGCTGGAGCGGGCCGGCCGGAAGCGCGGGGCTGTGCACGTCCAGGACGACGAGCGTGCCGGCCGATGGACCACCGAGCTCGGCGTCGACATACCCGTCGATCGTCGCGCGACTCGCGAGCGGGACGTTGAGCACGAGCGGTACGGAGTGACTCACGAGATTACCGCTCGCCGATGCCGAAACGTTGGAAGCCGTGGCCTGAACCGTCACCAGTTCCAGGGGAACGCCGGTCACGGTGACGACGCCGCTCGAATCCGTGAATACCGTGAAGGATCTCGACGGCGTGCTGATCACGACGCGGGCGCCCGCGATCAACGCCGGATCGGCCGCCGTGACATGAACCTCGACGGTACCCGTGGTCCTGAATGTCAGCGAGGCGTTTGCGGTGAATGCGTTGGGCGCGAAGACGCCATCTGCAATCGCGGTCCGCTCCTCCCCACCGAGCTCTCTCGCGACGATGTGATAGCCGGCTCGCGCGAACATCTTCGCGAACGTCAGATCATTGCCTTGTTGCTCGCGTAGATAGTTCGTCTGCGTCACCTTCACGTCGGCCAGTGGCGCTAGCGCACCAGCGTTCCCCTGGTCATCCGGCAGGTACACCTTTACATTCAGCGTGGCGGTTCGTTCGAGCGACAACTGGATGCCGGTTCGTTCCGGAAACAGCTTGCTGATGAACGAGTCGGGATCCAGAGAGGCGCGACGCCCGCTATCGATATCGAGCGCTTCGAGATGGAACGTCCCTTCGGGCACGCCGTTGAACTCGAACTCTCCTGCCACCCCGGTGGACGCGACGCTGCGGACGCTTCCAGACAGGAACACCGGCGCACCACGCACCACCGGCGCGGGTGTCAGATCGCCGTCGACCACTGTTCCGGCGACGCGGCCTAACAGGTCGAGAACGACTTGAGTCTGCGAGACGCCACCGCGCACGACCGGGAACGAAGCGCTGGCGCCTGAGCGACCAACGCTTTTCGACGTGACGTGTACGCTGTACGTGGCGCCCCCGGCAGGAACGCCGTCGAAGAACGCGAGCCCATTCTGGTCCGTGGTCGAGAAGTCGAACGCCGAGCTGCCGCGGATGAGCGTGACTTCGGCGAATGGAACGCGATGGAAGCTGCTGTTCGAATCGACGACCGTGAGGCTGACCGAACCGGTGCCTTCACTTCCGATGACGATGACGGCGCCCGACTTGTCTTCGTTCTCGAACGCAACCGTCCCCTGCCAATCGCCGCGGTCCTCCTGGTGGATGGGCGACGACGCGGAGATCCGAATCGGACCCTCGAAAATGTTGTTGAGCGCAAATTTCCCGTCCTTCCCCGCGATCAGCGGATCGATCGACGATCCGAACGTGCGGTACGGCCACGCCACTTCGCGCGCCCAATACCGTGCGAGCGGAACCGCCGCATTGCTGGCGTCGACGATCGTCCCGCTGATATTGGTCTGCTGCCGCATCACGACGCCAAGGCCTGACACGGGCCCGCCACCCTTCGGAGAAACGGCGTCGACGTAACCGGTGCGGAACAGCCCGTCCTGCGTGACTTCCGCGGTGATCCGCAGCGTCTGGTTCGCCGCAACGCCGGCGAAATGGAACACGCCATCGCTGCCGGTAAAGACCGGGCCGAGATTGCCGATGCTTCCGGCGAGGCGGACCGAGGCTCCGGCCACGGGAGTCTGCTTGTCGAAGGCCAGCACCCGACCGGTGACGTCTCCGAGGGTGGACAACTTCAGTTCGACGACCCGTGAGTCGCCGTCGAATGCAATCGGAGGTTTGGCCGTCGCGTACCCGGCTGGATGATTCACCATCGCCAGCATCGCAGCCGATCCGATCGGAATCCGATCAATCGTTGCGATTCCAGTCGTGCCGTCGGTATCGACGTTTCGGCTGAACGACACCAATTGCTGTTCATCCTCGCTCCACCCCAGCGAAGTGACCGCCACCGTTCCTTGCGCTACGTCGTACTCTTCGGCGCAGGCGGACTGACCCGCCGGACAAGGTTTCCGCACGAGAATCTTGGCCAGCGCGGTTCCCTGTCCGGGCAATCTCAACTCGATCGTCGAAAGCTGTCCGTCGAAGTCGGCGTGAATGGAACCGTGTGCAACCTGATCGCCGTACAAGGCGTGACGACCCTTCGGAACGGCCCACACATCGAGCGTCCGCGGCACGTCGACCGGGAGCTCGTACACTCCGTTGCCCTTCGGCAGAAACTCTTCGGGTCGAGGGAAACCTGGCGAAATGACGCGGTAGTCGGAGACTGCTGTCCCGTTCGCGCTGACGACCCTCACATTAAGCATCGCTTTCCCGAGCGCGGAGCTGCTGCGAAGAAGCAGCGTCGTCTCTGCGGTCTTTCCCGCTTCCAGCGGAGGCACCGTGAACGTGCCCTGACGGCCGGTCGCAGGATCGAAGACGCTAACGGCCCTGGTTTCTGAAAGCGATACCGGAAGGTCGGTGTACGTGAATTCTCCACCGGCGCCGGCCGTCACGCTCCCGAAATGACGAATTGTCACGACCGCATTCGGAACGGTGACATCACGCGCCCGGTCGTTCGGAGCCGCAGGGTCGTCGCGCCAGACGTGGCCATGGACGATCGCAGGCGTCGCATCCGTCGCACGCGGGACGTGAAGCGTCAGAGTCACGTCGATCGAAGCGTCCGCATGCAAGTCGAGATCGGTTGCCGCGCTCTCGCGCGTTAGGCTGAACTCGGACGCAAGGACCGAAATGAATCCCGCCGGCACCCTGGAGAACGCGAAGCGGCCGCTCGAGTCGGTGTAGCCGTCGACGAGTCCATAGCCCTGCGTCGAGACACCAACGTGCGCGCCCGCGACCGCCGCCGAGCTATCGGAGCGCAATACGGTGACATGAACGGACGCGAATCCGGCGCCGATCGCACGCTTCTGGATCGTCAGATCCTGAACGATTGACTCACCTGGGGTGCGAATTTGCGTTGCGGCGTACGCGATGTTGCCCGCGGGATCCGTCGCCGCGAATGTCAGCGGCCCGACGGGGAGATCGGCAAGGTTGTAACGGCCCGACGCATCGGTGACGGCCTGATGAAACTCGCTGTAGATCGTGCTGCCGCCGACGACAGCCGCGCCGGCGATCGGCACACCGTCACTGGACCGAACGACTCCGCTGGCCGAGCCACGGCCGAGGAATTGGAGAACGATCCGTTGGACGTCGCCAACCGTTCGGACGACACCGTCAACCTGCGCGAACTTTCCTTCGGCCGACGACTGCGCATGGTAGTTCCCCGTGACGCTGCGCTCCAGATCGCGAGGGACCTGCTCGAAGATGAAACTGCCGTCGGTCAGCGTCGTGTCGAACTGCGTGCTGTCATTCGTAAAGAGCTGGACGAGCGCATGGCTCACCGCGGTGCCGTCGCCGCGCAACAATTTGCCGTAGACGATCCCGCCCGGCGCTGTGTTGTCGATGCGCGGCACTTCGGCGCTCTGCGGATTGTCTACGCCGATGACGTACGTGGCATTCGTCGAAAGCGCATGATCGAAACTGATGTTGACGATCCGGCCGTCGCTCTGCAGCGCCGCGCCAGGAATCACATCGCGACGCGTCTGCTCGTAGGCCGCCGCCGCGACGCGCGTGGTGAGCGCGAAATTGGCGCGATCAACAGCGGTGATCGGGCGGTTGAACAGAAGCGAGACGATGTGACCATCCGGATCGAGGTGAAGGTCCTGCGCCGCCGCCACCATGCGGAGCGGTATCTGATCGACCGGTGCGGCCGCCAGGCTACCGGCAATCTGAGCCCCGGTCACCACCGGCACGGCGCCCCGCGTCAACGCGATCCTGACGTTCGTGTGCGGATCGGCGTTGGTGATCGACAACGAAGCGCGCAGAAATTTTCCATCGGTCGCATCGGGATAAATCAGATCGGCGGTGAACGACGGCGCCGCCGCGACGATGGAGAGCTCGAGAGTTTCGCTCCAACGTCCGACGATCGCGGACTCTCCGTACTCGCCGGGAAAGCTCAGCTTCGTCAGCTCGCCGTAGGCCAGGGTTCTGATCCAGCCGCTTGCTGCTTCCGAAGGCACGTCGATCTGTGTCCTCGATATCGCACCCGTCACGCTGAGCGCGTACGGCCTGCCGGCTCCCGATACGGACGCACCGTGAACGACGGCCATCATGTACGGCGCGCGATACGAAGCGACGGAAGCGAAGTCGCTCACGAAATCGGAGATCGATTTGCCGGCCGGAAGACCGACGCGCTCGACCTCGCGTTCGACGGACGCACTCGCCTTGCGCGCCGAGCTCTCCAGACGCCGCAGTTGATCCCATTCGCGTAACTCAGGCTGAACCGCCGATTGGCCGGCGCGCTCGACATTGCCCACCAGATCGAGCGCGAGATGAAAGATCGCATCGCGATCCTCGGCCGGATTGTCGCGCGACAGATCCCGCCGCGCGATGAAGACCCGCTGCCCCGCACGCGCCAGATCCTGAGCCCGTTGAAAAACGTCAGAGCGCAGAACGCGCGGCAACGTCGCGGTCTGTTTGCTGAGAGGGGCAGTCGCGAGGCTGTACCCGAGTCCGAGAAAACCGAGGTGGTCGGAGACGAGCTGCGGATCGAGGAAGCGCGTGTAGTACGGAAGTACGAGCGTCGCTGGCGATAGCGGAATGCCGTGTTCGCTCACTCCCATCGAGAACGAGACTGACGCGCTGATGGAAGAATCGGCGGTCACCGCGGCAGCAAAGGCATGGCCCGTCAGATTTGTCTGCAGCTTGTAGGCAATCGACTTCGTCTCGCCCGAGGCGATCGTCATCTGCGTCGTCGGATCGCCTTCGACACGGCAGATGTTGTTAGCAAACTGCTTCCTGCTGCAGTCCGGCACTTCGTGCGTATCGAGAACGACGGTTTGGCCAGTGGAGGACGTGTTCGTGATGAAGGCGTACGCCGTGTAGTTTTCTCCGCTGCGTACGTTGTCGGGGTGGACAAAGTTGAACTGGAATCTGGGGTCGCTGACTGCGATCGCCGCTTGCGCCGTTCCCTTGAGCGGGATGTCAGGCTGTCCTGGAACTCTGTACGTTGCGCGAACCGTGATGGCGATCGAGTGCGTCCCAGCCTTGAGTGCCTCGAGGCTCCAGTCCGCGGAACCCTCGGCCTGCGCGACCAGAAACGAGGCGCCGGACCTCGAATCGTTGATTGGCACCGACTGACCAACAGCAACAGCGGGTGTGACCTTCGCCACCCGCATCGCCAGCGGCGCCGCCATCGTCGCGCTGATCGAGTCGAGCACGATGCTCGCTCCAGTTGGAGCATTGTTCGAGACGTTCAGGATCACCGAGAAAAACTGGTGCAACACGCCGAAGCCGGCGGGCAGGACGATGGCGGCTGGAATCGTCGGCCGGGATTGGTTCGGCAGCCGCTCGACGGCGCCGCCCGACTGAGACGTCGTTCCGGGATCCAGATCTTCTGACAGTGCGAGAGTGAAAATATCGGGAGGTTGAAAGCGCGGCGGCGGGCCGGCGACTCCCGGCAGCGGCAGTTGCTGCTCCGTCGGACCAGGCGCCGCAACGACTTCGTGCGTTCTGCGGTCGATGATATTCGTGTACGGAATCTCGATGGCCACACCATCGCGAATGCCGACGATGAGCGTGATGTCGAAGACGTCGAAATTTCGAGCATCGAGATTGATCCCGCGCGCGCGCAACTCGTCCGGTGAGAGCTGCCGCACTTTCACGCTCGTCTTGAAAACGTCAGTGACCGTGATCGTTACCGAGGACGGAACAGCCTGCTGAATGAAGCGTCCGCTGGCATCGGCGAGGCGGATGTTCTGCAACGCGTAGTCACCCTGCTGATGAAGCGGCGGCAGTTGAAACTTGTGTCCCGGCTGCGTCGAGAGCGTGATCGGAGCGTCGATCCCGGGCCCGCTCAGCTCCGCTGACGCGACGAGATCCGGCGTTGGTGGCGCCTCGTCATTGGTCTTGCCGCCGAAGATCGTCTGCACCGATGCCGCGATGTCGATTGCGGTCACCACGGTCGCACCATCGACTGTGAGCGACAGCCCGCGAATCGCGAGATCGCCTCTCGTGATCTCCGCCGCCTGCATGCGCACAACAAGAAGGAACGCTGCGATCGCGACAGGCCCGATGCGTCTCATGGGCGCTGGGACGGCAATTTGTCCAACTGCTCGAGCTCGCGACGCAGCCTCGTGAGACGAGACTCGACCCGCGTCGCGCCGGGATCGATGACGATCGCGGCCGGCGGCGGCAGATCGGAATTGATCTGAACGATCGTGTTCCGGCTTGTGAGCCCGTTGTCATACGTGATCGATTCCTCGCTCGGCAGCCCGAATGTCTCCGCCGACGATTGCGCGACAATGCGCCCGCTGCGCGCCGAGCGTGCGGCGGCCACGACGTCGTCATGCTGTTTCGTGCGACGGTTCGGAAACGCGGCGCCGATGAGTGCGTCGAGCGCATCGCGCGACAGCGTGACCGCGTGATCGACCTTCACCTCATGTTTCGTCGTGGAGGCCTTCGGCGAAGGAAGCTGTGCCTTCGCGATGTCGTCGAACCTCGTGATGCTGTAGGTCAGGCGTGCATGGTCGATCTCGGTCAGCGTCTGCTCGCCAAAGTCTTCGATCGCCACCCGGGATGCGGTCACCGTGACGATGCGGCTGCCGTAACAGAACTGGTCAATCGTTACGGTCGACCGCGCGAGCGGATCCTCAATTCTCCGCACCAGGTGCAAAGGCGTCGGAAAGAGCGCTTCCGAGGCCATTGCCGAGGAAACGACCAGTAATCCCGCCACAGCGAGGCATCTCATTTGGAATTTCGGACCCGCACCGAGGCTACCTCGGAGGGCGCCGAGGCGCATCAGTCTGTTCGTGCCAATACACGACGATTTGTGCCACATGGATCGCAACATGGATTGCTGTATTGAAGGAGTGATTGATCGGCGTGGATTGCGACCATCGAAT
>JBBRMQ010000113.1:0-12968 GCA_038230775.1 Thermoanaerobaculia bacterium
CTCGGGCAAGCTCGGATCGCTGAAGGTGAATCAGTTCAGCGCGGTGATGAAGTGGCACTTCACGCCGCGGTCCTTCATCACGCCGTACATCGGAGCGGGCGTCGGGTACTTCACCGGAGCCCAGTTGAACGCGACCGCCGATCCGTTCCTCGGAACGACCGCCGAGAGAGTCAAGTTTGCGAACAAGTCCGGCTTTATCGCGAACGCGGGCGTCAACTTCGCGGTCACGCGCGGCATGAGCATCGGTCTCGATGGAAAGTACTCGCCGTACAAGGCGCGCGACAAGAGCGATCCCGATCCGACGACGAACTCCGTGAAGCTGGACCCCGTCACGATCGCGCTCGGCATCCGCTTCCGCATGTAAGATTCCGCGCCTGATGCCGTATGACCCGAGGGAAATCGAAGCGAGATGGCAACGCGCGTGGGCGGACGCGCGCGTTGCCGAAGTCGACGTCTCCGCGCCCGGGCAGAAGTACTACATGCTCAACATGTTCCCGTACCCGTCCGGGGACCTCCACGTCGGCCACGGCCGCAATTACATCCTCGGCGACGCCCTCTATCGATCCCTGAGGATGCAGGGCCGTGCCGCGCTCAATCCGATGGGTTGGGACGCGTTCGGCCTTCCCGCCGAAAACGCGGCCATCAAACGCGGGATCCATCCTCGCGACTGGACGCGGTCGAACATCGCGCGCGAGAAGAAACAGTTCGAGCGATGGGGAATCCTCTACGACTGGTCCAAAGAGCTCGCCTCGTGCGATCCGGAGTACTACCGCTGGAATCAGTGGCTCTTTCTCCAGCTCTACAAGCGGGGACTCGCGTATCGCGGCAAGGCGCCGGTCAACTGGTGCCCGCAGGATCAGACCGTGCTGGCCAACGAGCAGGTCGTCGACGGACGCTGCGAGCGCTGCGGAACGATCGTCATCCAGCGCGAGCTCGAGCAGTGGTTCCTGAAGATCACCGCGTACGCCGACCGTCTCGACGCGGGCCTCGACTCGCTCGAGCACTGGCCGGAGCAGGTGAAGCTCATGCAGCGGAACTGGATCGGACGCTCGGTCGGAGCGGACGTCGAGTTCCCGGTGCCATCGCTTGGCAAGTCGATCCGCATCTTCACCACGCGTCCCGACACGATCTACGGCGCGACGTTCATGGTGCTGGCGCCGGAGCATCCCGACGTAATGACGCTGATCGCTGACAACGCCAACCGCACCGAGATCGAGCAGTGGATCGCCGGCGTGCGCAATCAATCGAACCTCGAGCGGCAGGAGTCGGGCAAAGAAGGGCGTTTCACGGGCCAGACGGCGACGAATCCGTTTACCAACGAGCCCATTCCGATCTGGCTCGGCAACTTCGTGCTGATGCAGTACGGAACCGGCGCCATCATGGCCGTTCCCGGACATGACCAGCGGGACTTCGAGTTCGCAAAGCAGTACGACTTGCCGATCCGCATCGTTGTCGCCGGCGGCCCAGCCGACATGACCGAGGCATTCGTCGACAAGGAGAATGGCGTCGCGACCAACTCGGGCTTGATCGACGGCCTCAAGTCACCGCAGGCTATCGGCAAGATCAGCGAGGAGATCGAGCGCCGCGGCATCGGCAGGAAGATGGTGCGCTACCGCCTGCGCGACTGGCTGATCTCACGCCAGCGCTACTGGGGTACGCCGATCCCGATGTTGTACTGCGACAAATGCGGCATTGTTCCAGTACAAGAGGATCACTTGCCGGTGGAGCTGCCGCTCGATGTTCCTTTCACCGGACGCGAAGGCAACCCTCTGGCAAAGCACGCGGCCTTCGTCAACGCCACCTGTCCGCAATGTGGCGGCAAGGCGCGGCGCGAGACGGACACGATGGACACCTTCGTCGATTCGTCGTGGTACTACGCGCGCTTCATCTCGTCGCACGACGACAAGAAGATCTTCGATCCCGCGATGGTCAATCGCTGGCTGCCCGTCGATCAGTACATTGGCGGCATTGAGCATGCCATCCTGCATCTGCTCTACGCCCGCTTCATCTGCCGCACCCTGCACGACATGGGACTGACCGAGTTCGAGGAACCGTTCGAGCGGCTGTTCAACCAGGGCATGATCACCAAAGAGGGCTACCGCGACCCGTCGAACAACCGTGCGTGGGTCCCACTCAACGAAGTGGAACGGCGTGATGGCAAGCCCTATCGCGGCAACACGGAGCTCATCCCGGAAACGGGCAAGATGTCGAAGTCGCGATTCAACGTCGTCCCTCCCGATGAGCTCATCGATCGTTACGGCGCGGACACCGAGCGCGTGTACACCCTCTTCATCGCGCCGCCGGAGAAGGAAGCGGCGTGGAGCGACGAGGGCGTCATCGGCGCCTTTCGCTTTCTCAACCGCGTGTGGAAAATGGGGGAGTCGGGGGTCGCGGGTCGCGGGTCGGATGCACTCACCCGCAAGACGCACCAGACCATCGCCGCGGTGACGCAGCGCATCGAGCGGTTCGAATTCAACACGGCGATCTCCGCGCTGATGGAGCTCTCCAACGCGATGGGGGAGTCGCCCGACCGCACCAGCTACGAAGTGCTTCTCAAGCTGCTGCATCCGTTCGCCCCGCACATCACCGAGGAGTTGTGGAAGACCCTCGGCAACGAGCCGTTCATTCTGACCTCGGCGTGGCCGGTCGCCGATGAGGAGTTGATGAAGGAGGATGTCATCACCATCGCGATCCAGGTGAACGGAAAGCTCCGCGGGCAGGTCGAAGTCGCCAACCCGCCGGTGGAGTCCGATGTCCTCGCCGCGGTGAAGACGAACACGAATGTACAACGCTGGCTGGAAGGAAAACAGATCGTGAAGACGGTCTATGTGCCGGGTAAACTCGTCAACGTGGTGGTGCGATGAAAGACAGTGCGCGGACCCGCTTCAGTGTGTGGACCCGCTTCAGTGTGTGGACCGGCTTCAGCCGGTCACTGGTCCGGCTGAAGCCGGCCCTACACCTCGCGCTCGCCCTTTTGACCGGCTGCGGTTACGCGCTCGTCGGCCACAGCAACGTCCTCAGCTCGAACATCCACACCATCCAGGTGCCGGCGTTCGTCAACCGCACGACGCGCGTCGAGCTCGAGCAGTTCGTCACGCAGGCCGTCGCCGACGAGATGGTGGCGCGCGGCCGGCTGAAACTCGTCAGCACTCCCAATGAGGCCGACGCGATCCTGCGCGGCTCGATCGACAGCTTCGGCATCTTCCCGATCGCCTTCAACCAGCAGGGCTTCGCCACGCAGTACCAGATCTCGATCACCGCAAACATCTCCCTCGTCGATCACCGCAACGAGGACAAGGTGCTTTGGAAAAACGACCAGTACCGCTTCACGGAAAACTACGAGGTGAACGTCGTCTCGGCCGATGCGGCGTCGCAGGAAACGAGAGCGATCCGCGATATCGCGGTGCGGTTTGCGGAGACGCTGGTCACGAATTTGCTGGAAGGATTCTAACTGCGGCGCCTTGCGGCGCCGCGTTGTCGGTTCTCGGTTGTCGGTTGTCAAAATCCCCGCCAGGACAGCCTTTGACAACCGACCACCGACAACCGACAACGCGCGGCGAAGCCGCGCTATTTGCCCTTGAACTTCGCCTTCTCTTCATCGCGCCGATCCAGCATCAAGGTCGACACGATCAGGTACACGGCGGCCGCTCCCGCAGCGAGGTAGCCCGCCACCGCGAGCGTGCGGTAGTAGCGGATCATCAGCGATGACGACATCAGCAGCGCGGCGATCACCACGCCCACCGTGATGCGGTTCGCGACCTTGTGAATGCCGCTCAGGAACTCCTCGGCCTGCGTCAGCTTGATGCCGAACGTGAGCCGGTTGGCGGCAGTCATATCGATGATCTCCCGCGCGCGGTGGGGGAGATCGAGGATGAGCTGATTGAGATCGAGCAGCGCGGGGTAGAAGTTGTGGGGGGCGAACTTCTGCTGCAGCTTCTGCCCGATCAACTGCTCGGCGTAGTCGCGGATGACGCCCTGCGGGTTGTAGTCGGGATCGAGTTTCTTCGTGATTGCGTCGAGGTGCAGCAGCGTCTTCGCGAACATCGCGAGCTCCGCCGGCACCTTCAGCTCGTTGTTGTTGGCGATGGAGATCACGTTGAAGATCAGCTGACCGACGTTGACCTGCTTCACGTCGACGTCATGGAAATTTGCGACCAGGGTGGAGATCTCGCGCGTGAATTTGATGGCGTCGAACTTCTCCTGCACCTCCGACATCCGCGCGCACGCCTCGGCCGCCTCCGCACCGCGGTTCGAGGAGACGGCGAGCAACAGCTTCACCACTTCGTCCTGAAACTCCTGCGTGATGCGGCTGCACATGCCGAAGTCGAGCAGCACGATCTGCGTCTGCCCATCCTCGAGGTCGCGGATGAAGACGTTGCCCGGATGCGGATCACTGTGCCAGAAGCCGTCGACGCAGATCTGTTTGAGATACGCCTGCGTGATCACGGCAGCCAGCGACTTGTAGTCGTGCTCGATCAGACCGAGCGGCGTCAGCTTCGAGACCTTCTTGCCGTGGATCAGCTCAGTCGTCAGCACATGGGCCGTCGTGAGATCGTGGACCACCTTCGGCACGTAAATCTGCGGAAAGTCGACGAGATTCTCGCGAATGATCTCGGTGTTCCGCGCTTCGTGCAGGTAGTTGAGCTCGTTCATCAGCGTGATGCGCGCCTGATCGATCGTGCCAACGAGATTCATCTTGCGGCCCAGGTCCGTGTGTTGCTCGATGGTCTGGGCGATCTCCTTGAAAACCTCCAGATCCTTCTGGACCTGTTCGCGGACGTTGGGCTTCTGCACCTTGACGACGACCTCACGGCCGTCGCGCAACACGGCCCGATGAACCTGACCGAGCGAGGCGACGGCGAGCGGCGTCGATTCGAACGTTTCGAAGATCTTCGAGATCCGCCCGCCCAGCTCGTCCTGGACCGTCTTCTCGACCTCGGCGAAGGAGAAGGGCTCGGTCTGATCCTGTAGCGACTCCAGCGCCGCGACGTACTCCGGCGGCACGATGTCGGGACGCGTCGAGAGGACCTGGCCAAACTTGACGTACGTCGGCCCCATGTCCTTCAGCGCCTTCGCAAACGCCTGCGCGCGAGCCTGGACGTCGGGCTCAACGGTGGTGGGCTCGGGATCCGCGACGATCATCTCGTCGGGATCCAGCTTGAGCTTGAAGTCCTTGCGGCCGTACTTCGTGAAGAGAACGAGAAGATCCCGATAGGCGCCGATGTTCCGTGTTTTCAGCATTCGGGCGGACGCGAGTGCAGGACGGGTGCCGACTTATATGTTAGGATTCGCGAACTTTCGGGCAGGAGTTCCCTTCCATGAAGCTGCACAAAACCTTGTTTACCTCGGAGTCTGTCACCGAGGGTCATCCGGACAAGATTGCGGACCAGATTTCCGACGCCATCCTGGACGCCGTCCTCGCCGCTGATCCCCTCGGCCGCGTCGCGTGCGAGACTCTCGTGACGACCGGCATGGCGATGATCTCGGGCGAGATCACGACCAAGACTTACGTCGATTTTCCCTCGATCGTGCGCAACACGATCCGCGAGATCGGCTACACCCGCGCGAAGTACGGTTTCGACAGCGAGACCTGCGCGGTGATGTCGTCGATCGATCCGCAGTCTCCCGATATCGCGCAGGGCGTCGATACCGGAGGAGCCGGAGACCAGGGCCTGATGTTCGGCTTTGCCTGTCGCGAGACCCCGGAGCTGATGCCGCTGCCGATCTCGCTGGCGCACAAGCTCGTTCGCCGTCTCTCGGAGACGCGCAAGTCGGGCGATCTCGATTTCCTGCGTCCGGACGGCAAGTCGCAGGTGACCATCGAGTACGAAGGAAAGCGTCCGATTCGCGCGAGCGCGATCGTCATCTCCACCCAGCATTCGCCTGACATCAGCAACAAGGATCTGCGCGAAGCGATCATGGAGAAGGTGATCAAGGTTGCGGTCCCGCAGGAGCTCATCGACAAGGACACGGTGTTCCACATCAACCCCACCGGCCGGTTCGTCATCGGCGGACCGCAGGGCGACACCGGTCTCACGGGCCGCAAGATCATCGTTGACACGTACGGCGGCCGCGGACGTCACGGCGGCGGCGCGTTCTCGGGCAAAGACCCCACCAAGGTCGATCGCTCGGCCTCCTACATGGCGCGCTACATCGCCAAGAACATCGTGGCCTCCGGCCTGGCGGCTGAAGTCGAAGTGCAGCTGGCGTATGCGATCGGCGTCGCGGACCCGGTGTCGATCTACGTCGACACGTTCGGGACGGGCAAGATCGAACAGGAGCGGCTCGTGGACCTCGTCCGCGAGAACTTCCTGATGACGCCGCGCGGCATCATCGAGTCACTCAAGCTGCGCCGCCCGATCTTCAAGAAGACCGCGGCGTTCGGCCACTTCGGGCGCACGGAGCCCGAGTTCACGTGGGAAGCGACCGACAAGGCGGAGACCCTGCGCAATGCGGCAGGCGTCGGCACAGAAGCGGTCACGGCGTAGCAGCGTAGCGCCACCGTCTCGGTGGCCGTTCCGCCGCCGTCCCGGCGGCCCTTGAAACCGCCGGCGAGGACGCCGGCGCTCCATCACCGCAGCGCGAAGAGCGCGGCGTTTCCGTGCTGGCTGACGTTCGCCGCGTAGTGGTCGAGCATCTGTGCCAGGCTGCGTTGGGCCGCAGGTGATAGTGCGGTCTCGCGTTCCTCGATCTTCTTCGCATCGGCTGTCGCCGGCGTGGAGGCGATGACCGCGACGTGCGTGATGCCATCGCGGCGCAGCCTTTCTCGCAGCGCTTCAGCGCTCGCCGACGAGAGATACTCCGAGACGCGCGGACCGTCGAAGTTCCCGGCGCCGCGAACGCGATGCTGAAACCAGAACGTCTCGTTGAGCCCGACGACGAGCGTGCGCGAGCCGGGCGGCAGGGCAGCGTCGAGCGCGGCGACCGTCGAGTAGGACGCCCGCGCCTTCGCCAGATACTGCTCCTCTGAATCGTGCCCGGAGATCAGGCCGAACGCGCCGCTGCGATCGGCGAAGAACGCCAGCATGAAAAGCTGAAGTGCGATTGCGATGGCGATCACGACGCGCAGCGGACGCCAGTCGAGACTCGCGCGCGACGCGGGCACGGCAAAAAACGGCACCAGGATTCGCGCCGAGGGACCGAGGAAGAAGAGCAGGACGCCGAGAGCAAACAACAGCCAGAAGGCCAGGCCGGCGGTACCGGCGGCCGTCGCGATCAAGGAGCCGCCCAGGCTCTCGTCGATGAAACGGCCGTCGAAGACGTAATCGGAAAGATAGGCGCCGGCGCGGTAATGCGCGACATGCGGCGCGAACGACGTCAAGAACGGCGCGAACGGGTTGTGCGTGAGAACGAGATTCCTGAGAAAGAAGACTGAGCCGGCGATGGCTCCGATGAACGCAGGACGTCTTGCTTTCCAGATCGCGATCGCGACGAACGGAATGAAGGTGTACTTCGTCAGCAGACCCGCCGCGACCGCGGCGGCGATCGATGCGCGATCGTCGTCATCGAGGGCGCGCATTAACGCCAGCGCGACGGCGAGGAGGTTCCAGTCGACGAGCGACCAACCCGCGGTGATGGCGAGCACCGGCGCCGTTGCGATGGCGGCCACGATCAGCGCGTCGCCGTGAAACATGAGCGCGACCGCGGCGATCGCCCCGAAGAGATGAAGAAAGTGCGACGCGATGCCGCCGCCGGTGCCGAGGATCGAGAGCAGCGGGAGATCGGCGGATTCGACGCCGAGAGGAAAGTACGAGTGTGAGATAAGCGGCAGGTCGATGGCACGCGATTCTTTCACCCACGTCCACGGAATCGCCAGGTGATAGGCGAGCTCGTCGAGCGATGACGGTGGTGCCTGTGCGGCAATGATGGCGGCGAGAAGAACGAGGATGAGCGCCACGGAGGCCATTCCCCTCATCCGGCCTTCGGCCACCTTCTCCCCGCCGGCAGGGAGAAGGGCAATTGCGCCGGCGATCGCGAAGAGCACGACAAGCGGGGTCATCGTCCACGTTGAGATCCTCAGCGTGCCGACGAGAAAGCAGATCGTGCCGAAGATCGGGGTGCCGATCGCCAGGTTCATCGCCAGACCGTGCTTTCGCGCGCGCGCCAGGTAGCCCGCTCCAGTGCACGCCAGCGCGACCGCGCACGCCAGCAGGAATGGCGGCCCGATACGCTGGACCAGGAGCTCGACGAGAACGAAGCGATCGGCGAAGACGAGAAGCAGGTACGCGGCAACGATGAGAGCGATGACGCGGCGAGTCATCACAATGGCGAGAGAGCCTTGCGCAGGGCGAGCACGTCTTCAATGATCGCGCGCGCCGCCTCGGGGCGGATCTGCGTCGTGCGGTCCGACAGCGCCGCGGGCGGATTGTCGTGGACCTCCATGAAGAATCCGTCCGCTCCCGCCGCGGCCGCGGCGCGCGCCAGCGGCCGCGCGAATTGAGGCGTGCCGCCGGTCTGTTTTCCTTCGCCGCCGGGCTTCTGCATCGAGTGCGTGATGTCGTAGACAACTGGCGCGCCGAATGCGCGGATGATCGGGAAGGCCCGCATGTCGACGACGAGATTCTGGTAGCCGAACGACGATCCGCGCTCGGTGATGAAGAGACGGTCGTTGCCCGCTTCCTGGCCCTTGTCGAGGATGTTCTTCGTCTCTTCCGGCGAGAGGAACTGCCCCTTCTTCACCGAGACGGCCTTGCCGGTGCGCGCGGCCGCGGCGACGAGGTCCGTCTGTCGGCAGAGGAACGCGGGGATCTGCAGAATGTCGAGCACTTCGGCGGCGGGCCCGGCCTGATCGGGATCGTGAATGTCGGAGATGAGCGGGAGACCGGTCTCGTTCTTCACCGCCCTGAGAATGTCGAGGCCTTCTTCCAGTCCGGGCCCGCGGAACGAGTCGATCGACGAGCGATTCGCTTTGTCGAACGATGATTTGAAGACCAGGTTGATCTCGAGCTCATCGCGTAGCTTGAGAAGCGTGCGCGCCATCGCCAGTGCGTGCTCCCGCGACTCGATGACGCACGGACCGGCGATGAAGAGCGGCGGGTTGTCGCCGCCGAAGGAGATGTCGTCGGTGATCGCGATGGCTCTGGTCACGCATTCATTCTAGTGGACAGCGATGGCGATCAAGGTGGGACTTTGCGGATTCACGATCGGCGCCGCGTCGTACTTCGACACGTACCCGGTCGTCGAGGTGCAGCAGACCTTCTACGATCCGCCCGCGCAGCGCACGCTGGAACAGTGGCGGATTCAGGCGCCGGAAAGCTTCGAATTCACGATGAAGGCTTGGCAGGTGATCACGCATCGCGGCACCAGCCGTCTGCGCGGCATCGGCAGCGCGTACGCGTCGTACACGGACGGGGAGTTGAAGCAGTTGCACGCGTGGGCTGGACCGCACACCTACGCCATGTTCAACAACATCCCGCGGCCCCGGGGACGCTAAGCGATTCGAGGCGCTCCCGTAGATCCGAACATCCTTCCGCGAAGCGAAGTGTGGGGCCAGTCCTCTGACTGGCCACCAGGAGAGGCCAGCCGGAGGGCTGGCCCTACACCCACTACACGAGCTCCGCTGCCCGCTGCTGCGCCACCGCTGCGCTCTTTTGCGCGTGTTTCTGCGTGCGCGCCGCGGCGATGAACGAGCGGAACAGCGGATGGGGTGCGGCCGGCCGCGACTTGTACTCCGGATGGAACTGGCAACCGAGGAACCACGGGTGATCCTCGAGCTCGATGATCTCGACGAATTTTCCGTCCGGGGAGAGTCCGGTCACGCGGAATCCCTTCTCCACCAGTGCCGGCACGTACTCCGGATTCACTTCGTAGCGATGGCGATGACGCTCATCGATCTGCTCCACGCCATACGCTTCACGCGCGATGGAGCCTTCCTGCAGAGAACACGGATACTTCCCGAGCCTCATCGTTCCGCCTAACGCGTCGACGCCGATGAGATCGCGCAGCTTGTAGATGACTTTGTACGGCGCCTCGTCGTCGAACTCCGTGGAGTTGGCGCCGACCATCCCCGCCACGTTGCGCGCGAACTCGATCGTCGCGCACTGCATGCCGAGGCAGATACCGAAGTAGGGGACCTTTTTCTCGCGGGCGTAGCGGATTGCCCGAAGCTTTCCTTCCACGCCGCGCGCTCCGAAGCCCGGACCGACCAGGATGCCGTCCACGCTGGCCAGGTCGCCGTGATAGCCCTCTTCCTCCAGCGCTTCCGAATCGATGTAGATAATCCGCACCTTCACGTTGTTCGCGATGCCGCCGTGGATCAGCGCCTCGTTGAGCGACTTGTAGGAGTCGCCGAACTCGACGTACTTGCCGACGAACCCGATGCGCACCTCATCTTCCGGATGCCGCAGCTTGCGCACGATCTCTTCCCACTTCGTCAGGTCGCCGATCTCCTCGTGCGGAAGATGCAGCTTGTCGAGCAGGATCTCATCCAGCCCCTCACGCGAGAAGGCGAGAGGCACCTGATAGATGAACTCCACGTCGAGGGCCGAGACAACAGCTTCTTCCTCCACGTTGCAGAAGAGCGCGATCTTCTTCTTCATGTCCTCCGGGATCGGCCGGTCGCTGCGACAGAGCAGGATGTCGGGCTGAATACCGATCTCGCGGAGCTCCTTGACCGAGTGTTGCGTCGGCTTCGTCTTCAGCTCCTCGCTGGCCTTGATGTACGGGACGAGCGTGAGGTGGACGTTGATCGCGTTGCCGCGGCCCGCTTCCTGGCGGAACTGGCGGATCGCCTCGAGGAACGGAAGCGACTCGATGTCGCCCACCGTGCCGCCGATCTCCACGATCACCACATCGACGCCTTCGCTGACGTCGCGAATGCACTTCTTGATCTCGTCGGTGATGTGCGGGATGACCTGCACCGTCTTGCCGAGGTAGTCGCCTCGGCGCTCTTTCTCGATGACCGTGAGGTAGACGCGGCCTGTGGTCCAGTTGTTCTTGCGAGTGCCGCGCATGGAGGTGAATCGCTCGTAGTGGCCGAGATCGAGATCGGTCTCGGCGCCATCGTCGGTGACAAAGACTTCGCCGTGCTGGAAGGGCGACATCGTCCCTGGATCGACGTTGACGTACGGATCGAACTTCTGCAGGGTGACCTTGAAGCCGCGCGCTTCGAGGAGGGCGCCGATGGAAGCCGCCGCGATGCCCTTGCCGAGTCCGGAAACCACACCGCCGGTGATGAAGATGTACTTGGTGCTCATGCGCAGCCTCCGGAAACGTTGAATGAAGAATTCCGAATGAAGAATTCCGAATGAAGAAGTTTTCTCAATTCTTCATTCGAAATTCGAACTTCGAACTTCGTTTTTGGGGTGGGGGATTTCGGCTGACTGTGGTGTGCTTCGAAGTGTGTGAGCCTTGCGCTCACGAATTTTTCCCCGAGTCAGCCATACGTTCCAGTTCCCGCTCGACGCGCAAGACATCCTCGGGTCGATCCACGCCGAGGTGCGGTTTGTTCGTCTGCAGGACTTTGATTTTAAAACCGTTCTGCAACGCTCGCAACTGTTCGAGAGACTCCGCGCGCTCGAGCGGAGACTGCGGAAGCGACGCAATCGCCGTAAGTGCTGAAGACTGATACCCGTACAGGCCGATGTGTCGCATGGCGCCGGCAAGAGGTGCGCGCGAGAAGTAGAGCGCGTTCTGTTCCAGATCGCACACCACCTTCACGATGTCGCGGCTTCCGTGCTCCTCGGCGGATTCGATCGGACAGGCGAGCGTGGCTACGTCGATGTCGTGATCGTTTAGCGCGTCCATCACCGCGTCGACGCTCGCCATGTCGATGAGGGGCTCGTCGCCCTGGACGTTGATGATCTGGTCGTAGCGTGCGCCCAGGAGCGGCAGCGACGCGGCGATGCGATCCGTTCCGGTGGAGAAATCCCCGTCCGGTCTGACGGTTCGCCCTCCGAAACCGGTGACGTGTGCCGCGATCCGGTCGTCGTCCGTCGCGACAAAAACGGCTGAGGACCGGCGGCTCTGCGCCGCACGTTCGTATACACGCTGGATGAGCGAGACACCGGCGATCATCGCCAGAGGCTTTCCCGGAAAGCGCGAGGATGCCCATCGGGCGGGAATTACAATCGCCGCGGTCATGGAGTGGGCGAATGGTATCAGCGCGGGAGACCGCGCACTCATGCGACGGCTGTCGATCGCCCTGGTCGCCATCTTCGTCTTCACGTTTGCGTTCAACCGGCTCGACCTTCTCTACTCGCACAAGTTCTTCGACGTGACAGGCAACGCCGAGTGGATCTGGGCCCGCCATCCGCTCAGCCGCGGGATTCCGATCGCGTTCTTCGTCACGCGGGACTTCAACCTTCCGCCGGACCGCTACTTCACGAAGATCAAGATCGCCGCCGATCCAGAGTACACGCTGTACTTCAACGGGCAGATGATCGCGGCGCGGCGTGGCGAGGATGGGCACAACCTCGATGTCTACGACGTGAGCAAACTCGCGCGGGACGGACGGAACCGCATCGTGATCGCGGCGCGAAGCGCGAATGGCGTTGGTGGGGTGATCGCCGCCGTCGATACGCGCCCGGACTTTCACCTTCTCGCGACCGATGGGACGTGGCACATCGTGCGACGCTGGAGCGATGATCTGCCGCTGCACGATCCGCCGCTCGCGTCCGCGCCCATCCTCCTCGGCCGTCCGCCGGCGAGGCGCTGGAACTATCTGACGGCGCGCGACGGCACATTCCTGTTGCCGGCCAGACGGGTGCTGAAGCCCGTGCGTAGCATTCGCGTCAATGCGGCGCTCCAGGACATCGATGTCATCGGCGGAGTGGCGGTGGCGGGATCGCATCCGACGCCCGGCATCGCCTACGAATTCGGCAGCATCGACGCGCGGGTGCAACTGGTCACGTTGCCGCGCTCATCGGGGAGCCGGCTCGTTCGCATCCGGCGCGGCTACTGGCTCGACGACCTGACGCCGGCGGAAGGGGACGTCGAGTCTTTCGTCTTCGCGCCTGGCGAGCGTGTGC
>JBBRMQ010000114.1:0-12948 GCA_038230775.1 Thermoanaerobaculia bacterium
GTTGAATGTTGAGTGTTGAATGCACCTTCAACTCAACATTCAACATTCAACATTCAACATTCAACATTCCCCGTTCCTCACGACCTTCGAGGATGGGCGGGTTGGGACTTCCTAAAGACCCCAACTCTCCACTGTTTGACGGGATGGACCGGACTTCCTAACATTCCAACATCCTACCGTCCCGACTCACGATCGACGACCCGCTCCTCCTCGCCCGACTTCGCGCGGGCGATGAGAGTGCGTTCGAGCAGCTCGTCCGGTCGACGATGGGTCGCCTTCTCGCGACGGCGCGGCGGCTTCTTCACAACGAGGAGGAGGCGCGCGATGCGGTGCAGACGGCGTTCATCCGCGCCTTTCAATCGTTGTCGAAGTTCCGCGAAGAGTCGCGCCTGACGACGTGGCTGCATCGCATCGTCGTCAATGAAAGCCTCATGCGGCTGCGGAGCCGGGCGAAGGAAGAGCCGATCGACGACTCGTTGCTGCCGCACTTCATCGCCGACGGCCACCAGGCGCACGAAACCGCCGACTGGAGCGACTCCGCCGAGAAGGCGATCGAGCGGTCGGAAACCAAAGCCATGGTTTCTGCATCTATTCAACAGTTGCCGGAGCCCTATCGAACCGTGCTGATTCTCCGCGATGTCGACGAGCTGACGCCGGACGAAGTGTCCGAACAGCTCGGTGTGTCCAAAAACGTGATCAAGGTGCGCCTGCACCGCGCGCGGCAGATGTTGCGCACGCTGCTGGAGCGCGAGCTCGGAGGCCAGCCGTGATCACGTGCCGCGAATTGATCTCGTTTCTTCTCGAATATCTCGAGGGAACCCTGCCCGATGCCGAGAAGGAACGCTTCGATCTGCATCTCTCACTCTGCGCCTCCTGCGTCGCATACCTGCATACGTACGAGGTGACGATCCGCTTGGAGCAAGAGCTCGCGATCGAGGAGTCCGACGTGCCCGAGGAGCTGGTGCGGGCCGTGGTGGCGTCGAGGGGTGTGTAACCGCGGCGCCGCGGCCGCATCCAAGGATCTGACATGAAGCGGCTCGAGAAAAAACATCCTCTCGCCATTCGCTGGTTCCATTGGCTGAACTTCCCGCTGCTGATGGTGATGATCTGGAGCGGCCTGCTCATCTACTGGGCCAACCCGGTCTACCGCGTCGGCCTCGGCACCCACACGCTCTTCAAGATGGCGCTGCCCGAGCTGCGATGGGAAAAGCTCGGCGTCGCCTTCCGGCTCGCGGAGGGCTTGTCGCTCCACTTCTTCTTCATGTGGTTCTTCGCGATTAACGGAGTGCTGTACGTGCTGTACACGCTGATTTCCGGCGAGTGGCGCTATCTGGTGCCGACGCGGCGGTCGTTTGTGGAGGCCATTCAGGTGACGCTGCACGATCTTCATCTGAGGAAGGAAGCGCCGCCGGAGCGCAAGTTCAACGGTGCGCAGCAGATTGCCTACACCGCGATCATCCTCGCGGGCCTCGGATCGCTGCTGACCGGCCTCGCGATCTACAAGCCGGTGCAGTTCGCCTGGCTCACGTTTCTGTTCGGCGGCTATCAGATGGCGCGCTGGTTTCACTTCTGGCTGACGATCGGCTACGTCGTCTTCTTCGTGATCCATGTCGCGCAGGTCATCAAGACAGGATGGAACAACTTCCGCGCGATGGTGATCGGCGTGGAGCTGCGCGAGGTTTCGAATGATTGACGAAGAGAAGCAGCAGGTCGCAGGTAGCGAGTTGGAGGTCGGAAAAGCGGAGACCGACGCGGGTCCCGAGATCGAGCTTGCTTTTCCGACCTCCGATCAGCGACCTGCGACCAGCGATTCCGAGCTTGCTTTGCCGACCTCCGACCAGCGACCTGCGACCAGCGATTCCGAGCTTGCTTTGCCGACCTCCGACCTCCGACGTGCGACCAGCGACTCCGACGACGAGGCAGCCATCCAACGCGAGCTGCGCCGTCTCTCCCGCCGCGGCTTCATCACGCTCGGCGCAGGCGCGCTCGCCACCGCTGGCGCGTGGAAGTGGCTGCACACGCGGCCGAAGATTGACGGAGTCGAGTGGCCGCTGCGACGCGGATTCCAGGTCAACGAGAAGGTCGCCGAAACGTATTTTCGTACCTCCAGGCTCACGCGCACGTTTGCCCAGTCCAGCATTACCAACGCGCGGATCAATGGTGGTCTCGGACTGGGGCCGAACTACGACGCGTCGACGTGGCGGCTGCAGATCTCCGGCGGCGAAAAGCCGGTCACACTCACCATGGACGACATCCGGCGGCTGCCGAAAACGACGATGATCACGGAGCTGCGCTGCATCGAAGGGTGGAGCATCGTCGTGAAATGGGCGGGCGCGCGTCTCTCCGATCTCATGTCGGAGATTCCGCCGCCGAATCGCGATGGCAGCCGCGGCAACGTGCGGTTTCCATCGAAGCTCGTGCGTTACGTCGGGATGGAGACGCCCGATCGCGGGTATTACGTCGGCCTCGACATGGAGAGCGCCATTCATCCGCAGACACTTCTGGCGTACGAGATGAACGATCGTCCGCTGACGTGGCAGCACGGCGCTCCGCTCGGCCTCGCCATCCCGGTGAAGTACGGCGTAAAGAACATCAAGCGGATTGCATCGATCCGCTACAGCGATGTTCGACCCGCCGACTTCTGGGCCGAACAGGGCTACGACTGGTACCTCGGGCACTAAGCGGTATTCTTTTCTCCTGCAACTCGAGCGTGGCACTCGGCTGGGCGCATACGAGATCGTCGAACCTCTGGGCTCCGGCGGAATGGGTGAGGTGTATCGCGCGCGCGACGAAAAGCTCGATCGCTCCGTGGCCATCAAGATCCTGGCGACCGAACGCACGACGCGCGACGGCATCATACGGTTCGAGCGCGAAGCTCGGGCGGCATCTGCTCTGAACCATCCCCACATCCTGCACGTCTACGACATCGGCTCATCGCGCGTGAACGCTGTCGAAGTGCATTACATCGCGATGGAGCTCGTCGAGGGGGAGACGCTGCGGAGCAGGATCGAGCGACGGCCGGAGCTCCGCCAAATCATCGAGCCCTTGATCGACGTGGCGGAGGCGCTGGCGAAAGCACACGCCGCAGGCATCATTCACCGCGATCTGAAACCGGACAACATCATGCTGACGCGCGATGGCTACGCGAAGGTCCTCGATTTCGGTCTGGCAAAGCTCGTCAATCGCAAGTTCGATCCAGATGCGCCGACTGAAACCTTCGCGCCGACCGCCAGCGGCGTCGTCATGGGCACGGTAGGCTATATGTCGCCGGAGCAGGTGGAAGGCAAAGAGGTTGATGCCCGGACCGATATCTTCTCCTTCGGCTGCATTCTGTTCGAGGCCTTGACCGGCGCTCGTGCGTTCCAGGGCCGCTCGGCGATCGATACGATGCACCGGATCGTGCACGATGTGCCGGCGGCCGCGCATCTTCCGCCGGCCGTGGATCGAATCGTCAGGAAGTGCCTGGCAAAAGATCCCGACGAACGCTATCAAACGATCAAAGAGGTTGCGGTCGATCTGCGTGAGGTGCGTCGGACCGTGGAGAGTGGCCTCGCCATTCGCGTTCCGCGCAGCACTCTCTCAAACCGCTGGTTCTTCGTCGCGCTTCTCGCAATCATTGCGGCCGTGCTCGTCGGCTATCTGCGACGGCCGCAAACGCCGATCAGGACGGTGCCGCCCGCCCCGTTCTCGTCGATTGATGTTGAGCGCTGTACGTTCACGGGTGACGCGGCGGGAACAGCGATCTCGCGCAGCGGAAAATACCTGGCGTACACGCGTGATACCGGCAGCGGGCGAAGCCTGTCGCTCAAACAGTTTTCCACCGGTGCCGAGGTGACGGTCATTCCGCTCGGGCCGATCGCAATCGCGGAGATCGCCTTCTCACCCGACGAGGATTACATCTACTTCAAAGCGGGTGACGATATCGAGCGGGTGCCCGTCGTTGGCGGAGCGGCGCAGAAAATCACTTCCGGTGCAGCAAGCATGATCACCTTTTCGCCAGACGGACGACGCATCGCGTTTGTGCGCCGGCGCGTCGAGCGTGGCGCCAGCACACTGGTGACCACCGCGATTGATGGAGCCGATGAGCAGGTGGTGTATTCGGGCGAAGACTTTTTCGGCTCGCCCGCGTGGTCACCAAACGGGGCGGAGATTGCCTGTATCGGTTTTCGTCAAGGGGCGTATCCGATCAGCCTGGTGGTCATCGACATCCGGCGACACAAGCTCTCCGTGATTCGAGAGACACGTGGAGACCATGTGTGGATGCCGGATGGGCGCGCGTTCATTTCGCCCAAGACTCTTCCGGAACGTGCGCAGCAGCTACGCTACGTTCCGTTTCCGCGTGGGAAAGAACGTCGTATTACTGCCGACTTCGCGAACTACTTCGGTGCGTCTCTGACCGCGGACGGCAGAACGATCGCGAGCGTTCAGCAAGTGGGGTCCGACTCGATCTGGTTCCTTCCCCATGAACGGCGCATGACGCCGAGCATCATGGGCCGCTCTGACGGAGCCGGCATGATGTGGGCATCGGATGGAACGCTCCTCTATTTCTCTGTCGACCGCGAGATCCACCTTCGGGCACTGCGGCCTAACGGCAGGGTCGATGACGTGGTGACTGAGCCGTACACGCGCGTCATGATTTCCTCGCCTCCATCACTTTCGCCCGACGGCGAGACGATCGCGTTTTCTTCTCATGTCGACGGATCGATCTGGCTGGTTCGTCGTGACGGCAGCAACCGGCGCCGGTTGACAAGCGGAGCCGCCGACATGAATCCGCAGTGGGTCGACAATTCAACGATCGTGTTCCTTTCATACCGGCGGGAGGGAAATCTAAACGCCATCAATATCAATCACGGTGTGTGGCGGGTATCGCTTGCCGGGGGCGCGCCTTCCGTACTCGATGCCACTGCCGACGTCGTGAGCGTCTCGCCTGATCGGAAGCGCCTTCTCCTGAGACGGCCGGCGATCGCGCCGGTCATCGCTGTCATGAATTTGGAAGGGGGAGTCTCGACCGAACTGCCATCCCTTTCGGCCGTCATCGGGCAGAGGCCGTTTGCCTGGTCACCCGATGGGCAGGCGGTCGACTATGAAGGCGACGATGGTCAGTTGTGGCGAGTACCTCTCGCCGGCAGACCGGCTCGGCTTCTGACGAATGAAAAAGAACGGATCGGCGACTGGGCATGGTCGCGCGATGGCCGTAGCCTGGCCATCACGCGACATAGCGAAAGCGCCGATGTTGTCCTGATTCACGACCGTTCCATGCCCTGAGTCGCGCCGGCGTCCTCGCGGCGCCCACGGTCTCCCGTTACGGCTCGACTTCGATCACCTCGAACGAACCATCGATGATCGCCGGACGCGGTCGCGGACGGTCGGCGGTGGGCGCGGGCGTCTCACCGAACTTCGCGGTGGCCACGAAGAGATGCCCGGTCTTCTCGTCGATGGCGATGGTGCGCGCGCCGCGTGCGGTCGGAATCGTCTCCACGACTTTTCCGTCCTTCGCGTTCACGACGGTAATCGTTCCGTCGGCGCCGTTCGAGCTGAATGCGAGCTGGCGCTTCGTGTCGGCCGCCGCGCCATCGACACCGGTGCCGATCGCCGCGGACGAGACGATCTTGCCGCTGTCTTCGCTGACGATCTCCATCATCTTGTTCTCGCACACGGTGAAGAGGCGATCGTGATCGGCGTCGATCGCCAGGCCGCTCGGCGAGTCGCACGGCGCGAGCGGGTAGCGTTTGTCGACCTTCATCGTTTTCGCATCGAGCACCACGAGCTCGTTCTTGTCTTCGATGTTCACGTAGACGTGGCCGCGGTGGTCGCTCTGCGCGAACTCCGGCTTGCCGCCGAGGGCGACGGTCTCCAGCACGGCGCCGTCGGAGTCGAACACGGTCGCGTTCTGTCCGCGTCCGTTGAAGGTCCAGACACGCTTGGTCGAGGGCTCGTAGAGGATTGCGTCCGGGTTGTCGCCGGTGGTCTTCACGTCTTTGATGTTAGTGAGTTTGTCGAGATCGAAGATCGTCATCGTGTTCGTCCGGCCGCTGCTGATGTAACCGCGCTTGAGGTCTGGCGCCACGGCGATGCCGTGCACCCCGCTGAGGCCGGTGATCGTTCCCACGACTTTGTGTGCTTCGATGTCTACCACTTCGACGCGGTCGCTATGCGAGACGAAGAGCCGGTGTGACGCTGAATCGACTGCCAGGTAATCCCAGCCGCCGGTCCCGCCGATCGGAATGTGGCGGACAACGTGGTACGCCGCGTTGGCGTGCATGGCGAAACCGATGGACAGTGCGACGACGAGTTTTTTCATGGCGGTGAACGCTACTCCTGCTGTGCAACGCGCGCAAGGTTGGAAACTTCGGTTGCCGGAAATGTGACGCTGAACGTCGTTCCGTGCGCATCGGAACGTTCCAGCGCGAGCACCGCGCCATGCGCTTCCGCGATCCAGCGTCCGATCGCCAGACCCAGCCCCGCGCCTCCGTCCGCTGCTCCGCGGCGTCCGCGAAAGAATCGGTCGAAGATGAACGGTTGATCGGCTGGCGAGATGCCACTTCCGGAGTCGGTGACGCGCACGATGTACGTAGTCCCCGTACTTCGTGCGCTGATCACAACGCGCCCGCCGCCCGGCGTGAACTTCAGCGCGTTGTCGATCAGGTTCTGCATGAGGTGCTGAATGAGCTCTTCATCAGCGGAGAGGATCAGGTCCGGATCCGTCTCGCACCGGACGTCGATGTTCTTCGCTGCCGCGACGCTGCGCGTGGCGTGTACCGACTCGGCCAGCAGTTCGTCGAGATAGAAGCGAGTCTTCGAAATGGGGTACGAGCCGGCATCCGTCCGCGCCAGGAGAAACACGTTCTGCACGATGCGCGTGAGCTTGAGCGCGGCCTTGCGCATGATGCGAATGCTCTCGCGGTACTCCGTGCGCGCCCGCTCCGGCCGGCTCAGCGCCACGTCCGCTTCGCCGAGGATGATCGAGATGGGCGTGCGAAGCTCGTGGGAGGCGTCGGTCATGAACTGACGCTGCGATTCGAACGCGCGCTCCAGTCTGCCCAGCAGATCGTTCAGTGTCAGGCCAAGATGCCCGAGCTCATCGCGCTCGTTCTCGATCTCGATGCGCTCGTTGAGCGTGGCGGCGCCGATCTGGCGCGCCTTCTCGCTCATGGCGGTCACTGGTGCGAGGCTCTTGCGCGCCAGCAGATATCCGCCCGCCGCCGCGACGAGCATCGCGATCGGGATTCCAAGCAGCACAGCGCGCGCGGCGTTCTCCAGCCGATCGGCCTGCGGGTCGAGGTCCTGCGCCACCATGACCGTGAACGAGGTTCCGACGACCGAGATCGGTTGCGTGTACACGCGGATTCCGTCACCGTCGGCCCCTCCCTCGATCGTGACGAATCCTTCACGCGGCCGCGCGGCAAGAGCTGCGAGACGCCGTTGCTCGATCGCTGTGAAGCGCGATTGCGACGACGCCACGACCCTTCCGTCGCGGAAAAACACGCGGATCTCACGATCGCTGAAGCGGAAATCGAGCGGCGAGTGCGTTTCGTCGCCCTTCGAGAACGCCGACGCGAATTCACGCCCCGTTGCGGCGAGCGTCGCATCGGTCGCCGATCGAATGGCGCGCGACAGCAGGACGTAGCTGATGATGCTGAACGTGATGAGCACGACCGCGACGACGGCCGTGTACCAGAGCGTCAGCCGCGCGCGGACGGAATGGAACATTCGGCCTCCGGCTCCAGCATGTAACCCGCTCCGCGGATCGTGTGGATGAATTTGTGCGCCGACACTTTTTCAATGTGCCGCCGCAGCCGGTTGATGTAAACCTCGATCAGGTTGGAGAACGGATCGAACTCCTGCCCCCACACGTGCTCGGCGATCTCTTCGCGGGAGAGGATGCGGCCGCAATTGCGCGCCAGATACTCGAGCACGGAATACTCTTTCGTCGTGAGGGTCAGCGGCTCGCCGTCGATGTTGACGCGATGCGAGCGCGTTTCGATCTCCATCCCCCCTGCCCGAATCACCGGAGACATCACCGTCCCGCCACGCCGCAGCAGCGCGCGAACGCGGGCCAGCAGCTCGCGAAACTCGAACGGCTTGCCGAGGTAGTCGTCGGCGCCCGCATCGAGGCCGGCGATTTTGTCCTCCACGGCGCCGCGGGCTGTGAGCATCAGGATCGGCGTTGCCGCTCCGCTGGCGCGGACCTGCCGGCAGACCTCCAGTCCATCAGGCCCCGGAATCATGACGTCCAGGATGACGGCGTCGTACGGCGAGAGCGACGCCATCTCGAGCGCTTCGTCGCCGGTGCGCGCGACATCGACGGCGTAGGCCTGCTCCATCAACCCTTTCCGGATGAAGCCGGCGACGTCTTCTTCGTCTTCCACCAGCAGGATGCGCACGATGCCAGCCTAGTCCTTTCACATGAACAGAACATGAAAGTGACTCTGTTAGATTGCGTCCCACTTCGAAGCGGACCTCGCGCGCTGGTCCCTCCTCGGCAAAGCGCTCGTTCAGCACCTCGGCCTCGACGAGGGCGCCATGTCCTAGCCGCCGGAGCCCGGCTACCCTTTGTCTCGTTGACTGACGCGCTGCATCGTCAGCTTGCCGCCGCGGGCAATTCCAAGGCCGTCATAGAACGTGAGATCGATGGCGGACTCTGAAATCTCCATCACCGTGAAGCCAACCAGAGGTTTCTCGGGAATGACCGGGAAGATCGTCGGCGGCTCGCCAGAGCCCGTGCGCTTGTGCAGCGGTTGCGAATACGCGCCGTTCCCGGCGACGAGGTATTCGGTTTGGCCTTTCTTGTGGCGCAGCGAGCCGATGAGCTCCGTATCGTGGTCGTGACCGCAGATGTAGAGATCGACGCCGGTCTTCTGAAACAACGGCAAGAGGGCGCTGCGCATGTTGCGTGTGTAGAAATCCTTCGCGTGGCCGTGCGTGCCGGATGAATAGATCGTGTGGTGTCCAAGCACGATCTTCCAGCCGTCGAACGGCTGCTCGAGCGCGGGCTCGATGACGCCGAGCTCGGACGCCGCGGTGTCGCTGCCGAGGAATGGCGTGACCCAGGCGCCGGCGATCGGTTGTGAATCGATCATTACGATCTCGGCCAGCGGCGATCGCAACTCGTACCGCCGCGCGGGAAAAATCCAGTGCGGGACATGTCCTGTCGCGTTGACCTCTGCGTCAGGCGATGGGTGTCCGCAGAATTGGGTGTGATGCGGCGAAGGATCGCCGTAGTCGTGATTGCCGAGCACTGGGTAAATCGGTACGCCCGCATCGACGAAATTCACCGTCATCTTGTGCCATTGAGGATCGTCGACCGACTCGACGCCGCACGGATAGATGTTGTCGCCAACGAGAAGAATGGCGTCGACGTGCGTCTTCTTCACGACGGCCATGATGCCTTTGTAAATGTGAGGGTCTCCCGTTCCGGCATCCCCTGTGACGATGAATCGGAGCACCTTCGTCGACGGAAGCGGAATGGTGACGAGCTGCTGCGGTGCTGCAGCAGTCAGCAGTAGCGTGCTGCCGGCGAGAATCACGCTTTGAAGCCATCGCACATTCGCAGGATGGCCATCGGTACGTGAAGCCAGGATGAATCGGGCTCCGCGTGATCTCACTTGTGAATGAACGTCGCGCCGCGAAAAACGCACTTCCGCAGCAAGCCCAAGTGGGTTTGCCGAGATTTTTTTGTCAAGAGGGTGGGGAAATACCCTTGTCAGCCACTCCTATGTAAGTGAATCGCTCTCAGCGGAAAAAGGACGTGCTCATGCACCGTAACTATCGACTCGCTCTAGCCGTGATCGTGCTCGGATTCTCAACGACACCCCCTCTTGCCGCGCAGGCGGCCCCTTTTCGACTCGCGCGCCGTCGCCCGCGTATAACACGCTCGATACATCCACGACCGGGGGATTGGTTTACCTTCAATTTCTTGACAGCGGAATCTCCAGGTGGGCGATGTACAAGACGGGCAGCAACGATTTGCGCTTCGTCGACTACCAGGGAGCAAATTGGGGCGACCGGTTAACGCTCCAAGCAGTGACGGGCCACGTTGGCATCGGCGACCAGAATCCGCAGGCCTTTCTCAGTGTTGCGGGGGGGAGTTATAACTCAACAGCAATTTTCACCTCAGCAAGTACAGCCGGCACCGGGTTGGTACTGCAGAACACCAGCACGGGTGGCCACAAATTTGACTTGATCTCCACGGGTGCCGAGGATGGTCCGGGAGCTGGCGCGCTAGGAGTCTTTGACGAGACGGCAGCGGCCTATCGGCTCACGGTGCTGCCCGACGGCAGAGTGGGAATCGGAGTCACGATTCCCACGGCCACACTCGATGTCAACGGCAATATCAACGTCAGCGGGAACATCAACGCGAAGTACCAGGATGTTGCTGAGTGGGTCCCCACTACTGCCGCCTTGGAACCCGGCACCGTCGTTGTCCTGGATCGCCATGTCTCGAACCACGTTACCGAATCGCGAGTCGCATATGACACGAGTGTCGCCGGTGTTGTCTCCGCGCAACCAGGCATCACGCTGGGCGATGCGGCTGCGGGCGAAACGAAGGTAGCAACCCTCGGACGCGTCAGAGTCAAAGCCGATGGCACAGCGCCCATTTCGATTGGCGACCTACTTGTGACGAGTAACATTCCCGGCGTTGCCATGAAATCAGAACCTTTGAATGTCAGCGGTCGATCGTTTCACCAGCCGGGCACGATCATCGGCAAGGCGCTCGAGTCGCTCGCGTGCGGCAGAGGCCAAATCCTTGTCCTGCTCACACTCCAATAGGGGAGATGAATGAATCGCATTTTCGCCTGCTGTCAGCGCGGCCTGTCTGAAATCCCCGAACGTCAGGGCAAGTCTCACAACCACCGATCGCCGAACCCCGACGAACACGCTTCGGCTCGCACAACCGTTGTTTGGGTAATCGCAGTTGTTTTTAGCGCTCTGCAGCTTGCTATGGCGCATCCTGCGTGGGCGGGGTCTGCTCCTGCGCGTGGCTTTACGAAAGTGCTCGTCCGTCATCTGTTCATTGAACCAAACGCGAGCGCGCCGCCTAGCTTGATCGACAAGGATGTGACGTTACTCGAGGATTACGATTCATTCTCACTCGGCTCAGTTGCCGGAGGAAATCTTGGCAACGTCACGGCCCGTGCTGCTGCGAAAGGAGTGGGGGTGGCAGTTCATGATGAGTACGATCTTCTCGGCTTGCCTCGAGGGACCATCGACACGAGAATTGGACTGCTGAAACCGCCGGGCGCGGAGGTTGTGCAGTACTTGAGCGGTAAGTTCGGCTTGTATCTGCTTCAACTGATCGGTCCACCAAAAGCAGAGTGGATTCATCATGTTACGGCTCTCGGTGGTGTCTTCGTCGAACCTGTACCGCTTAACGGGTACATGGTGGTCCTCACTCCCAGCATTGCATCGGCAGTCGGGAAACTCGCCGAGGTCCAATTCCTCGAAATCTATCAGCCCTACTTGAAAGCCGCGGTAATTGATTGGCGCGCGCCGATTGACCAGGAGGTGTTCGTCCAACTTGCAGAGAGTCCCGGAACCGACGAGGCGATTAAGCAGGTCACTACGATTTTGGGAACCGCAACGCCTCGCAAGAACCGTGGAGGATTTTATTTGCGGGGCAGGTTGAAGAGTTCCCTACTTCCCGAGTTGCTGTCGAACCCTCTCGTCGTCGGCGTGAACGCGGTGACGTTCTCTACTCCGTCAGATGAGCGCCAGGCGATGTCGCTGAGTGCGAACGTGACGTTATCGGGAAGCAATCTGATTCCGACAAGCCCCGGCGGCTATACATCGTGGCTGACCGGCTCCGGTGCGTGCACAGTTTGCGGCAATCTGAGCAACGAAGGGTTCATCATCGGCGTTGCCGACACGGGGGTTGACAGTGGCCCGAACGGAACTCGACACGTGGATCTGCAACCGGCGTCGCCTGGTCGAGTGAGGTATGGCACGGTGTTCCTGACGCCTCTTGATTCTCAGGGGCACTGCCCTGCAGGCGCAGTGTGCGAGGATCCGAATTGCTCCGGCTGCGACGTCTACTTTCATGGCACGTTCGTCGCCGGTGTGGCGGCCGGAAATGCGGCCACTCAAAAGCGCGATCGTACCGCCAACCCGCCTTTATCCGGGTTTTTTCTCGGCACCGGTATTGCGCCCACTGCGGGCATTCTCTCCACCAAAATCTTCGGCGGCCTGTTGCCGACGCCATCGGGCGGATCCAACATTTTTGACTGGGCAAACGACGCCACTTCGCATGGCGTTTATATTCAGAATCACTCCCATAATGAGTATCCTGTTGACAACAGTAGTCCTAGCATGGCGGGGATGTACTCACAGATGTCTCGCGATTTTGATATCGCCGTGCGCGATTCAAACGGGCTCGGCGCGGGCGGTGCTCCGATCACGTTGACCGTATCGGCTGGGAATCGCTCCCAGGATCCACCCAACCAGCCAAACCATCTTCTTCCCCTGTCGCCGCCAGCCACCGCGAAGAACGTTATATCCGTGGGCGGAGCCGAGAACGTCCGCGCTGCCGACGAATGGCGAAATTGTTCGACTGTCCCCGACGAGGCGAATTCATTTTCAAACATCATGGCTGACAGCAAGCACGGAACGCACGTCCTGACCGGCGGCCACGGTTGGGATACCTACAACAAGCCCGACCTGTTCGCGCCGGCCTCTCAAATCGTATCAACCAGATCGACCGTCGGTGCGAACATTGACTGCCTCGGATATGGCACACCGAGTTACGATCCCGACTACTGGATCTCGTCAGGAACGAGTTTCGCAGCTCCCGTAGGAGCGGGCGCCGCTCTCATTGCGAGTCGCGTCTACGCGGCCTCCCTGGGAGGAACTCCAAGTCCTGCGTCGGCCAGCCCCGCGCTTCTGAAAGCGATGCTTGTTGCGGGTGCGCGATCCATGCGCGGCGGTGTGGATAAGGCGACGGCCAACCCGCCA
>JBBRMQ010000115.1:0-12859 GCA_038230775.1 Thermoanaerobaculia bacterium
GCCGACAGCTCTTGCGCGTTAGTCGGCGGAACGACCCCCACCGAGTCCATGCCCTCGGTTGCGATCGAGGTGCCGTGGAACGCGAACGAGCTTTTCGATCGATTCCTGGCCGCGGCGATCGTCGGACGGATCGTCGACGATCGATTCACTCTTGATCTTCGGACTCTTCAGCCGGCTGATCTGACGGCTGTGGCGGATTGTCTCCGGACCGCATCCGGCTGATCAGCCTCACTCATCGATGCGCGCGATCACTCTGGCGGAGTTCTCAACGGAGCTCGGTTCGCCGCGTAACACCAGCGTCCCCGATGCATCGTCGGCGATCACGATTTGGAGCGCAGGGCTGAGCGCTTTCGCAAATGCACGGAAGAACGTCGGCTTTTCGTGCCGCAGATGGATGGTGCGCTCGATCGGAGCTCCGTTGAACATCTTGCTCTCGGGGACGATCGTTACGCCGCTGTTCGAGGACGAATACGCCAGCGCTTGCGACAGCAGGATCGCGCCCAAAGCGTTGTCCCAGGGAACGTCGGTGAGGCTCACCGAGACGGATCCGCGAACAGTCGAGTCGATGACGAGCGGCAGGTGCGCAAGACGTGAGATCTGATGCAGCAAGTCCACCAGATCCGCATCGCGAAGATTCAGGCTGATGCGCTCCCCGGAGTAGCGCGACTTCGCCGGTTGCTCGGAGGATGGGCCGGCGTCGCGGTCCAGCGCCCCGATGACCGGCTTCAGCGCCTTCAACCGCTCCAGCGTGTCGCAAACAACGATCTGTTGGTCGTGGGAGACGGCTGCGGCGCCCCATTCGCTCAGCATCGGTCGGATCAGCTCGATGACGGTGGACTTATCCGGTCTGTTCAGCTGAAACGAGACCCAGGCGTGAGGATCGATGCGTTCGCGTTCGCGCTGTCGCTGCTGCGACTCGAGAATCCAGACGTCACCGTCACGCCAGGTCGTCAGGCTGGAGCTGGCGATGAGGTTGCGGACCGCTTCGTCCCACGGCGCGTCCTGAACCGCGACCCGCATCGTCGGGCCGCGTTTTGCGGAGCCGTCGACGACCAGTGGCCAGTGCGTGGCGTACGCGACGAACGAGATGAAGTCGGCGATCGCAAAATCGCCGGCGCAGGAAATCACCCGGACCGAAGCCTTCGATCCGGTGAACAGGTTTGGTTCCGAGAGGAATGACGATCCGGACAACGCGTCAAACACCCGGATCGCCTGTGTTGCCCGCGAGAGGTCTCTGTCATCCGCCGCCGAGATCTCCACGCTCGATGTTCCGCGTGCGGTGATCGATATGGGAACGCCGGCCAGCCGGCCACCGTCCATCGCGGCGATGAGGTCCGACGAGCGGGCGTGGGAAAGCCGAAGTGAGCTGATGGGGCGCTGGGTGGGGTGCGTCCTGTTTCCGTCGAGCCGTGAATACAGAACGCCGCCAGTGATCAGTGCGATTGCCAGCGCCACGAGTGCCATCCGCCGGAAGAGCGGCGAGCGTTCGGCGGATGCGCCCCCGAGCTCTCGCTCGAGTTGTTCCGCGGTTCCTCGCGCGGCCGGATCTTCGCTCAGAAGTCGCTTTACGATGCGTGTGAGATCGGGAGCGCGCACCCGCTCCTCGGCCGTGAACTCGCGATTCCCGCCCGCCGAGCGGCCGGTCAGCATCTCGTACGCGACGAGGCCCAGCGAGAAGAGATCGGCTGCCGGATTCACTGACTCACCGCCGCGGAGTTGTTCCGGCGCCATGTAACGGAGGGTGCCGAGGAGCGTGCTGCTGTTCGTGAGATGCGCGTCATGAGCGCTGCGTGCGATCCCGAAGTCGGCGATCTTCGCCGAGTCGCTGGAGTCGATGAGGATGTTCGACGGCTTGATGTCGCGGTGCACGATGCCTGCGGCGTGCGCTGCAGCCAGCGCTTCCGCGATTTGCGCAACGATCCTCTTCACGCGCCGGGGCTCCATGCCCTCCGGCGAGAGAAGCGCATCCAGCGGGCGTCCCGTCACCAGCTCGAGAACCAGATAGAGCGTGCCGGCATCGTCCCCCGCGTCATGAATGCCAACGATGTGGGGGTGGTGCAAGCGCGCTGTGGCGCGGGCCTCGCGAAGGAATCGTTCGCGGTGATCGGCGGACGTTGATGTGATCAGCTTTACGGCGACGTCGCGCATGAGCACCTGATCGTGCGCCAGATAGACGGATCCGAAACCACCAGATCCCAGCTTCGCCGTGAGAGCGTAACGGCCGGCGATGACGCGATGAGCTTCGGTTGGCTCGCCGACGACCATGCCGTCTAGTCTACGTCCGTTCCCGCCTTCGGCTCTTCGGTCATCCCTAACATCTTCAGGATCTGCTGCCGCGACTCGCGCAGGAGCCTCGACTTGTCGCGAACCGTCAGCCCTTCCGTCGGGATCGGTGTTCCCACCTTGATCGTCACCGGCCCGGGCGTCACGCGTTTCGCGCCGACGCGAAAGACGTCGTAGGTGCCGTCGATGGCAACGGGCAGGATCGGCAGCCCGGATTTCAGCGCGAGCAGGAATCCACCGCGCTGGAACGGGCGCATGGCGCGCTCGCGCGTTCGTCCTTCTTCCGGAAAGACGACGATCGTGTTTCCTTTGCGGATGCGCATCACGGCCAGATCGAACGACTTCACAGCAGTGCGGCGGTTCTTGCGGTCGATCGGGATGAAGCCTGCGCGTCCGATCGCCCAGCCGAAGATCGGAATCTTGAAGAGGCTGACCTTCGCCATGAAGCGGATCGGCTGCTTGATCGCCGCGAACACGCACGGGATGTCGAAGTAGCTGTAGTGATTCGCCACCAGAATGTAACGCTGCTTCGAATCGATGACCTCGCTATTCTCGACCCGGAGATCAATCCCCGCCGCCCACACCAGGACCCGCGCCCACGAACGGATGATCCAGTCGATGGCCTTCGCGTTGGACTTGAAGACGGCGACAAAAATCGTCGCCGTGGAAAAGGGAACCGTGTCGAGGATCGCGATGATCACGACCCAGATCGTGCGGAGCATTGGGCGCATGATAGCGGTGTCCGTGTGACTGTCATGACAGAGCCCCACACTGACACTGCTAAAATGCGCGGCACTTCCAAGAAGGAGTCCCAAATTGTCCGATAGCGCAACCGCGACGGCCGTACTCGACGAAGAAGTCACGTCGGGCCAGCCTGTCGTCAACGACCTCACCATTCACGTCGCGACGGTCAACGGATCGGGATCGCAGAGCTCGAACAGCGTTCTGATGCGCTCGATCTTCCAGATGGGCGTCCCCGTCAGCGGCAAGAACATGTTCCCGTCGAACATCGCGGGCCTGCCGACCTGGTTCACCATCCGGGCGAACAAGGACGGCTGGACGGCCCGCAAGAAGGAAGTCGACCTGATGGTCTGCATGAACGCGCAGACCTCGCGCGAAGACGTCGAAGCGTTGGAGCCCGGATCGCTCTGCATCTACGACGCTCCGCTCAACTGCAAAGCGATCCGCGACGACATCACGTTCTTCGATGTGCCGTTCGCCAAGCTCGCCGGCGAGCTGTCCACCGATTCGCGGCTGCGCAAGCTGCTGACGAACATGGTCTACGTCGGCATCGTCGCGGAGCTGATCGGCATCGATCGCGCCGAGATCGTCGCCGCGATCACCAAACAGTTCAAAGGCAAACAGAAGGCGATCGATCCCAACGTGGCATCGATCGACAAAGGCATCGAATACGCGAAGGCCAACCTTCCGAAGCAGAACCGCTGGCGCATCGAGCGCATGAACAAGACCGCGGGCAAGATCATCATCGACGGCAACGCCGCTGCGGCGATCGGCGCGATGTTCGGTGGCGTCACCGTCGTCACCTGGTACCCGATCACGCCGTCATCCTCGCTGTGCGAGTCGCTTATCGACTACATGAAGCAATACCGCATCGGTCCCGATGGCAAGGCCACCTTCGCCATCGTGCAGGCCGAGGATGAGCTGGCGGCCGTGGGGATGGTGTTAGGCGCAGGATGGGCGGGCGCCCGTTCCATGACGTCCACCGCGGGCCCGGGCATCTCGCTCATGGCCGAATTCGCCGGCCTCGGCTACTTCGCCGAGATCCCCGGCGTGATCTGGGACGTGCAGCGCGTCGGCCCCTCGACCGGCCTTCCCACCCGCACGGCGCAAGGCGACATTCTGGAGGCGTTCTCGCTCTCGCATGGCGACACGCAGCACATCTGCCTCATCCCCGGCAGCGTCGCCGAATGCTTCGAATTCGGCAGCGAGGCTCTCGACATCGCCGAGATGTTCCAGACCCCGATCTTCGTCCTCTCCGACCTCGACCTCGGCATGAACAACTGGATGTCGGACCCGTTCGTCTATCCGACGAAGCCGTATCGCCGCGGCAAGGTGCTGACGAAGGAGAGGCTCGACGAGTTAGGCGGGAAGTGGGGACGCTACCTGGACGTCGACGGCGACGCCATTCCGTATCGCACGCTGCCGGGAACCGATCATCCGATGGCGTCCTACTTCACGCGTGGCTCCGGTCACGACACGCAGGCGCGCTACTCCGAGCGTCCCGAAGACTACAAAGCGACGGTCGACCGGCTGGCGAAGAAGTTCGAGACCGCGAAGCAGTTCGTCCCGCAACCGGTGATCGATCGCAAGGGGTCGAAGATCGGATTCATCGCCTACGGCACCACGGACTTCGCTTTGCAGGAATCGCGCGATCAGTTGCGCCGCGAGCGCGATTTCGAGACCGACTACCTTCGCCTGCGCGCGCTGCCGTTCACCGATGACGTCAAGCAGTTCGTGGCCGATCACGATCGCATCTATGTCGTCGAGCAGAACCGCGACGGTCAGATGGCCGATCTGCTCCGGCTCGAAGTGGGCGACGATCAGACCAAGATCCGCAAGATCCTGCATTACATCGGGCTTCCATGCGATGCCCGCTCGATCACCAACGCCGTGCTGCATCTCGAAGCGAACCAGAAAGAGAAAATCGTCCGCGCTGGCATCGACAAGCGCGTTGGAAAGCAAGCCAGGAGCGAGGACTGAGTGTGGGGGCCGGCTTGAGCCGGCCAGACATGACCGGCTGAAGCCGGTCCTCACACAGAAGCCAGTCCTCACACAGAAGCCGGTCCTCACACAGAAGCCGGTCCTCACACAGGAGACAAACATGGCAGAGAGCACCATCAAATCGGGAGCAGAAGCTCCAAAAGAAAACCGCCTCGGACTGAAGCCCACTGACTATCACGGAGGCAAATCGACGCTCTGCGCCGGATGCGGGCACGACGCGATCAGCAACCAGATCGTGCGCGCGTTCTTCGAGATGAACGTCAAGCCGGAGAGTGTCGCGAAGTACTCCGGCATCGGCTGCTCGTCGAAGACGCCGGCGTATTTTCTTCAGCGTTCGCACGGCTTCAACAGCGTTCACGGCCGCATGCCCGCAGTGGCGACGGGCGCCGCTCTCGCGAACCGGAAGCTCGTTGGCATCGGCGTCTCCGGCGACGGCGACACCGCCTCGATCGGCCTCGGCCAGTTCATGCATATGGTCCGGCGCAACATCCCGATCATCTACATCATCGAGAACAACGGCGTGTATGGCCTGACGAAAGGGCAATTCTCCGCCACCGCCGATGAAGGCTCGAAGCTGAAGACAGGCGTGATCAACGACCTGCCTCCGATGGATCTCTGTGCGCTGGCAGTGGAGTTGGGCTGCGGCTACGTCGCACGGGGTTTCGCCGGCGATCCGAAGCAGATGATCAACATCCTGAAGGGCGCGATCGCCCACGACGGCATGGCGGTCATCGACGTGATCTCCCCATGCGTCACCTTCAACAATCATGAGGGCTCGACGAAGGGGTACACCTACGCGAAAGAGCACGACGAGCTCCTGCACCAGATCGGATTCGTGCAGTCGTACGATCAGATCGAAGTGGAGATCGATCCGGGCGAGATGCGCGAGGTCACGCTCCACGACGGGTCCCGCATCCTGCTCAAGAGGCTGGAAGAGGACTACGACCCGTCGAACGCCGTTCAGGCCCTCCAGCGTCTGCACAAAGCGGTCGACGAAGGCTCAATGCTGACCGGCCTGGTCTATCTACGTCCCGAGAAGAAGAGCTTCCTCAAAATGCTCAACATGACCGACGAGCCGCTGTTCAGCCTGAACGAAGCGCAGACCCGTCCTGCAAAGGATGCGCTCGACAAGATCATGCGGGAATTGATGTGAACTCCGGCCCGCTCCTTGCTTTATCCAGGCCCATGAGCGAGCCTAAGAAATCCACCGAAGAGCAGATTGAAAAGATCGAAGCGATCCGCGGCGATGAAGTCCTCGGCTACGAAGGCGGCGGCCGCGGGGAACACAGCGGCGAGAACTCCCCGAAAAAGCCGTCCAGCGATCTGAGCGACGGCTTTGCGGACAACCGGCCAGAAGACAAGTAAGTTCGTTAGGCCGTTGGGATGTTAGGACGTTGGGAAGGTTGTGCGGCCGCCTTCCTAACATCTCGCCATCCTTACTATCGTTTCTTGAACCCTTCCATCCGACTCACGGCCTGCTGGTTTTCGGGAGAGATCTTCAGCACGTCCTCGTAGCAGCTCTGGGCGCGAGAGCCGAGGCCCTCGGCTTTGTACACGTCGCCGAGGGAGATCAACGCATCGATGTGGTTCGGATCGATGGACAGGACTCGCTGATAGCTCTCCGCGGCTTCGCGGCGCCACTTCGGATTCCGCTCCTGACATTGGCCGAGGAGATACCAGGCATCGACGTGGTCGGGCTCGTATTCGACGGCCTGTCGCAGCAGCACGATCGCGCTGTAGTAATCGCTGGAGGTGATCGTGATGTCGCGCGCCTTCTGGAAATTCTGTTCTGCGATCGCCCGCCGTGTGACGCGTTTCTGCAGCTCTTCAGTGCCGCCGGCGCGCCCGCTCCGCTGCGTCAGCATCTTGTCGTAGGTCTGGCGGCGGATCGAATCCTTGAGCACGCCCATGGCTTCGTCGATGCGCCGCGTGATCGATTGCACCGAGTCGCGAACGATGGGCGGATAGGTCGACGCCTCGTATTTCTTTCGCAGCTCCTCCGCCGCCGTGATGACCTGCGCGCGTATGGCCCCGCGGGGAAGGTCCAGAACCTGATAGTGATCGAGCATGCCGAGCTGCCGCGACAGGGCGACGGCGCGCAGCGAGCGCTGATCGCTGGAGCCGATCGCCGCCAGAAGCTCGAGGTCGCGCTGCATGTCGTCGGCGTTGACCTGGTTCGAGACCGCCGGCGTTTGGAAATCGACGGTGGAGAATGTTCCCAGAGCCATGAGGCCGATGACGACTTTCGCCGCCATCACCGAATCGGTGGAGAAATGTTTCAGGAACGCTTCAATCGTCTGGCGCTCGGTCAGCGTGGCGGCGATCGTGCGTTCCGGCTCGGTGAGCGGAATGTTGTCGATGGAGAATCGCGACTCGCGTGCCGGAGCGATCTCGCGCTTCAGATCACCGAGTGAGCGTCGCAGAACGAGGCCGTTGGTGATGGATCGGACGCCCTCCAGGACGAGCGCCGAAGAAGACTGCAGAAAAACGCGGCGATCGGGATCGATCGCGGGGTGCTCGGTGAACGCCGCCGTTCCCTCGTCCAGTGAGAAAAGCGGGACGAACTGCGTCGTCAGCCACTCGCGTAGGAGCGTCTGCCGCCACGCCATCTCCAGCATGCCGGACTCGTGAAATCGCGCCACGGCGTCGGTGGGATCCGCCGGCACCAGAGTCGCCGCGCGATCGGGAGGAACCACGCCGCGCCGCACGAGGAAATCGGCGAGGGAATCCTCGGGCGCCGAGGAGGTCGTCAGCACGAGCTCACCCTGGGACCAGTAGAGGACTTTCCGCAGTGGGGATTTGATGATCGTCAGGTAGCCGGTCCCGCGTTCCTGCAGGATGTCTCCCACGATCACCGCAAATGGGGTGATCTCAATTCGTTCGAGGCTCAAGGTTCTGGTTTGTTTTTAACACATTCGCCGCACATGGCACGAAACGGGCTGCGCTCGAGGCAGCATCGCGATCAGAATGCGACGCGGGCGTCAAATGTTCAGCTGATTCCGGGTGATACGATGCCGACAATGAAGAAGTGGTTTCTCCTCATCGCGTTCGCGCTGTTCGCAAGCGTCGCCGCCGCCCAGGAGTTCTCCGAAGATCCCTACGAATTCATCCTCGCCAAACTCGCTGCAGCCGACGGCCGCTACGACGAGGCGCTGTCGCGAATCGACAAGGTCGTGGCGCGCAACGAGGGAAACCCGACGCTGAAATTCGAGCGCGCGATGATCCTCATCGATGCCTCGCGCATCGAGTCGGCCGAAAAAGAGTTGCGCGAAGTCGTCGCTCTCAAGCCCGATTTCTTCGACGCGCAGCGAATCCTCGGGCGTCTTCTTCTCGATCGCGCCGGTCAGGACAAGACGAGAGTCGAAGACGCGCTGACGCATCTCCAGGCCGCCTTCAAGATCAACGTCGACGACCTCGGCACCGGCATGGCGGTGGCGCAGATCCAGCTCTCCACCGGTCGCACGGCGGAGGCGGAACGGACGATGGCCACGCTGCTGGAACGGGCCCCCGATCAACGGACGCTCAATTACACATACGCGCAGGTGCTGACGAAGCTCGGTCGCGGCGACGAGTCGCGCCAGTACCTCGAGCGTGCGGTGGAAGTGGATCCGACGTTCGGCCCCGCGATCCTGCAGCTCATCGACATCTATCAGCGCGAGAACGAATGGCAGAAAGCGGCCGAGCTCCTGCAGCCGCTCGTCAACGAAGATCCGATGAACCTCGATCTGCAGCGCCAGCAGGCCTTCTTCTGGCTGCGATCGGGCTCGCCGGAGAAAGCGCGCCTGGCGTTCAAGTCTCTCGTCGAGGCGGACCCCAAAGACCTCCGTTCCCAGTACTACCTGGCGGAGGCCTTGAACGATCTCGAACAGTACCCGGAGGCGGACAAGCTGTATCGCAAGCTGCTCGAGAAAACGCCGGATGACCCCGAGCTCCTCGCCAGCTTCGGTCTCAGCCAGCTCGGACAGCGCAAGTATGACGAAGCGGCGAAGGCCTTTCGTTCGCTGCTCGCGCTGCAGGACGTCACCGACAACCTGCAGGTGCTGGCGAAGACGCAGCTCGCGTTCATCGACCTGCAAAAGAACAACTACGCGGCCGCGATCGACCAGATCCGTCCTCTTCTCGTGTTCCGCGACAAGCCGAATGCGCAGGCGATCGGCATCGCCCTCGAGGCCTACCGCAAGCAGAAAAAGTACAGCGACGCGATCGCGATGTTGCAGCCGCTCGTCGATCGCTTCGGATCCGATCCCATCGTGAACGCACGCTACGTCGAGATGCTCGTACGCAACGGCGATCTCGATCGCGCGCGCACCGCCGCGACCGCTGCCTCCAAATTTGGTCCGAAGAACACGACGGCAGCGGCCGAGGCCTACATGCAGACCGAGCACTACGAGCCGGCGATTGCCCTGCTCCGCGACGCGACGCGCAGCAAGCCGGACGATGCGGACCTGCAGTTCGCGCTCGGATCGGCGCTCGAGCGCTCCGGCGACAAGAAGCATGCCGAGGAGATCTTCCTTCAGCTTCTCGACAAACACCCCGACAACGCCGCCACGCTCAACTACCTCGGCTACATGTGGGCCGAGCTGGGGACGAATCTCGATCGCGCGGCGGATATGCTCACCCGCGCGGTGCATCAGGACCCGCGGAACGGCGCGTATGTCGACTCGCTAGGCTGGGTCTACTTCCGGCAGGGCAAGCTCGATCTGGCGGAGAAGTTTCTGACCGACGCGACCCACCTTCTTCCTCGTGACGCCACCGTTCACGAGCATCTGGGCGACGTCTTCGCCAAGCGCGGCGATTACCATCGCGCGCTCGGCCTCTATCGCGAGGCGCTGACGCTCGAGCCGGAGTCGAAGGACGAGGCGAAGCTGCGGTCGAAGATCGCTGAAGTCGAAAAACAGCAGACGAATCGATCGCAACGGTGATCCAGATCCTGAGCGAAGCGAAGGATCCCCGGCACAAGTTCGCGGTTGCCGTTTCTCTGGCGCTCGCGTTGATTGCTTGCCGCACGGCGCGCCCGGTCGGCGAGCAACCGATCACCACGCTCGCGCCGCCCGCGCACTTCACCGGACAGCGCAGCGTCGTCCGCATCCGGATGATGAACGGCACGCAGACGCAATCGGTGCGCGCGCAGTTGCAGGTCGGCGCGGACGGTGACATGTTGATCACCGCCTACGCGCCCGTCATCAACACTTCGGCAGTACGTCTTTACGCCGCGAATGGCCAGATCGTGTTTCTCAACGACATCGACAAGACCGCGTGGCAGGGGAAGGCGGGCGATTTCACCGGCAGCTTCGGCTTCATCGGATCGAATCCCGCGGCGCTGGCGTTTCTGATTCTCGGAATCCCTCCGAAAGACGCGACGTCGGTCGAGTTCGCGGGGCAGGTGTTGCAGGCGGCGCGGCTGCAGGACTTGGTGGTGGCATACGATCCGCCGGTGTATCCGCCGCGGAAAGTGGTCGTCGTGCGCGGCGTGCAGCGCGTGGAGATCGATCACCTCGAGGATTACGCGAGCCCGGCGCCGATCGCGCCGCTGACGGTTCCGGGCGACTACCGCTGCTGCGTGCTGCCGCAGTTATGATCGCGGGCGATGCAGGTCCGCGCGTACGCGAAGATCAACTGGGCGCTGCGCGTCACCGGCAAGCGCGCTGACGGCTTCCACGACATCGAGACGCTCTTCCAGACGATCTCGCTCCACGACACGCTGACGATCGAGCCCGCGAAACGGCTCACACTGCAATGCAACGATTCCACGATTCCGGTCGATGACGCGAATCTGGTGATCCGTGCGGCGAAAGCGATCGGCGTGACCGCGGACATTCAGTTGGAAAAGCGGATTCCGGCGGGCGGTGGGTTAGGCGGCGGGTCGTCGGATGCCGCCGCGATATTGCGGGCGTTCGATCGCTCCGACCCGGAGATCGCGTTGTCCCTCGGTTCGGACGTTCCCTTTTTCCTCTCCGGCGGAACTGCGTACGCGACCGGCCGCGGCGAGTTGATCACCGCGTTGGAAGGCGTAGCACCGGTGCCTCTGCTGCTGCTTCTGCCGAATGAACGCGTCTCCACCGCCGGCGCCTACGCTTCCCTCAGAAGGTTCTCGCCGCCCCTCGGCATCGATCGTTATCGGGCGATGATCGAGGGAGACCTGCTCAGTCACGCGACGGAGCTCATCAATGACTTCGAAGACTCCATCTTCGAGCGGCTGCCCCAGTTGCACACGATGAAGATGAAGCTCTACGAGCAGGGAGCGGCCTGGGCGGCGATGACCGGATCAGGCTCGACGATCGTGGGAGCGTTCCGCAACCAGTCCGATCGCGATCTGGCGGCGACGCGCCTGGCCCGGCTGCGCACGGTCACGTGCGAGACGACGCAGGGAGTATGATGACGGCGCACGCGGGAATCGTTCTCGATGCGTCACGCGATCCGGACTAAGCTCGATCGTCTGATCCTCTCCTCTTAGCTCCGATCCACGAGAAGGCTCCTCATGCTGACGTATCTCCTCATCGGCCTCGCTGTCGTCGTCGTCATCGTGTGGCGGGTGATCTCGGCCGCCGAAGCCGATGACCGCCGCCGCAAATCCGGCCGCAAGGGCTAGAAGAAACCGGCAACACCGCTTCAACGCGGCCTAATACTTGACATGTCAACTATTGACGGATAACGTACGCGCTCCGATGTCGATTCAGAGCGAGATCAAGCAGTCGAAGCCGTTCCGATCGAAAGGGCAGGAAGCCGCCGTCGCGCTGATGCGTACGGCCGATCTCGTCCGGCGCTCGATCACTGCCGTCGTGGAGCCGCAAGGCATCACCACCCAGCAGTACAACGTGCTGCGCATTCTGCGCGGAGCCGGGCGCGACGGGCTGCCGACGCTCGAGATCGCCACGCGCATGATCGAGCAGACGCCCGGCATCACGCGTCTCATCGACCGGCTGGAAGCGAAGAAATTCGTCGAGCGCGAGCGTTCGGTGGACGATCGCCGCTGCGTCTATTGCCGCATCACCCCGGCCGGTACCGCCCTTCTCGCGCGCCTTGACGATGACATCGTTCAAGCCACCGACACGGTCATCAACGCGATCAAACCAAGACAACTCGCGCAGCTCGTCGCATCGCTCGACCGCATGCGCGAGGGTCTCAACGCAGTCCTGAACAACAAGGAGGAAGTTTCATGAGGAAGTTCGTATCTGCAGTTTTCACCGTCCTCGTCGCCGCCAGCGCGTTCGCGGCGACCGATTCATTCGTCGTCGATAAGAACCATTCCGAGGCGACGTTCAGAGTCCGTCACATGATGAGCAAGGTGACGGGCAAGTTCGATGACTTCGCGGGCAAGGTGACGATGGATCGCACCAAGCCGGCCGAGTCGTCGGTGGAGTTCACGATCAAGACCGCTTCGGTCAACACCGGCGTCGCGGACCGCGACAAGCATCTTCGCAGCGCCGATTTCTTCGACGCTGAGAAAAACCCGGAGATCACGTTCAAGAGCCAGCGCGTCGTCGCCACGGCGAAGAAGGACCTCTACAACGTGACGGGCGACTTCACGCTGCGCGGCGTCACCAAGCGCGTCACGCTCCCCGTCGAATTCCTCGGCTTCATGAAAGATCCGTGGGGCAACGAGCGCGCCGGTTTCTCGACCACGATCATGCTCAACCGCAAGGACTACGGCATCAACTGGAACAAGGCACTCGACAACGGCGGGATGCTTCTCGCCGATGATGTCGAAATCTCGGTCAGCCTGGAGACGGTGAAGTCGAAGGCGGATGCGAAAGAGACTGTTGCGGGCGAGAAGAAGTCGAAGTAACTAGCAGGGTCGCGGGGGGGGTGGGTGGGGGTGGGGACGCACACAGCA
>JBBRMQ010000116.1:0-12819 GCA_038230775.1 Thermoanaerobaculia bacterium
CGCATACTCCGGTCGCAGGCCGGTGCATTTCCGACCTGCGACCTGCGACCCGTTAGAAGTTAAACGCGCTCGTGTCGTTCCATCCGCATGTGCTGCCCGGCGGCTTGCGATAGATCTTCTGCTTGCCGGTCTGGGTGTCGGTCACGGTGTACGTCAGCTGGAAGTCGGTCAGGCCGCCGAGGAAGACCCAGAAGTGGCCGTCGAAGGTGTGGGCGTCGATCATCTTGATGAACGCCTGCACGTCGCTCGGTCCGGCGATCGCCGGCGTGGTGAAGAAGCCGAACTGCGAGTTGCCGGGGACCGTCGCGCCGGCGCTGCTCGCGCCGCTGGAGTTGTTGACCACTGCCTGCAAGGTGATGGTGAAGCGGCTCAGCAGGCAGAGCGACGAACCGTTGTTCGGACAAGATCCCGGAGTGGCCGTCGTCTGCGCGGCGCTGATCTGGACCGGAGCACACTCCACGTTCTTGTTGCCCGAATGCGTGTTGAAGCCGTCGACGTCGTAGTCGCCGATCGATTGCTCCGGCGCGAGGCTGCGCGGGTCCTGCACCGGAGGCAGGACGTGAAGCGTCTTGAATGTCTGTCCGGTCTGCGTGTCGACGACGGTGATCGTGTAATCGAGGTTCGTGAGTCCGGCGTAGAAGACCCACGGCGTCGTTGCGATGACCTTCACGAAGATCTGCGGATCGCTCGGCGTGGAGAACGTCGGCAGCGTGAAGTAGCCGAAGACGTCGGACTCATAGTTCGCGACGCCCTGGCCGGTTGTGCCGTTCGTGTCTTTCGCCGTGACGGTGACCCGGTACCGCGTGCCGTTGATGCAGAGCTGATTGGGGTTCGTGCCGCAGGTGCCGGTGTTCAGGTTGACGGTCAACTGCGCGGTCTGCGGCGATCCTCCGCACGATGCCGTGACTTTCACCCAGTAGTTCGTGGTCGCGGTTTCCGAGGTGGTGAACGTCTGCGAGGCGCCGAGGACGCCGGAGGAGGTGTCGTTGAGCGCGCCGCTGAACCATTGATACGACAGCGTGCCGCTCGTCGTAGTGGCGTTCGCGGTGAGCGCGAACGATGCGCCGGGAAGAACGGGGTTCGCGGATGAAGTCACGGACGTCAGTGTCGTGGAGCACGCCACGCCGATGCTGACGGTGGCCGTGTTGCTGTTGGCGAAGTTGCTGTTACACGACGCGGTGACGCGCACCCAGTACGACGTCTGCGTGTTCGGAGAGACGACGAGGCTCGGGCCGGTTGCGCCGGCGATCGGGTTGCCCGTGTTTCCGGACGTGCCGATGAACCACTGATAGGTGAGGTTGGATCCGTTTGCAGCGACAGTCAGCGTCGTGGTCCCACCGGCGAGAATCGATGTGCTCTGCGGATGGGTGACGATTGATGGGCTGGTGCAGGGAGCGACGGTGATCGTGGCAACGTTGCTGGTGGCCGTCTGTCCGCACGCGGTAACGACGACGTAAAACGACGTCGTCGAAGGCGGACCTACCGTGATGGTGGCCGTCGTTTGACCGGTGGGCGTTCCGCTGCCCGGTGTGCCCTGGAACCACTGATACGTGGGGCTGGATCCGTTTGCGCCGACGGTCAGATTCACGGTTGTGCCGGCGGTGATGCTCTGGCTCTGCGGCTGCGTCGTGATGGACGGGTTGAGACAGGAGACGGTGACGGTGGCCGCGCTGCTGTTGACGGTCGTGCCGCAGGCGGTCACACGCACGTGGAATGTGGTCGTTGTCGAGGGATTGACCTGCACCGATGAACCTGTCGCCCCGTTGATTGGCGAGCCTGTTCCGGGCGCCCCGGTGAACCACTGATAGGTGTCGCCGGTGCCGGACGCCGTGACGCTCAGCGTCGCGCTATTGCCGGCCGTGATGCTCGTGCTTTGCGGCTGAACGCTGATCGACGGTGGATTGCATCCGGAGCCGTACACCGTGTTCGCCGCGTCCATGTCCCACTGACCGAGCGAGGTGCGGCCGACCAGATGCTCCATGATCGCCTGCTGGCCCGTCGAGCACGGCATCGGCGCGGCGCAATTGGGAGGAGGGCTGGTTATGGTACCGCTGCCGTCGGCATGGCGGAAGCCGAGCGTGTGACCCAACTCATGAGCCAGGACGGCATTGAAGATTGCCTGGCCAATAGCGGAGTTGAAATTGCTGTTCGTCGCCACCGCAACGTCGAGTTCCGACGATGAAAAAAACGTCTGCCCTCCGAAAGTGTGGGTTCCGACGGCGTTCAAGACTCCGCCCACAGCAACAACACCAGACCCGAACGTCGAATCAATGCGGGAATCGTTGAACAAGATGGTGTTGATATCGTCAGGAGTTGTGACTCCCCCCATTGCGGTGTTCGTACCGGAGATTGTGTAGTGAATCACGCCCGTGCCGTTCCATAGAGCCACGCCACCCGCCGCTGCAGCGGGCCCGTCAAGCGGTGAGGGTTGAAAGGTCGGTGAGCAGCAGTACCCAAACGAGGCCGTACCGCCGGGGACACGAAGCGGAGGATTGTTGTCCGTAAACAGGTAATCGCTTGGGACGAAGTTCGGAGCTGGCCTCAAGATCAACGATGCCGATACACCTGTCGAATGCGGAGCGAAGTAGTTTTCCCCCACGGGAGCTGTAGGAAACTTCGCTACGGTGCGCACAAAATCGAGAAACTGCGGTGCGCTGCGAAGCCTTTCAGTGTAGATCGATCCGTCAGGATTCCAGCCGATCGCCGATTCATCGCCGCCGCGGCTGACGAGCGCCTGGCCTTCGATGTCGGAGGTGAAGTCGAACTTGCCGAGACCGAGCCCGTGAACGGTCAGCTTCCCGCTGGGCATGCGGTGCAGAAAGAGGAGGTATCGCGTTCCATTGACGAATCGAGGCGAACCGGGGATGAACATGATGTGTCCATCGAAGCTCCCACCGGGCTCGATAACAGTGAGCTCCGCCGACCGTCCGCCTTTCAGCTGATCGTCGATCCGGAACGTCGTCGCCGTCTCGATTCCGCCAAGTTCGTTGCGCTGCGGGTGCGACTCGACCGCGCTGGCGATCACGATCGCGTCGGCCATGCGGACTAGATCCCGATCCGACGGGACCACGTAGGTCACCGCCTGCAGCGAAGCGGCGGCGAACAAAGCGAGGACGACGACGACGTATGTACGACGTTGGAGCACATGGACCTCCTGGGTTGGACACGGCATTCTAGTGCTAGTGACGCTGAAGAAGCGGACGTAACAACGTAAGGAAACCCATACCTTTTCGCCGTGAGCGTTCTCACCCTCGCCGGACGAGCTTGCGGCCGAAGTACAGCGCGCCGAACGCGGCCACGGCAGCCGCCACCACGACAAGCCCGGTTGCACCGGGTGAAAACAGATACGGATAGCGCACCCGGTTGAGAACGAGCACCGCGCCCATGATCAGGTAGAGCGCGATCCGCACCGTGTACACCACCTGCGAGGAGCGGCGCGAACGGATCGTGTCGCTCCACATGATCCACAGCATCACCGTCAGCGCGGCGATGGCCATCGCTGCCGGAGGAATCATGCGAGGTCGTCGTACTCGGCCTGATCGAATCCGAAGATCGCGCGCTTCGGCCCGCGCACGACCACCGGACGCCGGATCAGATTCGGATCTTCCATCATCAACTCGATGACTTGCGCCTTCGTCAGCGTGCGGCCGCCGAGGTTCCGCTCCTTGTACGCCGGACTCCGCTGGTTCAAAAACTCCTCGGGATGGTCGTCATCGATGAGGCGCGCAAGGAGATCGCGCGCCGGCGCGTCTTTCGCCATGTCGCGTTTGTTGAGCTCGAAGCCTTTACCTTCCAGGTAGGCCACCGCTTTGCGGCAGGACGTTCAACTGGGTTTGAGATAGATGTCGAATTTCTTCATTTCTTTCGCACCCACCATTGGTTGGATTCGCTGGTCGCTGGTCGCGGGTGGCTGGTCGGAACTGCGCCGGGAACGCAATGTTCGGCCAGCATCTCCTGGACGTCGGGCGTGCAGCTACCGCCGCAGTGGCCGGTCGTGGCGGTGGTGCACATCGCGATCTGGCTGAGCGTACGCGCGCCGCCGCGGATGGCGCGCTCGATCGTGCGGTACTTGATGTTGTTGCACCGGCAGACGGTTTTCAGGCCGAGGATCGCCGGATGCAGCGGATCTTCGCTTCCATCCATCTCGATCGAGGCTAACACAGGGGGTCCGCTACTTCTTTCGGCTGCGCGGCGACAGGACGTTGGGACGCGGGCGCGGAGCGGACATCGGGGGCGCCGACTTTGGCAGCCGCAACCGCGGCAAGCCTTTGGAGAGAGAGGACAATGTCGTGGTCTGCGGCCTGGCCACGCGAGGTTTGTTCACGGTGCACTCATGGTACTCTCGCGCGCGGAATTTTGAAGCATTTGCGGCGTTAGTTTTCCCGCAATCCCACGCGTGGGGCCGTAGCTCAATTGGGAGAGCGCCTGAATGGCATTCAGGAGGTCGACGGTTCGATCCCGTTCGGCTCCACCACTAAAAACAAACAACTTAGCGCCGCGAGAGATCGCGGCGTTTTGCTTTTTGTTCGCAAATTTGTTCGCAGCCACGATGCGGCTCGCTCGGTTTGTGAAGCATTGTTGCGCAAAGAGAACACGCGCGCTCAGGCGTATCAGTGAGCAACTGAACGCTGACGCACTCCTGAAACCGGCTGGAGGTGAAACGGCCAAGCGAAAAGATCGTCAAGTCTCGCGACGGGCGAGACTTCGACCATGAGCTGCATCACCTCGCCGGCGCCTGACGGATTGCATTCGAATTCGCCCGCGAATGGCGAGAAAGCCCGGCCAAATACCGTCATCGAAACGTGTTGTCGCGAATGATTGGACACCCACAGTCGACTGTCTCCAGTCACCGCGGTGGCGCGACCAACCAATGAGAACTCTGACGACGAGTCTTGGATGTACGCTTTGCCGGTACAGTCGGCGCGATCGAAGACGACGGGCCCTCCAGCGCTCTGCCACTGTGGACGTCGCGAATGATCCCGGGTGTTGAGCGTGATGGTCACACCAAGCGGGATGACGTCATCCGGCGTTGCGTCAGGGGTGTTCAGCCGAAAGGCAACCGTAGCGGAGACGGGAGAAAGAGACATCACCGTTCCGATGAACTTCCCGTTTGCATCGATGATATTCACCGACTGAAGCGGCGCGATACCGTCGACAGTTTGGCCGAACGCGGCTGAGAAGAAGAGCAGTGAGGCCACACACACACATCTGAGACGCACTGGCATAAGAGACCTCCTTCGCCGACGCGCGCGCATCGGGTGATCTGCCACCGCTGCGCTGGAAGCCGTTGCGACGTTCGTCAGCCCAATTATCCAACGTTCGTCTGCTCGTTAACGAGGAAATTGCACGAAAGGCTCACGGGCGCTTGCCGCGCAGCTCGCGCTTCTTCTCGCGCTGTCCGTGAAAGTACAACGCGCCGAAGGCGGCGGTCGTACCCAGCATCTCCGTAATGCCGATCGTCTCTTTCCCAACAGAGACCAGGTACGTCCCGCTTGCGAGCGTTGCGACGTACAGAACGAAGGCGAGTATCTGCCCGATGCGTTCGCTCATGATGCCCGCGGGAATCACCTTCGCCTCGAGCGCGTGTCGATGCGCCTGATTTTTTTCCGCCATCGTGATGATGCGGTCGGCCGCACCTGGAGTCACGTCGTCATAGCCGGCGAGTATCTCGGGCGGCGGAAGCGGACCTTGAAAAAGGGTTCCTTCGACGCGTGCAACAAATTGAGGCTCCGCGTTTGTCCGGGGCCGGCCGGCGACTCGCTCGATGTCGTCGAGCCGCCTCGCTATTTGTCGACGCTCTTCTTTGTCGCGGCTGGCCTTACCCATGCGTTAGGCCGCGTGCCACGTCTACCTCGTCTCGGCGATGAGACCGAGTTGCTGATTGCCGGCGCGATCGACGGGCTTCCTCCTGAATGCGGACATCGCCTTCGCGATGTCGGTGCCGACCATCGACCAATCCGCGCGCATAGCAAGAACGTCAGCATCTTCGCCCGAGCCCGACCAGTTGTATGAATCGAGCGATCCCATCAGATCAAGCGTACGCGCGAACCCGCGCATCAGCGACGGTCGCACGAAGAGAAAGTCGGAAGTTAGTACGTTCGAGCCCATGTGTTCAGCCCTCGGAACCTAGTAGCGTTGTGAATCATTTCACGAGCCGTGTTTCGTCGCGCAAGGGTCTTAATTGTTTACAATTTAGGCCATTTTAGAATCCGCTGCTGGCACTCTTCCCGGTCGAGTGCCAGCGGTTAAGGCGGCGTGCCGCTTCCAGGTTGACTACCGCGTGCTGCGCTTCCTCGATCGCGCTGCAAAGGCGAGCGTTGATCGGATGAACGCCGATGTTCACGTCAGTTCACCTTGTCGCCATGCTCGGCGTAGAAGGTCGCGTGCGCGACGCGCTGGCAGGCGGCGCTACGGGCAAACGAGAACATCGATCGAGCCGATCGTCGAAGAACTACGCGTGCACACGTCCGCGCCGGACGCCGACGAATAGCCTCGATTCGTTCACGCCCGTGTCGGCGACGGGGGACCACCGGTTCCCGTCGAAGGAATTCTTGCTACGGCATCTCCTAGCCCACCGCGAAGTTCCTTCACGATTTGATTCACCCGATCGGTTGGTTGTTCCAGCCCGCCAATCTCGAGGCCTCGAACGCCAAGCTCCAGCGCGAGCTCGCCGTACGCGCCTCTCACGACTCCAGAGAACGGAGGAGGTGTGATGCCAGCCTTCCGTTGATTGTCCTGCCACTCCTTCGCAAGATTTAGCAGAGCTTCACCGATTGCTGCCGCGCGGCTCGAGTCGCCGGCTTTGACGTGGGTGGAATCCACCATTTTCACTTCCTCCCTCAATAGGGAGTGACGAGCGCGATGGTTTTCCTACCCTGCAGGTAAGATTCTGTCGGATGCGTCGCCGCGCCAATCGCGACTTGCACCATCAGTTCACCTTGTCGCCATGCTCGGCGTAGAAGCGACGCTCCTGCTCTTCGATCCGCTGGCGCTCGTCCGCCTGCAGTTCTGCCAGGTCGACGATCAGGCCCTTGTACGGTCGCTCATCGCCGGGCATCGTCTTGTCGGCCGGCTCGCCGATCGCGCCTTCGATCTTCGCGATGTTCTCGTTTGCCCGCAGCGCGGCCGCGAGCGCGCGGATCCGCTGACCTCCAGGATCACCGCGGCGCGTCGACGTCACCTTCATCTTGCCGCCGTTCGGATATTCGAAGACCGAAGTCGTAACCGTCTCGCCGACCTTCTTCTCGAATTCAGCCATCGACGCGCCGAAGATCCGCTCGAGGCGGAGACGGTAACGGGCCTTCGCGAGATCGCTCGAGCGCGACACCTCGGCCGCAGTAAGCTCGACGTCGTTCGCCGCGATGTCGGCACGCACCAGGCGCTCGGCGGAGTCGTTGCGACGCGTCGTCAGGATCCGCAGCTTCCGGAGCTCACGAACGATGTCACGCGGCGAGAGGCCCCGCTCGAGGTACATCTCGCGAACGCGATCGCGCCGAACTTCTGTCGACGCGCGCTTCATTCCGATCGGAAAATTCCGGAAGGTCGATCGCGTCGAAAGTCCAGGCCTCGAATCCCCGAGAACGGCGCAGAAAAATCGCGGTTTCTGGCTCGAGGTACACCCCTCCCCCACGAAAAAACACCGTTGTCGCCGCGAGCTCGTCGCCGAGCGCGTCGATCATCGTCCGCGGCAGCGTTCCAGAGATCCACTGCGTGAGGTGCTCGCCCAATGTGCCGACGGGTTGTCCTGAAACTTGCCGTTGATCTCTGTGAACGAAGGAATCGCCACGCCGGGGAACTTCACGACGTGGGGAGACAATCGTGTTCATGCATGTTTTTTTCGGCCGGGACGTCGAGTACACCATATGCCCACGGTGAAGGAACAGCGCGAGTCGCGGATCTCTCGCTACCGGCCGCTAACCGTTCACCTTTTTACGATGTCGTTCGATTTCGCTGACGAGTCGGTTCAGCGACATCGCATCTGCTGCCGTCAACTGGCTTCCTCGCGCGTGCTGTACCAGAACGTCGAGCCGCTGAAGATCCTGTTTTGCAGCATCGACGTCCGAAGCGTTTTCATCAGCTTCGACCGCTCGTATGAGGTACCCAATGCGTTGCACGTCGTTGCTACCGACTTGGCTCGCGCTACGAAGGTATTCGGCCGCGCGACCATGTTGCTTCCTGGCGGAGGCGAAGGCAGCCGCGCGATTCCATACGTAAAGCTGCGTGAAGTCGTCGGCCGACGCGAGTCCCGGACGCAAAGCTACCGCAAACGCCGCCTCCGCATCGTCGCTTTTATCCAGCCGCAGTAATGCGCTTCCACGAATCGCGGCTAGTTGCCGTTGTAGAGGATCATTCCCAGATGCGATCGCAAGACCCTCTTCGCACATCTGTTCCGCGTCGGGAATCAAGTCTTCTTCGAACAGCAATTTCGCTGCGGCAGCGTAAGCAACGGTCGCGCGACGGTCGTTCGGCCAGCGTACTGCAATCTGCTCAAACGCCATTGCAGCCTGCTTGGCGGCAGCATAGCGGTCGTCACCCGGCACGACGCGGGTGACGCGGGAGCGAAGTTCTGACGCATACGTCCACTGCTCGTTCGCCGTCGGCTTTATCTGAACTACGAATCCCGCACCGGCCAGAAGAACACCGCTATATAGCCCTATAGCCGAAACAATTAACCGTTTCATAAACCCTCCACGAACGTCGGAAGCCGGTATTTCGGATCAACAATCGTAACCTGATATTGACCGAGCAGTTCACTCCAGAATCGACTGGCGATAGTACCCATATCGTCCTGCGGATGCGTGGCGGTTGTCTGAATATATTTTGACAACGCCTCCGCACGGAGATGTGTACGCATGCTACGCTCGGCGTCTTTACGCATTGCGACCCCCGAGTTCCTTTCGATCGCTTGCAGTATTGCTTCGCGCGACGAGAAGGACTTCACGATCGCCGCAAATTGCAACTCTGTCATTCCACGCTCTGCCGCATCGCTCAGGTCGCGTGTAAAGACATCATGGAGTTTGTTTCCGTCGAACACCTTAAGAACAGCGCGCGCCACATCATAAGTGGATTGCGCGATGGCTTCAAATTTCTTGTCGCTCCAACCATTGGCGCGTAGAAAAGCGTCCGCCGCGCTCGTCGAGACATCGATGTTTAGCTGCTGTACCGCTTTCACGACCACCGCCTCTGATAGTATTTGGTTGAGACGACGCTGCTCGACACGGTCGCATACACGCTCGATACTTTCGTCCGACGCCTCTGGCAACGCCGCCTCGATGGCAGGTACGCATGCAATATCGGCATAGCGAACGACTTGAGAGCCTATGCGGGCCACGACACGAGGCTCTGCGGCACGACTATCGGCTGATCCGACTAGTAAGAACAACGTCAATGCCTCAATCATGGGTTTAGAGTGATCGTCGTCGCGCCGCTCACGGGACCAATTGTGTCTGGTGCCCAGTACACATTGGATATGCCGCCGATGTGCTGAATAATATGGGATCCGGCCGAGTCACCGTCGAGCGCAAATCGTTCTGGTGCCGAACATAATGACGTCGCCACGGTGTAAGTGTTTTGGTTGCGATTGCAGGTGCCCGTCTGAAGGGCGATGACGGTGCCGTCTGACGTGTGCATTTGCCACGCAGACGTCCACCCGGGTTTCGGAGTATCGCCGGACGCTCCCAAAGTCGCCTGACTTTCGACGTGCATCACCTTGCCGTTCCGAGCGCCGGTGGTCTGCACATTGTAGCTAGCGTATAAGAAGTCACCTGTTACCCAGTGGGCGTAGCTGGCCGCATAGAGGTTTGTGTGCAAGGGCTCGTCCGGGGATGCCTCCCACATTAGGTATGTAAACCAAATTTGCTGGTTGTCGGATCTTGCCTGCATTTTCCGATAGACGTGAGCGGTAGCTTCATTGCAGCCGGCGCCGTTACACGCTGCCACGGTCATCGTGTTGTCATCTCGCCAGAGATCGTGTTGCAGGCTACCGACATGGACATAGTTTGTTGGCGACGTTTCGAATATAACGGAACCATTGCGTGTATACCTTATGAACCGCGTCAAGTTCACTGAATACACGATTTGCAGGACTACATCGTTGGGATCGGCGTCGGAGACGGATTCGATCGATATGTCAGGCGATGGCGGCGTCGTGTTTATTACACCGGGGCCACCACCGCCTCCGCTAGACCCACCCGTGGTACTGCTGCCCTCAGGAGGTGGGGTTGTGGAAACAACCTCGATTACTAAATAGCAGATCGGCAGTTCTCGAATCACGGGCCAGAAGTTGCCGAATACGTCGATGTCCCAACCAGCCAGCCAGTACGTACTACCACTGCAATTCATGTAGTCGCCGTACGCCGTCCCTGCCAGAACAATCGTTAGGACGATCGCCAGCTGCATTGGTTTCCGCATAAGCTCTCCTCGGATCTCTCGGACGCTTTCGCCGCTAATTAAGGAGTGACTCGGCTGGCCTGTTCCAAACCCTCAGAAATGGAAACGGGCGACTGCACAAATCGCGGTGCATACTGCGGACTCAGCAGCGAGCGATCTACGCAGCAGCGGGGTTCGGCTCGGCGACATCGGACGTACTCGCTCGAAGAGATCGGCGCCATCTGCGAAATCCTACGCCGCTTCGTCGCTGGAGATGTGCCTCAGCCCAGGTGCTCCTCGCGTCGCCGATCTCGCGACCGCGTGTCCTCTTCGATCTCTTTCGCACGTTGAGAAAGGCGATCTTCGATAAATCGTCGAAGCGCTACAGGCTGTTGCTCGACTGCGCTGAAGATGTTGAGCGGGTCACCTGTATTAGCCATCAGGGCAGCATCGCCGACCGAAATCGCAGCTTCCGCATACACCCACGCGCGCAGCCCTTCCGACTCGCGCAGCGCCGCAAGCAGTTCCGCAGCTTGCGCAAACCGTCTGCGACGCGCGAGCGCCTCGATCGCAGCGTCGTGCACCTCTTCAGATTCGTCGCGTTCCGCGCGTTCTCCAAGCGCGGTCCCAAAGTCGTGGTCTAGCCACCCAGCCAGGTCAGCGCCTGCGCGACGAGCCGCCGCGTCCGCGTGATGGAGGAGTTGTTCCACAGCATTGGCTGAAACGTGGCGACTCAGAACGCGGCAGAGAGCGAATCGGCATGCGAGCGATGAGTCGTGTTGGAGGTGATTGAAGAGAATTGCGATCCCTTCGTGCAGATCGAACCTCAGAGCGCCTGAATGGCATTCAGGAGGTCGACGGTTCGATCCCGTTCGGCTCCACCAATCCTTTTACATCGTTACGGTCAGTTCGGCGAGATCGGACATGAAAGTTCAAAGTTCAAAGTTCAAAGCCAGAATGAAAAAAATAAGTCGTTTCTCATTTGAACTCTCATCAATCAGCATTCAGCAGGCTCCTGGCGATCACCATGCGCTGAATCTCCGACGTCCCCTCGCCAATTGTGCAGAGCTTGACGTCGCGGTAGTACTTTTCGGCCGGGAAATCCTTGATGAATCCGTAGCCCCCGAAGATCTGCACCCCTTTTTCCGTGGCCCGCACCGCGACCTCGGATGCGTAGAGTTTCGCCATCGCCGAAAACTGGGTCACCTTTTCGCCTCGATCCTTGATGGTCGCCGCGTTGAAGCAAAGCAGGCGTGCCGCCTCGATCTCCGTCGCCATGTCGGCCAGCATGAACTGGATCGCCTGGAAGTCGGCGATCGGCTTTCCGAATGCGGTCCTCTGCTTCGCGTAGTCGCGCGCCGCTTCGTACGCGCCGCGCGCGATCCCCACGGCCAGCGCGCCGATCGAGATGCGGCCGCCGTCGAGCACCTTCATGGCGTCGATGAACCCGTAGCCCACTTCACCGAGGATGTTGGCCGCCGGCACGCGGCAGTCTTCCATGACCAGCTCCGCGGTGTCGGACACGCGCATGCCGAGCTTGTTCTCTTTCTTGCCGGGATGGATGCCCTTCCGATCCTTCTCCACGGCGAATGCCGTGACGGGTCGCTTGGAATCGCGGTCCGTGATGGCGAGGACCACGGAGATATCGGCATAAGTCGCATTGGTGATGAAGTTCTTCGTTCCGTTGAGAATCCAGTCGTTGCCGTCCTGGACGGCCGTGGTGCGCAAACCGGCGGCGTCACTCCCCGAGCCCGGCTCCGTGAGGCCCCAGGCCCCGATCCACTCCCCGGAGGCTAGTTTCGGCAGCCATTTCTTCTTCTGATCGGCGTTGCCGGCGATGTAAATGTGGCCGCTGCAAAGGGAATTGTGCGCGGCGACGCTCAGCGCAAATCCGCTGTCGACCACGGCGAGCTCCTCGATGACGTTGACGTAATCGACGTACGACAACCCCGCCCCGCCGTAATCCTCGGACAGAGTCACGCCGAGCATGCCAAGCTCCCCCGCCTTCTTGAACCTGTCGACGGGAAAATGCTGCGCTTCGTCCCATTTCGCCAGGTGCGGCTTGATCTCGCTTTCCGCGAACTCCCGCACCATCTGCCTGATCTGGTCTTGCTCGTCCGAGAGACGAAAGTCCATTCCCTACCCCCGAGTTGCGGATGCGAACATCCGTTCGATGAATCGAGACGTTGTCCCTACCGTAGTTGGAATTTGAAGTGGCGGCTCCCGCGGCCGGAGCACGCGCGCGGCATCGAGCATTTTCACAAGCGGATCTCCGCGCGCCGGACGGTCAGCGCTTCGATGCGCGCTTCGTCAACGGTGTACCCGATCCCGTCGCCCGGCGGCGCTTCAATGGTTCCGCTCTTCGACACGGTGATTGGTGGCTCGACGATGTCTTCGGCCCAGTATCTTGCCGAAGCCGAAACATCGCCCGGCAGCGTGAAACCGGAAAGA
>JBBRMQ010000117.1:0-12801 GCA_038230775.1 Thermoanaerobaculia bacterium
CGTACGCCTGGTCGCGACGAAGGATGACTGCCTCGTCCCCTCGCACGTATTGCAGGGCGTTCATGCCGGCCAGCAAGCCTTGCGCAGCAGCTTCCTCGTATCCGGAAGTCCCATTGATCTGGCCGGCCAGGAAGAGACCTTCCGTGCCGCGGACCTGCAGCGTCGCATCGAGTTGTTCGGGATTCACGAAGTCGTACTCGACCGCGTAGCCGTACCGCGCGATCACGGCGTGCTCGAATCCGGGGAGCGATCGCACGACCGCGTCCTGCACATCTGCCGGGAGCGATGTCGAGATCCCGTTCATGTAGAGCCACGGATGCGTCAGGCCCTCAGGTTCCACGAACACCTGATGGCGGGGTTTGTCGGCGAAGCGTACGACCTTGTCTTCGATCGACGGGCAATATCTCGGGCCGGTTGCGCTGATTTGTCCGGAGTACATCGGCGCCCGATGCAGATTTGCTCGGATCAGCTCGTGCGCCTCGGCGCTGGTATAGGTCAGATGGCAGAGCACCTGCGGCAATTCGAGGCGATCCGTGAGAATCGAGAACGGGCGCGGACGCTCGTCGCCGGGCGCCGGCTCGAGCTTCGAGAAGTCGACCGAGTCGCGGGCGACACGAGGAGGCGTCCCGGTCTTCAATCGCCCGAGCTTCAATCCAACACGTGCGAATGAGTCGGACAGAGTCTCGGCTGCCGGCTCGCCGAAGCGACCACCGACGGTCTTCGTCTCGCCGGAATGCATGAGCGCGCGCAGGAAGGTGCCCGTCGTCACGACGACCGCCTTCGCACGTAGTTGCGTTCCGTCGGCGAGATCGACGCTCGAGCGCTGGAGGCGCGCGACCGATCCTTCGATGATGGTTACGTTCGGCTCGGCGGAGAGAATGTCCTGCACGGCGCGCGCGTAGAGATCGCGATCGCATTGCGCGCGGGGACCCTGTACTGCGGGACCCTTCGAGCGGTTCAGGACTTTGTATTGGATGCCGGCGCGATCGGTCGCCTCCCCCATCAATCCGCCGAGGGCGTCGATTTCCTTGACGAGGTTTCCCTTCGCCAGGCCGCCGATTGCGGGGTTGCACGACATGCGTCCGATCGCCTCGCGGATCATCGTCACCAACGCGACGCGCACGCCGCCGCGCGCGCAAACGCGGGCCGCCTCAGCTCCGGCGTGGCCGCCGCCGATCACGATGACGTCGAACTGCTCCTTCATGGTTCCACGTGGAACGCTCGTAGGTCCTCGGTCATTCTGGCCGAAGTGAAGAATCTCGTACCATCGGTGGAGATCCTTCATCCGTGTTCGCGGCCTCAGGATGACGTTCGCGCTTCGCGCTCACGTCACTTGCCGATGCAGAATTTTGCGAAGATCTCGTCGAAGACTTCCTCGCGCGTGATGGCGCCGGTCAACAGACCCAGCGACGTCGATGCGCGGTAGAGATCGACGAGGATCAACTGCTCGTCGCCGCCCGCATCGAGCGTCGCGAGCGATGCGCGCAATGCGTCTTCGCAACCAGCCACGGCCTGCTGCTGCCGCGCGTTCACCAGGCTGCCCTCGCTGGCGACGAACGACGCACGAACGATCTCGTCGAGGCGTCGCAGAAGCGGATCGATATTGTCTTTCGAGATTCCGAGCGCTCCCGGCGGCGCCGGCGCGAGATCCGTTTTCGTGTACACGATCACTGCATCCGGCCACTCCGAAACGTCTTCAAGCGCCGCGGCATCGACGAGATAGAGAACGATGTCGGCGGCTCGCGCGGCTTCACGAGCGCGCTCAACGCCGATCGTTTCCACGGCATCGCTCGTCTCGCGAAGTCCGGCGGTGTCGGCGATCGTGACCGGCAAACCGCCGATGTCGATCGTCTCGCGCACGATGTCGCGCGTCGTGCCGGGGATCGGCGTGACGATCGCGCGCTCGCTGCCGACGAGCCGGTTGAGCAACGTCGACTTGCCGGCGTTAGGCCGGCCGAGGATGACGGCGGTGAGTCCTTCGGTTGTGGCGCGCCCGCGGCGATACGTCGCCGCGAGACTGCGCGTGGCCTCGATCGCGCGATCGATCGTCATGCGTGCGTCAGAGCGCGAGATGAAGTCGTATCCCTCTTCGGAGAAATCGAGCGCCGCTTCCAGTCGCGAGATCACATGCAGCAGCGACTCGCGAATCGACGTCGCCGTCTCGCTCAGCGCGCCTTCAACATTTGCCAGCGACACCTTCGCCTGCAACGCCGTTCGCGAGTTGATGAGGTCCGCGATCGACTCCGCCTGCACGAGGTCGAGCTTTCCGTTGAGCACCGCACGCTCGGTGAACTCCCCCGGCTCGGCGATGCGTGCGCCTAACATCGTCGCCGCCTCGATCACGCGGCCGACGATGACCGGACTGCCGTGCACGATCAACTCGACGAGGTCATTTCCGGTGAAGGAGTGCGGGGCCTCGTAACGAATGGCAATGCAATCATCGATGTCGCGCAGCCGCACCAGCGTTGCGTGACGGACTTCCGGCTTTATTGATGTAAGTTCTTGCAGGATTCCTGCGGCGCCGGCGCCGTCGATGCGGACAATCGCCAGCGCACTGCGGCCGACCGGTGTCGCGGGCGCGACAATCGTGTCGACTGCGGCGCCGCTCACGACGACGTTGTGCTCTGTTCCTGCGGCGCGGGGCGGCGGATGATCGCGACGCGTTTGTAGAAGCCCTCGCCACGCGATTCGGTCGTCACGTCGGCGTCCTCGTGCAACACGAGATGCACGATGCGCCGCTCGATCGGAGTCATCGCCGGCAGCAGTTGCTCGCGTCCGTCGAGCCGCACCTGCTCCGCCATCCGCCTCGCCTTCTGCTCCAGCTCCTCGGTTCGCCGGCCTTTGAACTGCTGGCAATCGAGCTCGATGTCTTTCTCGACTTTCTGGCCAACGAGCGCCTTGTTCGCCAGCACCTGCAGCGCGTCGAGCAGCTCGCCGTGGCGGTCCGTCATGAGCCGCGAGTCGCGGCCGTACAAGCGGATCACGATCTGCGTCTCGTTTTCTTCGCTGCGCACCTGGAGATCGAGCTTCGACAAGGCGAGCGCCTGTTCGCACCACTGACGAACTGAGACGGCGGCATCCGACTCCGCGGACTGCTCGGGGACATCCTCCGCAAATTGTGCGAAGTCGCCGGGTTGCAGATCGGATTCTTCGCGACCACTGCGACCACCACGTTCCGGACGGTTGCCGCCTCGACCGCGGCCGCCGCGACGACCTTGCTCGCCGCGCTCGCGCTTCGCGCCCTCCGGCTGCGGCAAACTGCTGGAGGATGAGCGGACGGCGGGCTGCGCCGCCGGCGTCACGGCCACTTCGGGCGCGACGTCATTGATGTCGGCTTCGACGATCACTTGTTTCATGCCGCCGAGGAAGCCGCGTTTCTCCACGACAACGTGGTAGGTGAGCTGAAAACGCGGAACGCCCAGACCCTGGGCGGCTGCGTCGAGCGCCTCTTCCAGATTCTTTCCTTCAAACCGCTGAGCCATAGAACCCTCGAGCCGTATCAGGCCGTCGCCGTTGGATGATCTTTCCAGTACCTATTTGTGATCATCTGCTGAGCGATCGTCAAGATGTTTTGTGCGAGCCAGTACAACACGAGACCGCTGGCGAACTCTTTGAAGATCCAGCCGAACACGATCGGCATGATCAGGAACATCTTCCTCTGCGCCGGATCCGCGCTGGTGGGAGTGATCATCTGCTGAATGAACATCGCAACGGTCATGAGGATTGGCAGCACGTACGTCGGATCCTTCATCGAGAGATCGTGGATCCAGAGCATGAACGGCGCACCGCGCAGTTCGATCGCGTGAGACAACAGATTGTAGAAGCCGACGAAGATCGGGAACTGCACGAGCATGGGGAGACAGCCGCCGGCCGGGTTGATTCCCTCCACCTGGTACAGCTTCATCATCTCGGTGTTCATCTTCTGGCGCTGCTCGGGATCGGTGCGGCTCTTCCGGTACTTCGCCTTGATGGCCTCCATCTTCGGCTGCACTTTCTGGATCTTCTTCATGGAGAGCATCCATTTGTGCTGCAGCGGATAGAGCGCGAGCTTGATGAGGATCGTCAGGATGATGATCGCCCAGCCCCAGTTGTGCGTGTAGCGATTGATCCACTCGAGGATGACGAGGAAGAAGCGCGCGATGACGCCGAACGTACCGAATTGCAACGTGCGCTCGAGGCCGTAGCGATCGAGAAGACTGGCGCGCTTCGGTCCCATGAAGACCGTGCCGCTGACCGTGCCGTCCGCCCCGGCGTTCACGCCCGCGTACAACTCCCGCCGCTTGTCTTTGCCGCTACCGAATTCGGCGGCGCGAATGACGGCGCCGGCGGATTTTTCAGGCCGCAGCACGGACAGGAAGAAGTTGTCCTCCGCTCCGACAAACTGCACGTACTCGAAGATGTTCACGCGATCGGATTTCTCGCGCTTGATGACCTTGAGATCGTCGTCCCGCTGCACGACGCCGTTGCCGGTGATGGTGAACTGACTGTCCTTCTCGTCCGCCTCTAGCGTGCGGATGCCGGGACCGATCTCGACGCGATACGGGACCGGCGGATTGACCGCCATCGCGAATCCGAAGAGGAACTCCTTGTTGAACTTGAATGTCTTGATCGCCGTGACGCCGTCGGGCCCGGCGAAGCGATACTCGAGGACGCCCGCCCCGTCTTTGCCAACCTGGTTGTTGACTTCATAGAGCGCCGTGTTCAGACGCTCGGCAACCGGAGCGTCGTGCGCCTGAATGGCGAATGGGAAATCGGTCCGCGCCGATTCGCGTCCTTTGACCAGCTCCACGTTGTCGCCGCTGCGCGTCTTGTAGTTCCTGAGCCTGAAGGAGACGAGTTGCGCGCCGCGATTGGAAAACGTCGCGATGTACTCGTCGGTCTCGACACGCGACAGAGTCAGCGCGCGCGCCGCGGTCGGCGCGACCGGAGCCGCGATCTTCGGCGCCACGATCTTTGGCGCCGCCGCGGTGCCAACCGGGTGAGCCGGAGAAGGTGATGGTTGCGATGTGGACGTCGCGGCCGGCTTCGGAGCGGTGATGGTCGGTCGCGGCTTGATGAGATCGGGGAACAGCTTCGGCGCGATCGCGGCCCACAGCCACAACAGGCCGATCGAGATCACGACCGCCGAGAAAATCCGTTTTTCCATTTCAGGGGACCGGGTCCCAGCCTCCAGGATTGAATACGTGACAGCGCGAGAGACGGCGCGCGGCGAGCCAGAGTCCGCGCATCACGCCGTACTTCTCGACAGCTTGTACCGCGTAAACCGAGCATGTCGGATCGAAGCGGCACATCGGGGGGAGAATCGGAGAGATGAATCGCTTGTAGAAGCGGAGAAGGCCGAGCACCACGACCCGCATGTCAGCGCATCACCTCGGCGCCGGCGCGCGCGAGCACGCGCTGGAGATCTTCGCTGAACTGGACGAAGGTGGCGTCCGCGGCATTCGGCTTGACGTTCACGACGAAGTCGAGCGGAGATCCGTCGAGGCACAGCGGTTCACGATGGCGGCGGTAGGTTTCGCGCGTCCACCGTTTGAGTCGATTGCGAACGTTCGCTTTGCCCAACTTTTTTGTCGCTGTGATCCCGATGCGTGAATGCGGCAGCCCGTTCGCGGCGAAGAAAAGGACACAGTAGCGGGAAAACAGCTTGCGGCCCGTCTCGTAGACTCGAAGGAACTCGCGGCGTTTCGCCAGCCGCGCTGGCTTCGGCAGAGCCTCCGACCGCGCCTGCACTGCTTTACACGGAAAGGCGCTTGCGACCCTTGCGGCGACGCCGGGACAAAACCGCCTGACCATCCTTGGTCCGCATACGAACGAGGAAGCCGTGCGTGCGCTTGCGGCGGCGATTGTTTGGCTGATAGGTACGCTTCATGTCGGTTAACCCTCTGAAAAGAAAGCGGTGAGTATATTGGCCGCTCACCGCATGGTCAAACGACAGCGGCTTCGAGGCATCGCGCTCAACCTTGCACGCGTGGGACGTATTCCGGATTTGGCAGGTCGCGGGTCGGAGATCGCGGATCGGGATTCGCTTTTCCGACCTGCGACGCGCGACTTGCGACCCGCTTTCTTGTGCTAGACTCGCGCCCTTTTCCACAGGCAAAACATTTCCACAACTGTGGAAAAGCTGTGGATTCTCAAAAAGATACGCGTCCTGCCCGATGAACATCTGGAAGCAAGTTCTCGATCGGTTAGAGCAATTCATTGACAGGACGGAGTACGTGACCTGGTTCGCCCCGACGCGCTTTCTCGCGCAGAAGGGCGACATGATCGACGTGAGCGTCCCGTCGCAACGATTTGTCGAGGCTATCCGCGATCGTCACGGGACACAGATCCGATCGATTCTTGACGAGTTCGCTCCCGGCGGCTCATCCCTGCAGATCCGGTTTGTCCCCGATGCAGCCGCATCCCCTTCCGAATCCGTCCCTCCCCCTGCGCCAGTCCACGATTATCCCCAATCGGTGTTGAATCCCCGATATCGATTCGACACGTTCGTCGTCGGCAAGTCCAACGAGTTGGCCTTCGCCGCTTCGAAGTCGATCGCCGAAAATCCGAGCGGCTCGTTCAACCCCCTCTTCATCTACGGCGGCGCCGGCCTTGGCAAGACGCATCTGATCCAGGCAGTCGCGCAGCAGATCCGCGAGTTCAGCCCGCAAAAGAAAGTCGTCTACATGTCGGCCGACTCGCTGGTCACTGAGATCATCAGCTCGATCCGCTACGACAAGATGCAGTCGTTTCGCGATCGCTATCGATCGATCGACGCGCTGCTCCTCGACGACATTCAGTTCCTCGCCGGCAAGGAACGAACGCAGGAAGAGTTCTTCCACACATTCAATGCGCTCTACGAAGCGCAGAAACAGATCGTGTTCACGTCGGACGCTCCACCGAAAGACATTCCAACGCTCGAAGAGCGGCTGCGATCGCGATTCGAGTGGGGACTGATCGCCGACATTCAGCCGCCGGACCTCGAGACGAAGGTCGCCATCCTCCGCAAGAAAGCGGAAGAGAAGAAGATCGGTCTGCCGCACGAGGTCGCGCTCTTCATCGCCGAACGCGTGCGCTCGAACATCCGCGAGCTCGAAGGACATCTGAATCGCGTGGCGGCGTTCGCGTCGCTGACGGGCAATCGCGTGACGATCGAGCTGGCGAAGGAAGCGCTCAAGGATCTTCTTTCGAAGGAAGACAAGCCGATCACGCCCAACGAGATTCTGAAAGTGGTGGCAGCGCATTACGGCATCAAGGTGACCGATCTCAAGTCGAAATCGAATGCGCGGCCGATCGCCTATCCACGGCAGGTGGCGATGTACATCTGCAAGGAGCTGACGGATCTGTCGTATCCGGAGATTGGAAAGATCTTCAACAACAAACATCACTCGACGGTGATGTACTCGGTCGAGAAAATCGATCAGCTCATTCAGGACGATCAGCAGGTCGCGCGAACGGTCGAGATGCTGACGAAACAGTTTCGGTAATGCTGTGGAGAAGTCTCACGAAAACCTGCGTACACATTTGGCTCGATGGTGGGTCAACTTTTTCGCTGCGGAAAACGAAAGAAATCTCCGCTGCTTTTCCTCACGGAAAACCGCAGATTCACATCGCGCTGACTGCTATACTTTTGAAACCTTTGCAGACGATTCGAGGATTATCCGCACGGATCTACTGCCACTATCACTAACAATACAGACTCGGTTTTCTTAAGGAAGAGATATGGAGCTGACGGTCGCAAAGGCGGATCTTCAAAAAGAACTCCAGCTGTGCCAGGGAGTGGTGGAGAAACGCTCGACGATTCCGATTCTCTCGAATGTTCTGCTCAGGGCTGCGGACGACCGTCTGCAGATTGCGGCGACCGATCTCGACGTTACGATTCTCAGCTCCTGCGCGGCGAAGGTCACGATGCCCGGCGGCGTCACGATCGAGGCGAAGCGTCTCTTCGACATCGTGCGCTCGCTCCCCGAAGAAGACGTGCACATCGCGATGCAGGAAAACAACTCGATGCTCGTCGAGTCCGGAACGGCAAAGTTCCGGCTGTTAGGCCTGCCGGCGGAGGACTACCCTACCCTCCCGACGGTGAACGCGACCGAGTCGTACACGCTTCCCCTCCAAGAGTTGAAGACGATGGTTGCCAAGGTGAAGTTTGCGATCACCCACGAGGAGACGCGCTTTCAGCTCAACGGGGCGCTGCTCAAAGTGCAACCGACCAAGATGGAGATGGTTGCCACCGACGGACATCGCATGGCGCTCATCAACTTTCCGCAGGGTGGCAACGGCAAGCGGAAGGGAAGCGACCTCACGATCCTGATTCCGCGCAAGGCGCTCGAAGAAATCCTGCGCCTCGAAGCGTCGGAAGACGGAAACGTGAAGTTTGGTGTCGCGGAGAATCATCTGTTCTTCGAAGCGGGCGAACGGCGTCTGCTCGCGCGCATGATCGACGTCAACTTCCCGAACTACATGGAAGTCATCGCTCGCGATAACGATCGCAAGGTGATGGTCGACCGCGAGCGACTGCTGTCGACGATTCGCCGCATCTCGCTGGTGGCGAACGAACGGACACGCGCGGTGCGATTCGATTTCGCGCCGGGGAAGCTCACGGTGTCGTCGACGAATCCCGAGCTCGGCGATGCGCGCGAGACCGTTCCCATCGACTACGCGGGCAACCCGTTCTTCGTCGGCCTCAACGCCGCGTACGTGACCGATTTTCTGAGCGCCGTAGAGACGCCGCAGGTCTCGCTCGATCTCAAAGACGAGAACAGCCAGTGCATCGGCCGCCCATCAGCGAATGAAGAACTGCCGTACGAATATCTCTACGTCGTGATGCCGATGCGCCTGGCGTGACGAGGACTGAGGACTGGGCGATGGGGACGGAGGGCCATTCGACACGTCGTTTCTCAGTCCTCAGTCCTCAGTCCTCAGTCCCACGATGATTCTTCGCCGAATCGCGGCCGAGAACTTCCGGACCCTCGACGCGGCGCCGATCGAGTTTCATCCGCAGACAAACCTCATCGTCGGCCGCAACGGCCAGGGCAAGACCAACCTGCTCGAAGCGATCTATCTCCTGGCGACCACGAAATCGTTTCGCACGCCGCGCGTGGTCAACGCGTTCCGATTCGGCGCCGAGACGCTCTTCGTTTCCGGAGCGCTGGAGCGCGACGCTGTCGAGCGAACGCTTTCCGTCGGTCTGGAGACGGGCGAGACGAGGCGCCGCGTGCTGATGATCAACGGCGAGCGCGTCCCGTTGCACGACTACCTCCGGGCGATGACCGTGTTCGCCTATTCGTCGGCCAGGCTGGAGATCCTGCGTGGCACCCCGGAAGAGCGGAGACGCTTCCTGGATCGCGGCGTTGCCAGCATCGACCCGTCATATCTCGCGGCCATTACGCGCTATGGGCGCGTTCTCAAGCAGCGCAATGCCCTTCTGCAAAGCGGATCGGCGGCCGCCCTCGACGCCTGGGATGCGGAGTTCGTCGAGACCGCGACCGCAATCCAGCGGGCCCGAGCGGCGTACGTCGAGGCCCTGCGGGGCTCGATGGCGGAGATCGCGAACCAGTTCGACGTGCGGCGGGTAAAGATGACGTACCGGCCGACCGCCCCCGAGGTCGCGCGCCGTCGCGATGAGCTCCGCGCTGGCGTTTCGCTCAGCGGCCCACAACGTGACAACCTCGACTTCGTCCTCGACGGCCACCCGGCGCACGAGGTGCTCTCCGGCGGCGAGCAGAAGATGATCGTGCTTCTGCTGAAGTTCGCGAAACTGGCGCTTTTCAGCCAGCGTCAGGACGACGCGGCGCTCTTCGTTCTGGACGATCTCGATGCCGAGCTGGACGTTGAGATTCTCAGGCAACTCCTATCCCGATTGCCGCCGAAAACACAGGTTTTTGCGACCTCCGCAAAGGACCGTTTGATCGGCGATTTGACGACCGGTCCGCACCGCCGCTTAACTATTGAAAACGGGCGAGTTACTGCGGCCGAAGATTTCGCCTGAAACTGCGGAAAAACGGCAATTTCGCGGTATAATTCAGCGTTACAAATCGCGGTGCAACTTCTCGCCACTTCCCTCCGCGGACACCAGCCAAAAATCTGCAGTTCAGAAGAGAGTTCATGGCCGAAAACTACACAGCAGAAGACATCAAAGTCCTCAAGGGACTCGACGCAGTCCGCAAGCGTCCGGGCATGTACATCGGCGACACCGACGACATCACCGGCCTGCACCACATGGTGTACGAAGTCGTCGACAACGCGATCGACGAGGCGCTTGCGGGCTATGCCGACACCGTCACGGTAACCGTCCACGCGGACAACTCCGTCACCGTCGAAGACAACGGCCGCGGAATCCCGGTCGACATGCACAAGGAAGAAGGACGGTCCGCGGCCGAGGTCATCATGACCGAGCTGCATGCGGGCGGGAAGTTCGACAACAACTCCTACAAAGTCTCCGGCGGTCTGCACGGCGTCGGCGTCTCCGTGGTCAACTTTCTCTCCGAGTGGCTGGAGCTCGAGATCCATCGCGACGGCAACGTGTGGCGCCAGCGCTACGAGCGCGGCGTTCCGGTGGCTACGATCGAGAAAGGCGAGAAGACGACCAAGCGCGGCACGCGTGTCACCTTCAAGGCGGACCCGGAAATCTTCTCCGTCATGGAGATGAGCTACGACACGCTTTCCCAGCGTTTGCGCGAGCTCGCGTTCCTCAACTCCGGCGTGAACATCGCCATCGTCGATCAGCGCAGCGACAAACATCACGAGTTCCGCTACGAGGGCGGCATCGTTTCCTTCGTGAAAGATCTCAATCACGCCAAGGTTGCGCTTCACGAAGCGCCGATCTTCGTCCGCGACGAGAAAGATGGCGAGATGGTCGAGATCGCGCTGCAGTGGAACGAGGGCTACAGCGAGATCGCGTACGCCTTCACCAATACGATCAAGAATCTCGACGGCGGGACACACCTCGTCGGCTTCAAGGCCGCGCTGACGCGCACGGTCATCAAATACGCCAGCAACTCCGGACAGCTCGACAAGGCGAAGCTCTCGCTCGAAGGCGACGACGTTCGCGAAGGCCTCACCGCCGTCATCGCGGTGAAGATCCGCGACCCGAAGTTCTCGTCGCAGACGAAGGACAAGCTGGTCTCGTCCCACGTCAAGACCTGGGTCGAGCAGGTTGTCAACGAACGGCTCGGCGAATTCTTCGAGGAGCATCCGAAGGAAGTGAAGCGCATCGTCGAGAAGATCATCGAGGCGGCGCGCGCTCGCGAAGCCGCACGCAAGGCGCGTGATCTGACGCGTCGTAAGGGCGCGCTCGACTCCGCGTCGCTGCCGGGCAAGCTCGCCGACTGCCAGGAACGCGATCCGAAGTTCTGCGAGATCTACTTTGTGGAAGGCGACTCGGCAGGCGGCTCCGCAAAGCAGGGCCGCGATCGCCGCTTCCAGGCGGTGTTACCTCTGAAGGGCAAGATCCTCAATGTCGAGAAGGCACGTCTCGACAAGATGCTGTCGTCCGAGGAAATTCGCGTGATGATTACGGCGCTCGGAACAGGCATCGGAGTGGGCGACTTCGACGTCACGAAGCTTCGCTACCACAAGATCATCATCATGACGGACGCCGACGTCGACGGATCGCACATCCGCACGCTGATCCTGACGTTCTTCTTCCGGCACATGAAGGAGATCATCGACCAGGGTCATCTCTTCATCGCGCAGCCGCCTCTGTTCAAGGTTGCGCAGGGAAAGAAAGACACGTACCTCAAGGACGAATCGGAGAAGCTGCGATTCCTCCTCAATCGCGTCTCGGAGTCGATCGAGATCACGCCCAAGGGCGGGCTGGCCATCAAAGGCGAGGCGCTCATGACCATGCTGCAGCGGATGGAGGAGTACCGAAGTCACGCGCGCAAGCTGCAGGGCCGCGGCATCCCCCGCGAGGCACTGGACGTGCTGTTCGCGGAAGGCTTCAGCGATCGCACCGCGCTCGGCGACGCGGACAAGCTCGACGCGCTCACCGCGGCGCTGACGAAAGCCGGCTTTGAGCACGTGCAGCAGATGACCGACGAGGTGACCGAGGCGCCGTTCGTGCGCTTCAGCGTCGGGGGTAATGGAACGGGCAAGCGCGTCGACGTGACGACCGAACTGCTGTCGCAGTACGAGTTCCGTCAGATGGCGAAGGCCTACGAACATCTCTCGGCGTTCGGCATGCCGCCCTACACGGTGGTTCACGGCGAAGACACGATGCTCTTCACGAACGTCGACGAGCTGCTGGAGCAGATTTACAAGCTCGCCGAAAAAGGCCTCTCCATCCAGCGCTACAAAGGCCTCGGCGAAATGAACCCCGAGCAACTGTGGGAGACCACGATGAACCCCGAAACGCGGCGGCTGCTGCAGGTGACGATCGAAGATGCGGTCGGTGCCGAACAGCTGTTCACGATTCTGATGGGCGACCAGGTCGAGCCCCGGCGTATGTTCATCCAGGACAATGCGCTCGAAGTCAAAAATCTCGATATTTAATCAATACAACAATTCATGCCTGAATTCGATTACACAAAACAAGACGATCAACGAGTACCGGTCAACATCGAAGACGAGATGCGCAAGTCGTATCTCGACTATGCGATGTCGGTCATCATCGGCCGCGCGCTTCCCGACGTCCGCGACGGGCTGAAGCCTGTTCATCGCCGGATCCTGTACGGCATGTACGAGCAGGGCAACACGTCCAACCGCGCGTACAAGAAGTCGGCGCGCATCATCGGCGACGTGATGGGCAAGTACCACCCGCACGGCGACAGCGCGATCTATGACTCGGTCGTCCGTATGGCGCAGGAGTTCTCCATGCGC
>JBBRMQ010000118.1:0-12786 GCA_038230775.1 Thermoanaerobaculia bacterium
CTCGCATCCGGGTCTTCGACGTTCTTGCTCCCTTCGAACGTCCGGTTCCGAGCCCGCTAAATCGAGCACTGCATCAGGCTTACCTCGCGGCGAGTACGACGAACGCGTCTGGGTTGGGCCGCTTCTTATCCGTCGATCCGGGTGGCTTCGACACGCATCAACCGCAGAGCTTCAACCGATACAGCTACGTGCTAAACAATCCGATCAATAAGACCGATCCTACGGGCCGTTGTGTCTGGGATATCTGCATCGGCGAGACGGCACTTGTGATGGCTGCGTCAACGGCGGTCGCAACTACGGCGACGGTGTGGCTGAACAGTCAGAACGGTTCCGATCCTGGAAGGACCAACGCTCAGGTGATCGGAGGAGCAGTCGCCGGCGGTGTTACGGCACTCGGCCGGTACATCAATAGCCATTTAACTCACGCGAGCGAGCCGACCGCGGGCGTGAACCCAACTGCGCCGATTGAGAGCAAGGCCGGTCCCCGCTCGAATCCGCTTACTGGTGAACCCGGCAGTACTGTCCAAACGACGAGTCCGGACGGTACTGTAAAGCAGGTCAGGCGGTACGGCTCAGACGGCTACCCGCAGACGGACGTTGATCACGATCATTACCATGGACAAGAAAAACCGCATAGCCATGACTGGACTCGGCCGTCTGATGGTAGTCCGCCAACCCACGAAAACCGCGGTCCAGGTCGGCGGCCAAAACCGACGGATCCTAAGCCGGAAGGCCAATGAAATTCGCACAACTAACGGTTCTCAGTGAATTCCATGACGGTTTCCTGAAAGGGTTTCTGATCGATCAGAAGACTATTTATGTGTTTTTGAGCACCGAAGCTGCTGACGATTTTGTCATCACGGCGCGTGATGTGGTGGCGATGGTTGCGGATGGTTTCAAAGCAGGAAACGTGATCTTCGAGGTCCTGATAAAGGCGAACGATGAGATAACGCCTGCGGACGTTGCCGAGACCTATGGCCTATTAGCCGAATCGAGTGCCGAGGCGCAAACAAAAAGCCTACTGGAGAAATCGCGCGAACACGATCTCAAATTGCTGGAGATCAACCCCTCCTATGGAGGCCGTTGCCTAATATTGGCGCGGTCTATCGATCTTGTTCCTCGTGCTGAATGGGACGCGAGACGCCGTGACTAACGGTGGCAGACTTCGAGGAAGTCGTACCTGTCGCACGTGGTAACTTCATCGGCGAGCCAAGTCGCTGACCCAGCACCCACCCACGCCGCCGTCGCGCCCGTTGCAACGCACGCGAAAAGGAATGCGACAGTGCGTGCGGGCAACGGCCGCGCCGGCGGCTTCCCACCCGGCGATGGCCGCAAGCATCGCGAGATCGAGCGTTCCACCGCCCTGTTCCTCATCGTTGAAAGTTCTGCGCCGTCGGGCCGCCTAATCTGCCGTTGCGGCTGACACGGCCCCGCGCGTTGCTGCGTCGCGAGACCGTTCTAGCGGTGCGTGCGGGGCCGCGCAGCCGAACGGGAGATTAGGCGGACTCGTTCCGTCGCGCTCTGACGTTCCGCCGCCCTGTCCTGTCGACAACCTCGCTCCTCGCGAGTGGCCGCGGGCCGCGCATGCTCGCCGGCTGGCGCCGTCTGCGCGCGCGTCGCTTCGCGCGGCGAGCGTTCGCTTCACACCCGCCCGCGCCTCCTCGCTCTCTCCTCGCCGCGCTCGCTCCTGGCCGGCGCTTCCACCGCCCACACCCCAGCGCCGGCCGGCCCGCTGCTGCATCATGCCCCCGCCCGCCCCAGCGAGATCGGCGCGCATCGCTCCGTCGTCCATCGCAGGCGAGCGAATCGTGCCGCGAACGACGAACGTCAAGGCCACCACCGCCCGGCCGCCTTGACGATCGTCGTTCGCGGCACGTGATGTGTGGTGTAGCGACGGACGACGGAGCGACGCGCTCACGACTCTGGAGCTCTCTCGCTCCACCCGCCCTCCCAGGTCATGCCTGTTGCGGGGTGTGCGACTGCGCCGGTGGAACGAAAACCTGTTGGAACTGATGACCCCATGAGAGGCCGGCGCTGTTCTCGTAGATCTTGACGAACGCCGTCACGGAGAAGAAGCCGTCGATCAGGATGTGCGCTTCGCGAAGAAGATCGCGCAGCGGTTGCTCAGCGTGCTTGATGCGGAGGTTGAATCGGCTGAGCTTGTGCAGCGTCAGTGGCCGCGCGTGAGTCTTGTGCTCGTCATAGTTGGAGAAGTAATCAACAGCCTCATTGATCTCGTTCACCTTCGCCGCGTCGCCGGCAAACATGAACTCCCGCATCCACTCGCACGCGAGCTCCTTCGACAGCTTGAGTGAGTCGTCGCAGATCTCGAGCAGCTCGAGCGAGTGCTTCTCAATGAGAGGAATGTACGCAGGGAGCGCTTCCGGTCCTTCCTCTTGAGCAGCTCGCGGACCTTATCGAAGCCGCGCCGGATCGATCGCGCGGGCGTGCCGTTGATCTGCGGATCGATCGGCCCCAGCGTCGCGCTCGGATGAAGAATCACTTCGTTACCGGAAAGCGCGAGCGTCGTTGCAGCGGAATATGCAGAATGCGGAATGAGAAATGTCACGTCATCGAATCGTGCGCGAAGCAGGCCGACGATGCGCTCGGTCGCTTCAGGTGATCCGCCCGGACTGTGCAGGATGACATCGATCTTCTTCTCTGAATCGGCGATGCCACCGATCAAATCAGTGAAGCCGTCCACGTCGGTCAGGTCGATCGAGATGGGAGCAGCGGGATGTGCGCCGGGGAACTTGACCGCGTAGACAATGACCGGCCGTCCGCGAACCTTCTCGATGTCGGCGTAGCAGGCGCGCCGCAACGCGTACAGGTCGGCGCCAGTACCCGACTGAGCGATCTCGTTGATGAAGTTATGCCAGTCGCTGGTTCGAGTGAACCTACGACGTTCGGGAAGTTCGGTCGACGCCATTCTCGAACCTGACGCTCGTGGTGTTCGAAACCGTGACACGGTACTTCGGTGACCGCCCCATCGCTGCCTTCGTACGCTGATAGATCTCGGACGCGCGCTGATACACGTCGTAGATCTTCTGGACGCGAGGATCCAGCTTCTTTCCGAGCAGCAGTTGTGTCTTCAAGGTCGGCATATCGAATCTGTTCGCGGGAAGCCTATCGAAACGCTCCCTCAGTAGCAAACCCCTCGAGAATGGTGTCCCCATCTTCATCAGTGTTCTTGCGCGCTTGGCCTTCGAAGCTTTGATGCTTCGTGTTGGGTTAAACCTGGCTGTGGCGGGAGGACTCGAACCTCCGACCACCGGATTAACAATCCGGCGCTCTACCAACTGAGCTACACCACAGTATTCGGGCCGCGAAGCGTCAGCGCTTGATGGCGCGCGAGAAGCTGCTTCGTGTCGAACGGCTTCCGCCACAGGAGACATTCCGGGGCGGACGCGTCAGATTTACTTATTCGCAGCGGACGCGATTTCGAAGGGCGCTGAAACTCAGGCCTCATCCATGCAAATGCCAACGCAACCATGCGCATTGTTGCGGGATCGCTCTTCTTCCTCCTGGCGGTTCAAGTCTTCGGACAGACGCAGCCGGACCGCGGAAACCTTCAGATCAGTTGTGCGCCCGCCTACGAGGTTTACGTCGACGGAAAGCTCGCCGGCGTTTGCCAGGCGAAAGGCGAGGGCTATCTCGTCTCGAATCTGACGTCCGGCGCCCACGCGATCACCGTACGAAAGAGCGGCTATCTACCGGGACAGTTCTCGGTCGCCATCGAGCCGGGCGTGACGTCGGTGCTCAAGGTGGAGAAGCTGAAACTGCGCCGCAGGATCAAGTTCCGCCCGCAGGACGAGCCGGTCGACATGACAGTCGAATCGCCGCCCATGTTTGCGGACGACACCGGCACGCCCGGCGACCATAACCTCGAGCTCAACTTCGTCGTGGACGGCGACATCGCGCATGACCGCAAGGTTTTCGAGCTTCCACTGATCGATGTGAATTACGGCGTCGGTGAGAACCTCCAATTGAAGTTCGAGGTTCCATGGGTCGTCGAACGCAGGATTGAAACCGACGACGCCGGTCGCGAGGTGCACGTCCGCGCGCACGGGATCTCCAACTCGGTTCTGGGGGTCAAATACCGCTTCTACGATGACGACGAAAAGAATCTGTCACTCGCGGTGTATCCGCAGGTCGAGTTCCGAACGCCGGGATCGAAGAGCGAGGACGATGGCGGTGTGGACTCTTCCGGCACGACGTGGATTCTTCCGCTCCTGGTCACGAAGGATCTCGAACACGTCGCGCTCACCGGGAACCTCGGATTGGAAAAGCAGACTGGCGAGGCGGGCAATATCTTCGCTGCCGTTGGTCTAGGCACGCGCCTCACTCCGCGCCTCGCCCTCCTCGGAGAAGTGTTTGGTCAGGACCTCAACCACTCCGACTCTCAACGGATTCTTCTGAACATCGGGATCCGCAACAAGCTCGACGATCAGCAGACGATCGGTGCTTCGGTCGGACGCGACATCCATTCCGGCGACGGTCAGAAACATCTGTATCTTCGCGTCAGCTATCAGCGGTACTTCGGGAAGAGCTAGGGAAGCTCTGCACATGCTCCGTCTGAAGCTGCGCAAGCTCAGGCACTCCGTCGACGCTGCCGTCGACGGGCCTTCGATTCCAGTGGCTGCGACTTCAGTTAGTTCCATGCTGCTCTCCGATTTCGAAGGGACTCGCGCCCGACACGTGCGATGGCTGTGCCTGAATATTGACGGGTACGGAAGCGTTCACTACACTCGCCAACCCTCCCTTAAGGCGACGTAGCCAAGTGGTAAGGCAGAGGTCTGCAAAACCTTTATTCGTCGGTTCGATTCCGACCGTCGCCTCCATGATTTCCACGCCCCGCGGATTCAATTTCTCGTCCACCGTGGTCTCGCACGGCTGGTATCACCTCGCGCCATTCACGTGGTCGGCGGGAGAGAAAACGCTGCGGCGGATCGAGTTGCTGGAGGGGGAGCCCGTCGAGCTGGCGATCAAGCACGTGAGAGGCGCATTGCGGATTCTGTGTGAGGACCGGCTTCAGCCGGTCAGGCCGGCTGAAGCCGGCCCACACACAGAAGCGGGCCCAGACGCAGGATCGGAGCTGCGCACGAAGATCACTCGCATGTTTCAGCTCAACGTCGACATCGCGGAGTTCGCGGCGGTAGCCAAAGACTCCAGGGATCACGCCTGGGTGGTGAAGGCGGGCTTCGGCCGCCTACTGTGCGGCAGCACGCTCTTCGAAGACGCGATCAAGATCATCGCCACCACCAACACCACGTGGCGGCAGACCGTGCGCATGGTCGAACTGCTCGTCGCCAAGTGCGGCCGCGGTGGCGCCTTCCCCGAGCCCGCCGACCTTGCGCGCTTCTCCATCGACGAGCTGCAACGCGACTGCCGCCTCGGCTATCGCGCCACGACGATGCACCAGCTCGCAACGGGCATCGTGAACGGAACCATCGATCTGGCGGCGATCGCCGATCCATCCCAGACGACCGAAGCGCTGTTCAAGAGCTATCGGAAGCTAGCGGGGATTGGTCCGTACGCTGCCGCACACCTGCTGGCGATGGACGGCCGCCATGACTTCATCGCCGTCGATTCGGAATTCCGGCGCTACGTGCGCGAGCGCTACCACAAGGGACGCCGGATCTCGGACGCGGCGATGTTGCGCCGCTACAGCAAATGGGGACGCTGGAAGTACCTCGCGTACTGGTCGGAATTGTGGAGTTCCGTGGCCGACCGTTTGCAGCAAACGGAAAACGCGCGGGACCAATAGTGTACGCGCATCGGAGCGCGTTCGGAATCTTGACCGCAGTGGTGCCGTTTGCGATAGTCCCTTCAGCCACGGCGATGGACGACAGGATCAAACAGCTCCTCCGAGAACTCGGAACCGCGATCAACGAGTCGATCTCCGGCTCGGATGACGTCAACAAACAGATCCAGCGGATTCGCGACGAGGGCTACAACCTCTACGTGGTGCTGGACGCCACGATCGGGTTGAACAAAGACGGCGAAGAGATGGACGAGCAGCCGTCGGTGGTGACCGTGAAGAACGATCGCGAAGTGCAGTTCCGCATCAACATCAACGACCTCGCCCTCCTGCGGGCCCTCGGCATCGACCCCACGCGGAAGGTCCGAGGCACGCGTCGGGTGGAACCGATCGCTCCTGCCAGTGACGACTAGCGATCGCGCGAATCTCCACGATCTCGCGCCGGCCGACCTGCATCACACTCTCGCCGATCGCGTCTCTCCGCCGTTCCGCGCGAAACAGATCGAGGACTGGCTGCTGGTGCGCGGCGTCGATTCGTTCGATGCGATGACCAACGTGCCCAGAGAGCTACGCGCGAAGTTGGCCGAGGACTTCAGCGCGGCGTTTCCGAAGGTGATCGAGCGGACGACGCCGGCGTCCGACGGCAGCCGTAAGTATCTGTTCGTGCTCGAAGACGGCAATCGCATCGAGTCGGTGTACATGCCGATGCGCGACCGCACCAGCGTGTGCCTGTCATCGCAGGCGGGATGCGCGGTCGGCTGCACGTTCTGCGTGACGGGGTTCTTCGGCGCTGGACGCAACCTGACGCCGTCGGAGATGCTTGGACAGCTCTTCACCGTGCAGCACGACCACGACGTGCCGATGGAAATGATGAACGTCGTGTTCATGGGCATGGGCGAGCCGCTGCTCAACTTCGATCACCTCGTCACCACGCTCGAATCGCTCTACGTGAACATCGCGCCGAAGCGGATCACGGTGTCGACGTCGGGGATCATTCCGGGCATCGACGATCTGGCGAAGCTCGACCGGCGGCCGAATCTCGCGATCTCGATCAACGCGCCCGATCGCGCGCGGCGCGAAGAGATCATGCCGATCACGACGAAGTATCCGATCGACGAGTTGATCGAGTCGCTGCATCGCTATCCGGCCGAGAAGGGGCGCGATCTCACCATCGAGTACGTGCTCCTTGCAGGATGGAATGATGCGGTACGCGATGCGGTCGCGCTGGCGAAGTTGATCCGCGGATTGAACGCCAAGGTCAACGCCATTCCTTTCAACGAGGACCCGAATCTACCCTCGTGGATGAAGCGTCCATCGGATGCCGCGATCGATCATTTCGTCGACACCCTCGTGCGACACGACGTCGCGGTGACCGTGCGGCGGTCGAAGGGACGCGACATCGCCGCGGCATGCGGACAGTTGCGCGGCAAGACCGAGCGGCAGAAGCGCAGAGTTGGTTAACGAACCACCCACCCACACCGGTTCCTCGCTACGCTCGGAATGACAGCCTATCTTGCCGAGGTATATGACGGCGACTCTCCGCCGCGCCGGAAGGGTGTCATCCCGAGCGTAGCGAGGGACCGGTGTGGGTGGGCGGCAGCAAGCCCCACGTCTTTAGCGGTGTGTGAACCGCTCCATTCGGATTCAACTGACTCGCGTACAGCGTGACGCGATCGACAATGAATGCTGCTGAGTAGTCGCGCAGCTCCTGCTCGAACAACGCGATCGCATCTAAAGGCCACGGATCGCGCATCCGGACGAGTGTGAGATGCGGCTTGAACGGCTTCGCGTCGAAGTCGATCCCGTGGAGCCCTTCGCGAACGCGATGCGCCAGATCGAGAAATCGCTCCGCCGGCTCCACGCCCACCCACCCTACGCGAGGGCGGCGGCGGTCGGGAAAGAACCCGCAGCCCTGCAGTCGCGCTTCGAAGGGAGGGCCGGGTTCGATGCGGATGCGATCGACGACCGATTCCTCCTGCTCGCCGAGAAACGCGAACGTCAGATGCTGCGATTCGGGCCGCACCCACGACGCGCGCGGGAACTTCGAGCGATCGACGCGCACCCCGACCGGAACGTGCGTCGCGATGAAGAGGCGCAACTCAGTCGTCCTGGCCAGCCAGGAACTCCGGCGTGAAGATGCGCGCGATCTCTTCTTCGCTCAGGATCTTTTTCTCGCGAAGCAGCTTCGGAATCGGGGTGCCGGTTTTCGCCGACTCTTTCGCGATCTCCGCCGCGCGCGCGTAGCCGATGATCGGGTTGAGCGCCGTGGCCAGCGACGGCGAACTGACGTAATACGCCTCGCAGCGCGCGCGATCGGCTTCGATCCCGCGAATCGCTTTCTCCACGAACACCGGCAGGTAGTTCTTCAGGATCTCGATCGAGAACAGCAGCTCGTACGCCATGAGCGGCATCATTACGTTCAGCTCGAGCTGCCCCGCCTGCACGGCGAGCGCGATGGTGGTGTCCGCGCCGATGATGTGAAAGAGCACCTGATTCATGCACTCGAGCATCGACGGATTCACCAAGCCCGGCATGATCGAAGACCCTGGCTGCACCGCGGGAAGAATGATCTCCGCGAGCCCGGTCTGCGGACCCGAGGCGAGGAGACGCAGGTCGTTCGTGATGCGCGTCATCTCCAGCGCGAAGTTGCGCAGCGCGCCCGACACCGCGGAAACGGGAAGCTGCGATTGCATCGCTTCGCGCAGGTCGTCGGTCGTCGTGAACTCGAAGCCCGTCATCTCGTTGATGTGTTTGACGACCAGCTTGCGATAGCCTTTCGCGGCGTTCATTCCGGTGCCGGCGGCCGTGCCTCCGATGCCGAGTGTGGATAGCTCTTCGCCGGCCTGCACCAGGAGCGTGTTCGCGCGCCTCACCGCGGCGCCATAGGCGGCGAACTCCTGTCCGAGCGTCACCGGAACGGCGTCCTGAAGATGCGTTCGCCCCGATTTGATGACGTCTTTGAACTGGCGACCTTTTGCCTGAAGCGTCAGTGCCAGCGCCTCGATCTCCGGAATGAGGTCGTGCAGCAGCACCTTCCCGGCGACACGGATCGCCGTCGGCACCACGTCGTTCGTCGACTGCGCCATGTTTACGTGATCGTTCGGATTGATCGCCACTGCGGACGATCGGCCGGCGAGCGTGCCGATCACCTCGTTGACGTTCATGTTGAACGACGTGCCCGCGCCAGCCTGAAAGACATCCACCACGAACTGATCGCGATACTTCGCTTCGTTGTTCAGCAGCTCGTCGCACGCGGCGATGATCGCTGCTGCGCGCTTCTCGTCAAGCACGCCGAGCTCGCGATTCGCGAGCGCTGCGGCTTTCTTGATGATGATGAATGCGCGGATGAAGACCGGATGCTCGCGCAGACCGCTGACTGGAAAGTTCTCCACGGCGCGTTGCGTCTGGGCGCCGTACAGGGCGTTGTCGGGAACGGCAATCTCGCCGAGCGTGTCGCGTTCGATTCTCATTCGTGGCCCCACACTGCTCACGCCTTGAGCGCAGCAAGATTCTTGCGCGATTCCTCGAACACCTGCTTGTGCAGCGATTGACCGTGTGCGTCCATGGTCACGATCGCCATGAAATCTTCCACCCAGAGATGCCAGATCGCCTCGGGCGATCCGAGGTCGAGCCAGTCGACGCCGTCAACACGCTTGACCGACGCGGCGCAGACCTGAGCGGCGCCGCCGATGGCGTGCAGGTACACGGCGCCGTACTCCTTGCACGCGGCGAGCGTCTTCTCTCCCATGCCGCCCTTGCCGATGACGCCGCGGATCTTGTAGTCGCGGATCACTTCCCACTGGTAAGGCTCTTCACGCGACGACGTCGTCGGGCCTGCTGCTTTGCAGACCCACTGGTCGCCCTCTTTCACCATCACCGGACCGCAGTGATAAATGATGTGACCGTTGAGATCGACAGGAGGCGTCACGCCTTCGTGAATTCGATGGTGAACGGCGTCGCGGCCGGTGAAGAGGCGGCCGGAGATCGCCACCGTGTCGCCGACTTTCAGCGAGCGGATCGTTGCTTCGTCGATTGGGGTCGTCAGTTTGATCACGATGAGAATGAATTCTTCATTCAGTACAGCCATTCCGAAACGCTTCCACGTTGATCCAGCCGCGCTCCCCGTCTCCGGTACGCCCAGCACATGTACGCCACGCTGACGAAATACGACGCGGGCAGGCGATTGAGTTTTCCGATCTTGCAGGCGAGGAGCGTTGTCTTGCCGCCGAATCCCATCGGACCGATGCCCGACTGATTCGCTTTGTCGACCACGCGCAACTCCAGATCGCCGAGCAACGGATCGGAGTTCGTGTCGTCGAGTAGCCGCAGCAGTTGCTCCTTCGCGTGCTGGTAGCCGGTGGTGCGATCGCCGCCGATGCAGACGCCGAGGATTCCGGGGCCGCAGCCCTGACCCTGCGCCTGCAGGATGCAGTCGAGGATGGCGTTCTCAACGCCCTTCAAATCGCGTCCGCCGTGGTCGGGGTGGGGCAGCGAGTATTGGGCGTTCATGTTCTCGCAGCCGCCGCCCTTCAGCATCAGCTTCACTTCGACGTGCGGCTCGCGCCACTGATCAAAATGAAAAACGGGTGAGCCGGGACCAGTGTTGTCGCCGGTGTTCTTCCCGGTCACGCTGTCGACGCTGTTCTGTCGCAGGTACCCCTTCTTCGTGGCCGCCCGCACCGCCTCGGTCGTCGTCTCTTCGAATTCGATCTGGTCGTAGCCAACCGGCGTGTTCACATAGAAGAGGATGGAACCGGTGTCCTGACAGAGTGGCAGCGAGCTCTCGCGTGCGAGGCCGATGTTGCAGCCGATGACGTTGAGCGCGACGTCGGCGTTCGATCCCTCCACCTCGCTCTTCCGGGCGTTGGTGACCGCGCGCACGACGTCGTCGGGAAGCTGCGTCGACGTGCGGCGGATGAGCTCCAGGATCGATTCAAAAATCGCGGATTGCGGGGCTGGCTCGTCAAGTGGGGCGGTGGCGCTCATCGTGGAAGGCTCCGGCTCTCGAGTGTATCGCCCGCCATAACCGCGGACAACCGGTCGGTCATCCCTCGCCGAAAGAGCAGCATCGCGCCGAGATAGAGGGCCAGAGCGAGAAGAGTGAGGGCCCGCAAGCCGGTGACCGTGGACAGAAACTCGAGGCATCCTCCTACCACCGCACCCAGCAGATTGCAGCCGAGCGATGCATTCGGCTTCGCGGCCTGGGCGAAGACTGTCGAGAAGATCACGCCGGCGAACCCCACGGGCAGAGCGGCGAGGAGCGGTCCGAGAATTGAACGCGCCCAGAAGGGAAGCGCAAGCAGGAGATCGGGCCGGACGGCATAGTTGATGAGCAGAGCCGCGAAGAGAAGCGCGAAGATGATGTTCATGTCCGGCCGGGGGCCCCGGCGAACGTACGCATTGGCGAAGAACACCACGGCGAGGATGCCCGCGAACACCGCCGCGTTCACGATCCATGTCGAGCCGAAGAGAAGCGAGAGATCGGTCACGCTGCGGGTCTCGATGAGAAGAAACGCGATACCCATCACGAACAGCAGCGGATCGAATGTCGCGCGTTGAAACATCTCCCGCCCGAAGGCCAGCCGCGTCGAGACAGCAGCGATCACCAGGATGGCTCCGAGCATGGCCAGGTAGCCGAACGGCACCTCATGCGGCTTCAGGTACAGAAACGGCCAGTCATCGGTCGCCGGCCGAACGGAGGAGAGGTCGGGTGGCGGGATCGTCCGCATCCCCAGCCGCTTCGCGAGCACGGGCGCGGCAATGCCCTTCGTCACGATGTAAAAGCGGCCGTTCTGGATCGAGTGCGGCACGATCACTGGCTCGACCCCGGTCGCTTCCCGGACGATCGCGTACAGGCGGTCAGACAGCCAGATGCGATCGCCGATGGCGAAGCTGATACTCATGATTCCAGGCGTACGTACGTGTGCCCACGCCGAGCGAATCGCTTCGACGGTGTACACGTAGTTGTCGAGCCGGAGCGAGGACATGGCGGAAAAGATGGCGTGCGAGTCGAGCAGACCGAAGACGACCGCGTCGAAGTCGCCGTGTTGGCGTTCGAAGTAGGCGCGCGCGTCATTGATCACCGCCACGGTCCGCGGCGTCGAGTACGGATGCTCCGGATGAAGGTCGCGCCCGATCTCGATGATGCGAGGGTCGATGTCGACGGAGACCACCGAACGAAACCCCTGCCGCAGAGCAGCGGCGACGTCATTCCCGGTCCCGGCACCGACGACCAGCGCGCGGTCGCCATGCGGTGCGAGATAGAACGGAAGGCGATAAGCCGTTTCCGCCATGAGAAGGCGCGCTCTTACGTCCGGAGGCAGTGTCGGATCCGAGAGATGCCGCGCGGAGAAGTCATGCATGTATTGATGAAAATCGCGGTTGACCGAGAGGCGGATCGGCGCCCCTGTGATCTCGGCGGCGCGATCGAGATCGATCCGGTAATACGGCGAGAAGAGCGCGCCGCGAATCGAGATCGCAGCGAACGTGATGGCGGCGGCGAGCGAGAGCCAACTCCACCATTTGCGCGACATCCATGCGAGCGGCAAGCCGGCCAGGGCCAGCCAGACCGGCGGCGGCGTGCGCGTCGCGGAAACGATGGCCATCGCCACCACTCCGCCGAACGAGCCCGCGAGATCGACGGCATACGCCTCGAGTGCATTGGACTGCGCGAAAATCTCGCCCACCCGCGTTGCCGCCAGCAGAAACACTCCTACGACCGCGGCGAACAGCGCCACGATGATGGTCATGCTGACGGCGAAGTTCCGCGCGCCCTCCATGCCCCACATCGAGATGGCGTTTCCCGGCAGCCGAGTGTGCAGAATTTGCAGCTTCTCGGAGTAGGCCAGAACGCCTGAGAGCGCTGCCAGAGCGGGGAGCGTCCAGTGAAACAGCCAGGGCCGGCGCCTGCCGAGCGCCACGCCGAGGCCCATGCCGAGGAACGCACCGATGAGAAGGACGTTGCCGAGATACGCGAAGAGAGTGACCTGTTGGGACATCCAGCGGATGATCGTCAACTCGAGCGC
>JBBRMQ010000119.1:0-12764 GCA_038230775.1 Thermoanaerobaculia bacterium
GATCCCGGCAGCGTCAAGAAGGCGATCGATGCGATTACCGGAGGGCTCGGCGTCGACGTCGTCCTCGAGATGTCCGGCTCCCCCGCCGCCATCAACTTCGGGCTGGACATCGTGAGGATGGGAGGTTTCCTGTCGCTGTTAGGCCTGCCCGCCGGACACGCGGTGACCATCGACGACTACACACGCAACGTAATCTTCAAGGGTGTGACGCTGCAGGGGATCATCGGACGGCGGATGTATTCGACATGGCAGCGCATGCTTTCGCTTCTGCGGTCCGGGCTCGACGTCGAGTGGGTGGTCCAGGCCACGTACGACTCTCTGGACGGTTTTCACGACGGCATGGCGAAGTTCGATCGCCATGAAGCGCTCAAAGTCGTGTTCTTCCCCGAGGGCGAGGCAAAGGCGCAGGCTCGTCTGGGGCGATGAAGCGAGTCGGCATCCTCACCGGCGGGGGCGACGTCCCCGGGCTCAACGCCGCCATCAAGGCGTTCGTCTGGCGCCTTCAGGATGAGAACCACGAGATCGTCGGGCTGCGCCGCGGCTGGGGCTCGCTGCTGCACATCGTGCCCGACGACGCGGTCGACAACAGCGGCTGGATCACGCCGCTCAACAAACAGAACACGCGCGCCATCGATCGCTTCGGCGGCACCATCCTGCACACGTCGCGCGTGAACCCTTCCATCGTCAAGCCCGAACAGGTTCCCTCGCATCTGCGCGGAGCGCCGGACTCGAGCGGCCGACACGATCTCACCGCGGCGGCGTTGAAGGTCATCGATTACCTGAAGCTCGACGTGATCGTCGCGTTAGGCGGTGACGGGACGCTCAGTTTCGCGCGGCGTCTGCACGCCGAAGGCTTCCCGATTCTCGCCATTCCCAAGACCATGGACAACGACGTCTACGGCACCGACTACTGTCTCGGCTTCTCCACCGCGATCACACGCTCCGTGCACTTCATCAACGATCTTCGCACCGGAGCCGGATCGCATGAACGCTTCCTGGTCGTGGAACTGTTCGGGCGCTACTCCGGCGAGACGTGTCTCCTCGCGGCGTACCTGAGCGGCGCGGACCGCGCGATCCTCGCGGAGGTGCCCTTTGACTGCGACCGGCTGTACCAGATGCTCGAGCGCGACAAGAAGGACAACCCGAGCAACTATGCCGTTGTGGCCATTTCCGAGGGTGCAAAGATGGTCGGAGGCAGCACGATCGAGACCGGCGATCCCGACGCCTTCGGCAATCGAAAGCTCGGCGGGATCGGCGAGGTGGTGAGCGATGTCCTCGAGACCCGCTCGCGGGATAAGGTCATCTATCAGCGCCTCGCCTATCTCATGCGATCGGGCACGCCGGACTCGCTCGACCAGCTGGTGGCGAACAACTTCGGCATTCTGGCCGCCGATCTCTTCCGCCGCGGCGAGACCGGCAAGATGGTCGCAGTCGTTGGCGGGCGGTACACCGCAGTGCCGATCGAAATCGCGGGTGAGGCGAAGAAACGCGTGGACATCGCACGGTTCTACGACCCGGAAGCGTACCGGCCGAAGGTCGCGAACGTGATGGGCATGCCGATGTTTCTACACTAGTGGAGCCGTGACCGGCTGAAGCCGGTCCACACACAGAAGCCGTTCGCGACGTCTTTGCCCCGGGTGCCTCTGTGTGAGGACCGGCTTCAGCCGGTCACGGCCGACCGTATCGCCTGTCACCTCACCAGCGCGTTGAAATCGGCATCGACCTGAAACGTCATCGTGTTGGTCTGCACTCTCGACGACGAGATGCGGCCCGCGATCGTTCCACGGCCGGCGTTGGCGTTCTTGAATCGAAACTCGACCGCCTCCTCGAGAAAGCCCCCGTCGTAGGAGCCCTTCGGATGAATGACGGAAACGTGCGTGACCTTGCCGTTGGAGGCCAGGTTGAAGATGACCGCATTGACGCCGTCCGGTACGGTCGCCTCGATCTCGTTGAGGTTGATCTCGGGGGCCAGGGCCTTATCGGTGAGAATGACGCGCGTCTCGTCCTTCCGCTTGCTGATGTCGTTGTGCTGCTTACCGATCGCGTAGGCGTACCCGAGATCGGTGCGGGTCTTGTCGATGGTGAGGCTTCCATTCGCGCGGCCAAGCTCCGCCGCGATTGCGGAGATAGCGAGCGAGAAAACAACCAGCGCAACTGCAACGTGGCGCACGCGAGCCTCCTTTTTGTTGAGAGCCGCAGTGTAACATCGCGCCCAATGGATCGACCACTGAGTGTGTTGCTCACCGTCGCTCTCTCCATCGCGGCGAAAGCGCAGACGCCCTGATCGGCCACGGCGAAGCTCTGCCGAGAGCGATGTCAACGGGATTTGCGCTTCATTCCCTGGCGCGCGCGTATGACTAAATGGATCGGACATCCAACCAGTTGCAGTGCGTCCCGAAACTGATTCTCGAGATAGCGCCGATACGAGAAATGGAGCGAGTCCTCCATGTTCGAGAAGAGCGCGATCGTCGTCGGTTGCGTCTTCAACTGTGTCGCGTAGTAGAAGCGCCGTTGCTTGCCGCGAACCGTCGGACCGTGATGCTGCGCAACCGCGCGCTCGAGAATCGTGTTGAGCTCCGACGTCTTGAAGCGCTTGCGATAGCCGGCGATGATCGTGTCGATGCGCGGAAAGATCTTCTCGACGCGCCGTCCGCTCTTCGCCGAGATGAACTCCAGCGGCGCATACGGCAGGAACTTCAGCGCCTGGCGCACGTGATCCTCGAACCGTTTCGCGTCTTCCTGCGAGTGTTCGCCCGCATCCCATTTATTGACGAGGATGAGTGCAGCCTTGCCGGCATCTTCCGCGTAACCGGCGACCGTCGCATCCTGCGCGGTCGCGCCCTCGGTCGCATCGATCATCACGAGCGCGATCTCACAGCGCTCGATTGCGCGCCGCGCGGACATCACCGCCAGCTTCTCCGCTTCGTCGGTCGTCTTGCCTTTACGGCGAATGCCCGCGGTGTCGATCAGCACGTAGCGTTTGCCGTTGCGCTCGATCTCTGAATCGATCGCGTCGCGCGTCGTGCCGGAGATCGGCGAGACGACAGCGCGTTCCTCGTTCGTCAGCCGGTTGAGCAGTGAGGACTTACCGACGTTCGGCCGGCCGATGATCGCCACACGGATCGGCGCCTCCACCGGCTCGTCGCTGGTCGCGGGCCGCGGGTCGGTGTTGACCACCTCGGTGATCGCATCGATGACGTCGTCGAGGCCTTCACCATGCTCGGCGGACACCGGCATCAGCCGGTCCAGCCCCAGCTCGTAGAACTCCGGCACGGCCTCTTCCGCATCGCGCCGGTCGATCTTGTTGACGATGAGAATGGTTCGGGACGCGACCGGCCGCAACTCCTGCGCAATGTCCCGATCCTCCGCCATGACGCCGGAGGATCCGTCGACGACGAAGAGAATGAGGTCCGCGCCGCTCAACGCGCGCGTGGCCTGCACGCGGATCTCGTCCGCGAACGCCGACATCGGCGAGTCGCCGTACTCCAGACCACCCGTATCGGTGAGCTCGTACGTACGTTCGTTGTCCAGCTCGATCACTTCGGACAGCCGGTCGCGCGTCATTCCCGGAAGATCGTGGATCAGCGCCCGGCGCTTCCCCGCAAGACGGTTGAAGAGCGTCGACTTGCCCACATTCGGCCGGCCGGCGATCACGATCTTTTTCAATGGCTGCGACATCGGGCGGCAATGCTACAATGCCCGTCCCATGTCAGCGCGCGTTGAATCGAATTGTCGTCTCTGCGGTTCGCGCGTTCCTCTCCACGAAATGCACCGTTCCCTCTGCCCGGTCTGCGATGAGTACACGCAGCATCTCGCGCTCCAGAGCAACAAGGGCCTGGACAAGATCGTGGGCGAAGTGCAGAACGGCCACGCCTTCCGCGCCGCCTCGAAGACCCAGCACTAAAACAAGAATCCCCACATCGGCACGTAGTGCGACGCGACCCAGAAGAGGTACGCGCCGACGGCCGTGTTGAAGAAGTTCATGGTCGTGTTCGGAACGTTGCGAACATACGCCCCTGCGATGCTCTCGATGTACGAGCCAATGAAGCCGCACAGCGTGATCACGATGATCGTGTTCGCCTTGTCGATCTCCACCGATCCCGCGAAGCCCGGCCGCAGGCGATGGATGATCATCGCCACTCCCGCGATGGCGACGAGGAGCGAGGCGATCAATCCCGCGAGCGTTCCCGCGATTGAGATCGCACCTTCGGTGCCGCGCTCGACGCGACGAAACGTGAGCGGAAGAAACGCTCGCTTCCCAAACAACTGGCCGATCTCAGACCCGGCGGTGTCCGCGGCTGCGGTGGCTAGAGCGCTGATCCCCATCAACAGCGGCACCAGCCCGAGCCCGCGCCAGTACGCGATGGCGCATAGCGCGGCAACGCCCGCATTCGCGAACGCGTGCTCAACGCTCCGGCGGCCATCGTTCTCCTGGGCCAGCCCTGCCGCAGACTTTCGTCGATATCCGAGCTTCGTGCAGGCCGTCCCGATGATGAAGAACGCGATGAGCGCGACATAGATCGACGGGCTGCCGGCGATCACCACGTCGCCGATCAGCCAGCCGAAGACTGCGCCCGGGAAGTCGACGGCTCGAAGCACGTAGCCGAGGATGGCGAAGACCGTGTTAGCGATGATCCACGACCAGAGCACCGGAGGATGGACATCGGCACCGACCAGCGGCTGAATCGCAAGAACCGCCAGCGTCGCCGCGGCGGCGAATGGAACGGTGATGTTGTCATCGACGCCGGTGGGCATCGACTCGACCAACGCGCTGACGACCACCGCCGCGATGACGATCGTTATCGCCGGACCGCCGAACAGCATGGCGATCCCGATCGCAGCGGCAGCCCCGGCGATCAGAAACGCGAGAAAGCCGCCCCAGCTTTTCGCGCGATTCCACGGCAGCGGTGCCAGCGGCGCGGCGCGACCAATCAGCGTGGCAAAACCGTCGCCGAACGCGAGGATCGCCCACGCCACCGCTGCAAGCTCGATATGCCAGTTGAATGTGAGAATCAGCAGGCCGACCGCGAGCGGGTACGCGATGATGCCCTGGTCGTAGCCCCGCTCGTGCCGTGCGACGCGGCGTCCGAACACGCGGTGCAGCAGAAGCCAGTTGCCGATCACCGCGAGCACACAGATCGCGGCCGCGATCCGCCAGGGAATCCATTTGAGTGCAATTGCGCCGAAGCCGAAGGCGATATGGATCGCTTTCCGGAGTGTTTCGCTGGTTTCGTGCTGCGCTGGTTCGCTCATCCCTTTACAATTCAATCATGTCGGAGGCAAAACCTCTCCTCTCCGTGATCGTGCCCTGCTACAACGAGCGGGCCACGGTGGCGGAACTGTTGCGCCGCGTCAAGGCAGTTCCCATCGAGAAAGAGATCGTCGTCATCGACGACAAGTCGACGGACGGATCGAAAGACGTCGTCGCGGCCCTCGCCGCCGAGTGGCCGGAGATCCGCCACCTTCTCCAGCCGTTCAATCAGGGCAAAGGCGCGGCCATCCGTCGAGGCATTCAGGAAGCGCGCGGCGACATCGTGCTGATCCAGGACGCGGACCTCGAGTACGACCCCGAGGAGTATCCGAAGCTGATTCAGCCGATTCTGGATGGACATGCGGACGTCGTCTTCGGATCGCGCTTCGAAGGCTACCCCCGCCGCGTGATGCTCTACTGGCACCGCCTCGGAAACATGCTCCTCACTCACCTGTCGAACATGATGACGAACCTCGATCTCACCGACATGGAGACCTGCTACAAGGTCTTCCGTCGCGAGGTCATCCAGTCGATCAACCTGCAGTCGAACCGGTTCGGCATCGAGCCGGAGATCACGGCGAAGCTCGCCCGGCGCGGCTACCGGATCTTCGAGGTCCCGATCTCGTACTACGGACGCGACTACTGGGAAGGCAAGAAGATCAGCTGGAAGGACGGGTTCAGCGCAATCTGGACGATCTTGAAATACGGGCTCACTCACGATCCCGCCAGCGAGCCTTCGACGTACAAGACGCTTCGCCGTCTCGACTCGCTGCAACGATACAACCAATGGATCTGGGAACGCCTGCAGCCGTATGTCGGGCAACGCGTGCTCGAGGTGGGTGCAGGCTCGGGAACGATGACCCGGTTTCTCTACGGCCGCGAATTGATCGTCGCCACCGACAAGGAGACGCCCTACGTCGATCGCTTGCGTAACGCATTCCGGCGGCGGCCGGGCATCATGGTCGAGAGGCTTGATCTCGACAACGACGCGGCCCTCGAACTGTCGCGCTATTCGTTCGACACCGTCCTCTGCATCAACGTTCTCGAGCACACGGTCGACGATGCAGCCGCGCTCCGGCGCGTTCATCAACTGCTGATACCAGGCGGCAGGGTCATCGTATTCAGCCCGGCGGGGCACGACCTGTTTGGATCGCTCGATCGCGGCGTCGGCCACGAGCGACGGTACGAGAAAGAGGAGCTGGCGGCGAAGCTGCGCGATGCGGGCTTCGACGTCGAGCAGATGTCGTTTCAGAATCAGGCCGGCCGCCTCGCCTGGTGGATCAACTCCCGGCTTCTGAAGCGCCAATCGCTTCCGGCAGCGCAGTCGCGGTTGTTCGATCGCTTCGTCCCGCTGTTCAAGCGCGTCGAGGGGAACGATCCATCCTCCGGGCTCAGTCTCGTCGCGATCGGACGCAAGGCCGCAAATGCGCAGTTGCCGGAGCGAGAGAGCGCTCTGGCCACGGCGGGCGCGGCGCCTTGAAACGGGTCGCGCTCATCCTCGCCGGCGGCGCCGGCACGCGATTGCGCCCGCTCAGCTCCGACGAGAACCCGAAGCAGTTCCTTCGCATCTTCGACGGCCGTTCCCTGCTCCAGAAGACCGCGGCGCGCGTTGCGCGGCCGGTGTACATCTCCACCAACGAAGCCTACGCCGCGAAGTGTGTCGAGCACGTCGCCGACGCGATCGTCATCACCGAGCCCGAACGCCGCAACAATGCGGCGGCGATTGCGATGAGCTGCTTCGAGATCGAATCGCGCGAAGGCGACTGCCTGATCGCTGCCCTTCCCTCGGATCACTTCATTGCCGACGAGAAGGAATTCGGTCGCGTGCTGGATCGCGCGTACTCGTTTGCCGCGTCGCACGACGATCTGGTGACAATCGCAATCACGCCGACGCATGCGGAGACGGGATACGGCTATCTCCAGCTCGACGGCGAGATCGCGCCGGGCGTCTTCCGTGTCTCACGCTTCGCCGAGAAGCCGTCGCTCGAGCAAGCCCAAGAGTTTATGCGCGAGGGGAACTATGCGTGGAATGCCGGCATCTTCATCTGGCGTGCGAGCGTGTTCCGTCGCGCGCTCGAGGCCGCGGCGCCCGAGCTGGCCGGAGTCACGCTACAGAACTACACGTCGATGCCGGCGATCTCCATTGATTACGCGTTGATGGAGAAGGCTCCCCGCGTGGCGGCGATTCGAGGCGACTTCGGCTGGTCGGATGTCGGATCGTTCGACGCGTTGCGTGCGGTCGGCGTCGACGTCGATGCACTGCTGAAAGAGTAGCACCGGTCGCGCAACCCCTCGTGTCATTCCGAGCGTAGCGAGGAACCGGGGTGGGAGGCGGCACGAAACACCCGCCACGAACCACCCACCCACACCGGTCCCTCGCTACGCTCGGGATGACATGGGCTCCGCGAACGGACGCTCGGCGTTCTCCCGCAACGCATTTCGCTGCACGTCTTCGTCGTAACCGAGCGCGTGAAACTCCCGCATATTCTTTCGCAGCGAGGAATGCCGGGTAGCGCCGGCGGCTCGCTGGCAGCGTCACGCGAACAAACGCTCGGCGTTCTCCCACAACACCTTCCGCTGCACATCTTCGTCGTAACCGAGCGTGCGGAACTCCTCCACGTTCTTTCGCAGCGAGGTCACTCCCATGGACGGCCAATCGGTTCCCCAGAGCACCTTGCCGGCGATGGTGTCGAGCCGCGGCACGTAGCGGGGCAACGCCTTCGGAGGAATGCCGGAGATCTCGAGATGGACGTTGGCGTGGCGGCGCGCGAGGAAAAACGCGGTCTCGCCGTACAACGGCCGGCCCGCGTGCGCCAGAACGATCTTCAGACGGGGGAAGTCGAGGGCGACGTCGTCGATCGGCATCGGATCGGCGAACACGTTTCGCGCGCGCGGAAACACGGACGTGCCGGTGTGGAACATGACAGGCACTCCCCTCTCCTCACAGGCCCGATAGATCTCCGCCTGCTGCGGAACGCGATCGCGATACGCGTTCGGTGCGATGAGCTGGTGCGGCGGATGGATCTTGATCATGCGGATGCCGAGGTCAAGGACGCGGGCGATTTCGGAGCGGACGTCGCGCTCGTGCATCGGATGAACCGAGCCGACCGGAAGAAGCCGATCGCGATGCTCTCTGGTGAACGCCGCGATCCAGTCGTTTACCTCGCGCGTGAATCCCATCACGTCGGGCGACACGTAGTTGATGCAGCACGCGCGCTCCACTTCGTTGTCGTCGAGGAATCGCAGCACGTTTTCCGCCGAGGACATGATCTCTTTCGCGCCCGCGTGGGAGGGATCGTCGATCATGGCCAGCGCATCGGCATTGACCATCGTCCACGGCTGAATGTGGAGATGGACGTCGAAAACACCGCTCACCCGAGCATCACCAGCCGCATGCAGATGGCCATCTGCGGGCATGCGTCCTGGAACTCGCGTGAGGCGAGCAGTTGCGGGTGAACTTCAGTGCGGCCGATCGTCTTGAAGCCGCGCTTCGCGAAGTACTCCTCGGCGGTTGTCGTCAAGAGATAGAACTCGCGGATCCCGATTGCGCTGAGGTGATCGAGCAGATGCCTCACGAGCCTTCGGCCGACCCCGGAGTTGCGATAGTCGCTGCGAACGGCGATGGAGCGGATGAGCGCGGCTGCCGGATAAATCTCGGCGCCGCCGCAGGCCACCATCTTCTCTTCATCGCGCCCGACCAGGAACGTTTTCCAGTGATCATCGACGCCCGCGGTCGGGAGTTCGCTCTCGATCAGAAGAGTCCTGATCGCGTCCACGTCCTGCGCGGTGGCCGGAGAAACGCCGATGTCCACGTCCTGCGAGAATAACAAAAAGGCCGCGCTCGTCGCGCGGCCTTTCGAGATGGCTTGTCTTGCGGAAATCGCAGAAATCAGTGTTCGTTAGCGCTCAAACTACGACGGCTGCTGCTCCGGTTGGTCTCGATGTCGGGGTGTCTTCGTTGCTTCCTGAGCGACGGTTGGGCTCGCTGCCATAACTCTCGGAGTTGTCTTCTGTCCGAAGTTGACGTCAGAATTATTAGTAGTGCAATGGCGGTGCCTTATTGCAGCGCGAAAATAACTGAAACTGTGTAGGTTAGGTCGTTCGTGCCGCTCTCGACAGGGACGTCGGCAACCTCAGCTTTGGCCATCATTGTGGCGCGCATCGCCTGCATCGGACGCGGTGCCGGGACCTGCCCACCCTCGGTAATGATCAGCGCGCGGCCGAGCGACCGTCCGGCCGCCTGCGCGAGCAGCGCCGCTTTCGCGTGCGCATCGTCGAATGCGGATCGCAACCCCTGGTCGCGACCGCGCGCCACGTCCGAGACCTCGAAGCTCAGCGACGAGCTCTCATTCACTCCCGCGCTGATCGCGACCTGCAGCAGACGTCCCGCGGCGGCGACGTCTTTCTTCGTCACGGTGATCGAGTTCCCGACCTGATATCCGGTCACGCGTGGCGGCTGCCCTTGTTCGTAGACCTGCTGGGGAAAGATCGAGAAGTTCGAGGTGCGGATCTCTTCGCTGGTGGCGCCGGCCTTCTTGAGCGCGACGATCACGCTCGCCGTGCGGCTGTTGTTCTGATTGACCGCGTCCTCCACGGTCGGAGCGGTGGTACGCACTCCCGTTGTGAAGCTGAAGCGATCGGGCGTAAGCGTGGCGTGGCCGGTTCCCGTCACGCTGATCGTCTCTTCGAAGCCGCTTTCGCGCGGTGGATGCGTCGCCGGTTGTGCGGAAAGGTTCGCGGCGAGGAGTCCAATCGCGACGATGAGAAATCTTTTCATGCAACCTCCTGGTTCATCGAGATCATAGCGCGCGGTAGAATGCCGCGCTTTTCCATGGCAGACCCAAACGACAGAGTGCCCGGACAGGTACTCGGCCGCTACTATGTGGACACGCAGTGCATCGATTGCGACCTGTGTCGCGAGACCGCGCCTGCGAACTTCGTCCGGAACGACAACGACGGATTCTCCTTCGTCTACAAGCAGCCGGAGTCCCCTGAGGAAGAAACATTGTGCAAGGACGCGCTCGACAACTGCCCGGTGGAAGCGATCGGGAATGACGGGTAGCCGCAGGTCGCGAGTCGCTGGTCGCTGGTCGGGTTTTTCTACCAGCGACCCGCGACTTGCGACCTGCGATTCAGTGCGTCTTCTTGTCCTCGCTCACCTGATCGTGCCAGTCGTCCGCCAGTAGAACTTCGATCAGTTCCTGGAGCTCTTCCATGTGGAATGGCTTCGTGAGCGCCGCGGTCATGTTGTTGCCCTTGGTGATGGTGAGGATGTCTCCCTTGCCCGACGCAACGACGACGGGAGTCTGCTTGCCTTGCTGGAGATACCAGGCAATCCACTCTTCGCCGCTCATCCCCGGGAGATTCAGGTCGAGGAGGATCAACCTCGTGTCGGGGTTCTTCTGCAACAGGCTCATTCCTTCCACCGCACCCGCGGCGGAGAGAACTTCGTAGCCACGCTTCTGCAGAAACGCTTTGTACAGCGAAAGTACTTCGGGGTCGTCTTCGATCGCCAGGATCTTGTTCTGATCCTTCGACCGTTTCGTAGTCTCCAGCACGGCGGCCTCCTTAACCGGACTCTTGCGATTTCCATGCTAACCTCGCCGGCAATGGGAGCGGCGCTCTGGATCGCCGCCGGCGCCGTCGCGTTCCTCGCGACGAGGGCGATTCCGGTCCGGAAGGGACGATGGTGGCCGGAGTTGCTGGTTGCGCTGGCCTCTGCCCTGGCCCTCGGAGCTCTTGCCACCGCGCTCGACTTCGGCGGCTGGCCTGAACCCGATTGGCGCGCCGGAACGTTCTGTCTTGCCGGTAGTCTTGCGATCGCGGGTGTTGTTCGAGCTTTCCGTCCATGATCCGCGGGCTCATCACGATCGCGATGCTCATCGCGAACCTCATCCTCAATGGCGCTCCTGTTGCCCTCCTCGGCATCGTGAAGTTCGTGGTGCAGATCGTCGCGCCGCGCAGCCGGGCGCGGACCCGCGTGATTCTGATGCTCGCATCGCAAGCAGAGCGCTGGGTCGCGGGCAACGATGGCGTGTTCGACTCGATGCTTCCCACGCGATGGGACGTTGCCGGCCTTCCTGACGATCTTCGCGCGGATGGACATTACCTCATCATCAGCAATCACCGGTCGTGGGTCGACATTCTCGTTCTGTTCCGCGTTTTTCTTCGTCGCATTGCGTTCATCCGCTTTTTTCTCAAGCAGGAGCTGATCTGGTTCCCGATCGTGGGCCAGGGTTGCTGGGCGCTCGAGTTCCCGTTCATGAAGCGCTATTCGCCGGAGTTTCTGAAGGAGCATCCCGAGAAGCGCGGCGAAGACCTCGCCACGACGCGCAAGGCTTGTCAGCGCTACCGGCACATGCCGGTGACGATCGCCAACTTCGTCGAGGGCACGCGTTTCACCAAACGCAAACAGGCGGAAGAGGGCTCGCCTTACCGCCATCTGCTCCGACCGCGCGCCGGCGGCATCAGCTACGTTCTCGCATCCCTCGGCGACCAGCTCGATGCGGTGATCGATGTGACGCTCGACTACCCGGGAGATCCATCGATTTGGCGCTTCATTTCGGGGGCCATGCCTGTGATTCGCGTTCGCGCCCGGAAGCTCGAAGTGCCTGCAGAATTCTTCGCCGGCGAGGTCACCGAGCCGGGCCCGGTGCGCGAGCGCCTGAAGTCATGGCTGGAGGACATCTGGCGAGAAAAGGACGCGCTGTTGGATGAAATCGCGGGTCGCGGGTAGCGGACGGGCACGGAAACTGTGCCTCTGTGTGTGGGCCGGCTTCAGCCGGCCTTCGTGACCGGCTGAAGCCGGTCCTCACACAGAATCATCAAAGCCTGCAGGCCAGAGCTATCGCTGCTTGAACCCTGCCGGAATCGCCACCTCATCCGATGTTGCGCTCGAAGACGCGCGGAGGATTTCCGTCGTCGAGTCGAACAGGCTGTCGTGATTGGGAGCTTGTCCCTCTTCGGCCTTTTTCTGTTCCCGCCGCTCTTTCATCTTGCGAAACAGCCCGCCGGTGATCGCGCCGGAAACCGAGGTCGGCGTGCTCGACGCGGTCTCCTGCTGCGGGTGCGTGGAGGGATCGGTGCCGGCGACCGCCTCGAAGCTCATCGCGGTGCGGATCGCGGTGCCGTCGAAGCTGCTCTTCTTGTCGCTGAACACCTTGATCGCCTTCGCAAAAGCGGGCGTCGTTGCCATCGCCATTGCCAGTTGCTGGGTCGCCTCGCCAAAGTTCGTTCCGTAGATTTTTGCGGCGAAGCGGCGATCGAAGTCGTAGATCTCCCGCATGCCGGAGATCTTCGGGCCCATCCACATGTCGGAGGTGAGGATCCACCCGCCCGACTGATCGATCTTCTTCCCCTTCTCGTGCACCGTGACGGTGACTACTTCCTCGTGCGTGTTGAACCCGTTGATCGTTTCCTTATTGCCGGTGGACTTCACGGCGAAGTCGACTTCGTATTCCGGACCTTCGTTCTTTGTGGGAGTGCCGCTCCGTTTCTCAGCCGCTTTCCGAGC
>JBBRMQ010000120.1:0-12493 GCA_038230775.1 Thermoanaerobaculia bacterium
GCCCCTCATCCGCCCTTCGGGCACCTTCTCCCCGCGCGCGGGGAGAAGGCAACTAAACACAAGAACTCGGCGTTGTGTCTCCCCTCGCCCCGCAAGGCGGGGAGAGGGTGGCCGAAGGCCGGGTGAGGGGCACACTCCTACGGGGCGAAGAACGCACCGCCGAAAGCCGAGACCGTGCCGCGGCGCGCGGTCTGCACCGGCTGAGCATCCTGCACGAACGCGACTTTGCCATCGGCATGACTGGGATCGGCGTTGAACACGCGCGACGGCGTGCTGGTGATCACCGCTTCGAGCTCCGGCGGCGTGAGGAATGGATTCTCGCTCAGCATGCGCGCCGCGATTCCGGCGATCACCGGCGCGGCGAACGACGTTCCCGATCGCAAGTTCGGCTTCGCGCCGCGATAGTGATCCACCGCCGTGATCGACGCGCTGAAGATCCCTTCCGACGGTGCCAGAATCTCGACGCCACCGCGGCACGCGCCGGGCCACCAGGAATTGTCCGCGGTCATCCCGCCGACGGTGATCAAGCCCTCGATGTCCTTGCCAAGCGTGGCCGGGAACCGATCGACGAGCCCGGCGCGTCCGCAACCGTTGTCGACGTTATTGCCTGCAACGACGAAGAGAAACTTCTTGCCGTTCGAGTCGGGCCGGCCATGCGCGTCGACACCGTTCACCATGTCGCGAATCTTTCGCTCGACCGCGGCAAAAGACACGGGCGACGGATCGGGCATGTTCGCCAGTCGCTCCAGAACCCAGCCGCTGATGTTCACGACCGCGGTGCGAAACGGAGGTGAATTTGGATTCCACGCGTGGCGCACGATCGCGTTGAGACCATCGAGGTACGTCTTCGTCGTCGCCAGCGCGGCCTCGTTCATCACGCGGACGCTGACGATCATCGCGTCGGGCGCGACGCCGACGTTGCGTCCGGCCACGAGCGACGCGACGCTCGTTCCGTGCGACGCGCCCGGCAGCTCGCCGAATTGCCAGAAGCACGGCTCGATTGCCTTGTTCGGGCTCTCGCAGGGAGACTTGCCGACGGTGACGCTCTCGGCGACGTCGAAGCCCGCGATCACCCGCGTACCGCCCTGCAACGCAAACTCCGCGTGCGCGGCGAGCACGCCGGTATCCATCACGTAGACAACGCTTCCGCTGCCGGAATGACGCCGGTGATACTGCCCGTCGAGATTCGCTTCGAGCTGATCGATCCGGTCGAGATGCCAGAGCAGATCGACGTCGCCGTCGCCGCAGGGACCGAGGCGCGAGGCGGTATGGGAGTCGTCGAGGGGAACTTCAATCTCGCGGCAATACGTGGAAACAGTCTCGGACTCAGCCGCGGCAATTGAATGAGCCGCGAGCAGCAAAACAGCGCCAGCGAGGAGCGTTCGCAAGGGAGACCTGTTTTTGATATCAGTCTTGGACGACTGGAAGAAGAGTGAGGCAAACTGAACCAAATGGCAAGAGGGTCGAGGCGTGTCGGAAGTGTTGCGTTTCTTCTGGCACTCGCGCTACGCCTTCTGAATGTTCGGTTTGCGGCGATCGCACCCGAGGATGAGCTGTATCACTGGAAGCGGATGGAGTTTTCCGCTCGCCACTTTCCGCAGGTGCTGGAGCGCGATCCCGATCGCGGCGTGAGCGGGGCGTTCTGTCCGTGGCCGCCGCTCTACGATCTGACGGCGGGAGGCATCGCGCGCCTCTTCGGAATGAAGAGCGTAATGTTCATTCCGCCGGTGTTCGGCGCGATCGCGGTGGGACTGGCGGCGATGTGGGTGACGGCGAACTTCGGACTGCTGTCGGGAAGCGCGGCCGCGGTCGCGCTCGCGGCGTCGCCATTCATCGTGACGCAATCGTGGGTCGGCGAGATCGATCACCATTACCTGGAGTGGCCGCTCGTCTTCGGCATCATGATCGCGCGCCAGTGGCGGCGCGCGGCGCTGGCGATGGTGGCGGCGATCTTCGTTCAGAGTGCGCTCATCATCGCGTGCGGGCTTTCGCTTCTCCTGTTCTGGCTGAACGGCGAGCGCAAGGCGTCCGCGGCGTTCTTCGCATCGGCGGCAGTCGTGGCCCTCTATCGACTGACGCGCGCTCCCGACTACCCGAACACCGCATGGTTCCTCGGATGGCCGCACGTGGCGCTGCTGGTGGCGGCCGGAGTGGCGCTATTGATCCGTCCGCGGTTTCTCGGCCTCGCCTGCGGCGGGCTGATCGCGCTCGCGGCGCCCCTCGCACAGGGATTGAGCTTCTTCGGCGGCGATCGATGGCTGTCGACGGTCGACGAGTTCCAGCCGATGTGGCGCTCGACTCCGGATGATTTGATCTCGCAGGTGGTCGGGCTCTCCGCGGGCGCGATTCTGGCGTGGGTTGGCGGGCTTCTGTGTGTGGACCGGCTTCAGCCGGTCAGGAGGCCGACTGAAGTCGGCCCTCACACAGAAGCCCGCCAATCCATTTTCCTGTTCGCCATCGTCTTTCTGATTCTGACGATCACGTCGCGGCGCTTCTGGAGCATCAGCATTCCGCTGCTCGCGATTGCGGGGGCGATTGCGGCGGCATGGTTCGCGAACCGCCGCGTGCGCGTCATGGCGGCCGCCGCCGTCGCCCTGATTCCCGCGATTCAACTCGGCATGTGGATGCGCTATCCGAACCATCCGATCAAGCGCGATCAGGTCGCGTGGATCGAAGCCGCTGAATTCCTTCGTCCGCTGCCTCCCGGACGTGTGCTCACGCAGTGGGCGATGGGGCACACATTCGACGTAACGGGAAAGCACGCGGTGATCGTCGACGGATTCGGCTCCATGCCCGACCCCGTCGTCTTCGAACGCGCCACGGCCGCGCTGGTGGCGGGCAACGAAAGGACGATGGCGCACTTCTGCGACGAGCTTCATGTCCGCTATGTCGCGTTCTCCGATCCGGAGTTCGGGCTGGAGCACGCGCAGAAAATTCTGGCGCTCCCCGATCTCAACATGCAGTCGACCTGGTACTGGCGCGCGTATCACGGCAACGTGTCGACGCCGCGATTCCGGCTCATCTATCGCAGCGATCCCGGCTTCATGAGGGCGGCAATCGTGATCTGGGAGTACGCCGGGCATGCTTGAGCGCTGGTTCGCGCCGGACCTCGGCCAGCCGTCGTATCTGCGCGCGCGGTGGATCTGGCTCCGCGCGTTAGGCGGGATCTTCTTCTCCGCGTTCTACTCGCTGGTTTTCCAGATTCACGGCCTGATCGGGCCGGACGGGATCCTTCCGGCGACGGAGTACTTCGCGACGGTGCGGCGTGTGTTCGGCGTCAGACGGTTCTGGTTCGCGCCGACGCTGCTCTGGATCAGCGCGGAAAATCGCGCACTCGACGCGCTGGTGTGGATCGGCCTCCTGGCGTCGATCGCGATCGTGTTGAACCTCTGGCCACGTGTCTCGATCGCCGTCGCTCTGATTTGTTTTCTGTCGTTCATCGGTGCGGCGCAGGATTTCGCGTCGTATCAGTCGGACGGCATGCTCCTCGAGGCTGCGCTGCTGTCGATTTTCTTTGCACCGCGTGGCGTTAGGCCGGGCCTGGGCGCCGATCAACCCGCTTCGCGTGCGAGCCTCTTCATGCTGCGATGGGAGTGGTTCCGCATCTACTTCGAGTCGGGCGTCGTGAAGATCCTGAGCGGTGAGGAGCAGTGGCGCAACCTCACCGCGATGGACAAGTATTACGAGAACGGTCCGCTGCCGACGTGGCTGGGATGGCACGTACAGCAGTGGCCGCACTCGTTTCACGCGCTCAGCTCGGCGGCGACGCTCGTGATCGAGCTGCTCGTCGCGTGGCTGGTGTTCTTTCCGCAGCCGGCCAAGCGGATCTGCTTCCTCATCGTGACGCCGCTGCAGGTCGGGATCATCCTCACCGCGAACTACGCCTTCCTCAACTACCTCGTGTTGTTCGGCGGGATTCTCCTGCTCGATGATGGTTTATTTCGATCGCCGACCTCCGACCCGCGACCTTCGACCCGCCCGTCGTTTGCGCAAGCCATCATCCTTCCGGTTCTCTTCATCACCACCGTCGCGAGCTTCATGGTTCCCGCGTTTCCGACTGTGCAGTTGCTCGCCCCGTTCCGTGTGGCGAACAGCTACGGACTCTTCGCGGTGATGACGCGCCAGCGATACGAGATCGAGTTTCAAGGCACCGCGGACGGCGAGCACTGGATCGCGTACCCCTTCCGTTATAAGCCACAAGATCCGAAGAAGGCGCCGGGCATCTACGCGCCCTACCAGCCGCGGTTCGAGTGGAACCTGTGGTTCGCATCGCTCGACGTCTGGCAGGACAATCAGTGGGTGATGAACACCGAGTGGCGATTGTTGGAGAACTCCCCGGCAGTGCTACGACTGTTCGCCTCGAATCCATTCGCAGGCAAGCCGCCGATCGCCGTGCGCGCGATGCGATGGCAGTACTGGTTCACGAATCGCGAGGAGCGACGCACAACGGGGAATTGGTGGAAACGCGAGCTGATCGATCAATATGCGCCGACTTTGCAGCGCTCCGCGCTGCGTTGACGGTTGACGAAGATGAACTACCTCGCCCACCTCTTGCTTGCCGGTAATTCGGCGGAGTCCATGATCGGCAATCTCGCCGGCGACTTCGTCAAGGGGCCGGTGCTCGGTGCGGATGCCATCTCGGAAGGCATCCGGCAGCATCGTCGCATCGATGCGTTCACCGACACGCATCCGAGTGTCGCCGCGTTCCGGCGCGTGCTCATTCCCGAGCACGGCCACTATGCGCGGATCATCAGCGATGTCTTCTTCGACCACTTCCTGGCGAACGACTTCTCGATCTACAGCGATGAATCGCTCGACGAATTCGTCGAGCGCGCCTTCTCGATGATGGACGGCCATGCGATGCCGGGCCGCATGGCGGACGTTTATCCCTCCATGAAGCGGTGGATGCTGTCGTATGGCGACGTCGTCAGCATCCACATCGCGCTGACCAATCTCTCCAAGCGCCTCTCGCGGCGGCCGCATCTGGAGGCGGCCACGCATCATCTGATGGATTCGCGCGTCGAGCTCGAGCGACGCTTCCACGACTTCTTCCCCGACGTGGTAGCGTTTTCGTCGAAATGAAAAGCGTTCAACAGACCTACGCGCCGAACAACCACTGCTTCGGATGCGGACCGGCAAACGAGAAGGGCCTCCGCATCCAGAGTTTCGAGCAGGGAGAAGAGCTCGTGTGCCAGTGGCGTCCCGAGCCGCACCATCAGGCCTTCGACGGCATCCTCAACGGCGGCATCTGCGGCGCGCTGCTCGATTGCCACAGCAACTGGGCCGCGACGCTGCATCTGATGAAGAAGGCGAACAGCGATACACCCCCGTGCACCGTGACAGCCGACTTTCACGTAACGCTGAAACGCCCGACGCCGATGGACGTCCCGCTGCACCTGCACGCACGCGTCGTCGAGTCTTCGGATGATCGCGCGATCGTCGAGTCAACGCTGGAAGCGAACGGCAAGGTCACAGCGTCGTGCAGAGGAACGTTCGTGGCGGTGAAAGAAGGGCATCCGGCGTATCACCGCTGGTGACGCACAAAATCCTGAGCGAAGCGAAGGATCCCCTACGCAAAAAAGCAGGGGATCCTGCGCTCCGCTCAGGATTCTTATCCGTTCGCCTGCAGCTCGTACAGGATCTCGTCGATCGCTTCGGCTGCAGTCTCCAGCGGCAACGCGCACGTTCCGGCGCCCCGATGACCGCCGCCGCCGTAGCGCGACATCAGATCACCAACCGAAGTCTTGCAGGTGCGATTGAAGATGCTGTGGCCGACGGCGGCGATCACGCTCTTGTGTGCCGGGCCCCAGTGCACGCGCAGCGAGACGTTGCTCTCCGGAAAGAGCGTGTAAACGAGGAATCGGTTGCCGGCCGGCAACTGCTCCACTTCCCGCAGATCGGTGACCACCACGTTGTTCATCTGGAAGCTGTTGCGTTTCAGCAGCCGGCGGAACTCCTCCTGATCGTGCCGGATCCTCTCCACCCTCGCCTTCACCTCGGACTGCTCGAGGATGTCTTCGATCGGCGTCGTCTTCAGCGACTCGACAAGGCGCGTGAAGTAGTCCTTGAACGCGCCTAACCCGGTGCGGCTGTCGATGGTGTAGCCGAGGAGGATGTAGTCGCGGGGGTTTTCAACGTCGTCGGGGGTGAGCTGCGCCGCGTCGAGGCGGTCCGTCTCATCGACGAGCTTCGCGAGCTTCAGCAGATCGGGATCGTTCGGCTGTTTCTCGAGGTAGTACTCGTACACGAGTCGCGCGGCGGAAGGGGCCACCCGATACTTTCCGTCGAACTTCTCCGGAGGCGTGGCGTTGCTCGCGGTGAGCAGGTGATGGTCGAACCACTTGCCGGCATTCTCGTGGTACGGGACGTTCGCCAGGATGTCGTCGCGCCGGATTTCGATCCGCCGGTCGGTGATGTCCTGCGGGTGAACGAGCACGATCTCGTCGATCGGTTCCTTCAACGTGATGATCACGGCGCTGGTGAGACCATCGAGGTCGGCGCGAGTGATCAGGCGCATAAGTAGGTTTTACCTCTAAGAGTTGACTTGACGCAAGGGGACGACGGGGGAATGTTGAATGTTTAATGTTGAATGTTGAATGAGTTCGGACATTCAACATTCAACATTAAACATTTAACATTCCCCGGTCCTCTCCCGAAAAATGAGCGATACGGAAAAGCAACGCCTCGCGGGCGACCCGCACGCGGCTGCGCGCTGGCGGAGGTGGGGACCGTACCTTGCCGACCGCTCCTGGGGCACCGTCCGCGAGGACTACGGCGCCAAGGGCGACCCCTGGTCGTTCCTGCCGCATGAGCTCTCGCGTTCGAAAGCGTACCGATGGGGCGAGGACGGGATCGCCGGGTTCTGCGACCGCTATCAGATCCTCTGCTGGTCGATGGCCTTCTGGAACGCGCGCGACCCGTTCCTGAAAGAGCGGTTCTTCGGGGTGATCCCAACCGAGGGGAATCACGGCGAGGATGTGAAGGAGTGCTACTTCTACCTCGACGCTCTTCCCAGCCATGCGTATCAGCGCATGCTCTACAAGTATCCGCAGCGGGAGTTTCCGTACGCGCCGCTCGTGGCGGAGAATCAGCGGCGCGGTCCGCACGATCCTGAATTCGAGTTGATCGACACCGGCATCTTCGACGACGGCCGCTACTTCGACATCGTCATCGAGATGGCGAAGGAAGATGAGGACTCGCTCCTGTTTCGCGTCAGCGCACACAATCGCGGACCGGAGAGCGCCACGCTGCATCTCATCCCGCAGCTATGGTTCCGCAACACGTGGTCGTGGAGCGGTGATGGCACGGCGCAGCCGGTGATCCGCGCGACCGACCGCGGCATGACCGCTGATGACACCGCCGGAGCGCCTCTCGCGGGACTGCTGCACGACACGCGGATGGGAGAGTACCGGTTCGAAGGGCCGGGCGAGATGCTGTTTACGGACAATGAGACGAACGCGCCGCGTGTGTTCGGTCCGGGCGCCCAGTCGCGCAGCCGGTTCACGAAAGACGCGTTCCATCGCTACATCGTCGAGGGCGACCAGTCCGCCGTGAATCCCGACCGCACCGGCACCAAAGCATGTCTGTGGCAGCGCGTGGAAATCGAGGCGGGCGGCTGCCATGTCATGCAGATGCGGTTATCCGCGACGGCCGGCGATCTGCAACCGGCGATCGATCACATCTTCCTCACCCGCCGCAAGGAAGCCGACGACTTCTACAACGCGATCCATCCGCGGAAGTCGACAGCGGACGAGCGCCGCGTGCAGCGCCAGGCGTTCGCCGGTCTGCTGTGGAGCAAGCAGAGCTATCTGTACGACGTCGACATGTGGCTCGACGGCGACAACCCGGCCTGGCCTCCCCCGCCCGAGCGGCAGTTAGGCCGGAACCGCCGCTGGCGTCATCTCAACTCGATGCGCATCCTGTCGATGCCGGACAAGTGGGAGTACCCGTGGTTTGCGGCGTGGGACCTCGCGTTCCACGCGGTGGTGCTCACGCTCATCGACCCGGACTTCGCGAAAGAGCAGTTGTGGCTGATGCTCTTCGAGCAGTTCCAGCATCCGAACGGACAGATCCCGGCGTACGAGTGGGAGTTCTCCGATCTCAATCCGCCGGTGCACGCGTGGGCCGTGTGGCGCGTGTACAACATGGATCGCATCCGCGGCGGAAAACCTGATCGCGACTTCCTGGAGAAATGCTTTCACAAGCTGATGCTGAATTTCACCTGGTGGGTGAACAAGGTCGACAAGGAAGGGAACAACGTCTTCGAAGGCGGCTTCCTCGGACTGGACAACATCGCGGTTTTCGATCGCAGCGAGACGCTCCCCGGGGGCGCCACGCTCGAGCAGAGCGATGCCACCGGCTGGATGGGAATGTTCTGTCTGGTGATGATGCGCATCTCGCTGGAACTGGCGAAGGAGAACGACGTCTACGAAGGGCTGGCGACGAAATTCTTCGAGCACTACGTCTACATCGGCGCCGCGATGAAGATGATGCGCGGCGGCCGGACGCTGTGGGACGAAGAGGACGGCTTCTTCTACGACCTGCTGCGATTCCCCGACGAGTCGGTGGTTCCGTTCAGAGTGCGGTCCCTGGTGGGACTGATCCCGCTGTACGCCACCGAGCGGCTGGAAGAGAAGTGGATCGAGCCGTTCGACATCTTCCGCGAGAACCTGCAATGGTTCCTCAAGCATCGCCGCGAGATCGTGGACCGCTGCGTCACGACCGTGCATGCCGAGGGCGGCGCAACTCACGTGCTGGCAGTGGTCGATCAGGATCAGTTGAAGGCCCTGCTCGCGCGCGTCGTCGATCCGGACGAGTTTCTCTCGCCCTACGGCATGCGCAGCCTGAGCAAGACGCATCAGGAGCACCCCTTCACTTTCGGCGACGCGTCGGTCCGCTACGAGCCCGCCGAGGCCGAGGTGAAGTTGAAAGGGGGAAACAGCAACTGGCGCGGGCCGGTGTGGTTCCCGACGTCATTCCTGATGATCGAGACGCTGCGCAAGCTGGAGAAGGCATTCGGAGGCAACGTCCGTGTCGCGCTGGGCGATGAGGACACCATGACGCGCCGCGTGAAGAAGACGAAGGACATGACCGACGCGCGCGCCAGCGAGGGCATCGGCGGCGGCGCGGCGACCGCAACCACCCACAGCGGCGATACGCCCGTCAACATGTTGACGTTGACCGGCATCGCCTCCCGGCTCGCCGACCGGATGATCCATCTCTTTCTGCCGGACGCCGACGGCTACCGTCCGATCTACGGCCCGCGCGGCTCGAAGAAAGCGGAGCTCTTCGCGCACGACCCGCACTGGCGCGACCTCATCCTGTTCTACGAGTACTTCAACGGAGATACCGGCGAGGGACTGGGCGCATCGCATCAGACTGGATGGACGGCGCTGGTGGCGTCGCTCATCGACGAGTGGCGCGGGTAGTTACCCTTGGCTGATGTGTACCGTTCAGATTGTCGCTGACAATTAGGACGTTGTGTCATGCCGAGCGTCGCGAGGCATGACAAACCCTTACTTCTCTTTCGACATCGACTTTTTCTTCGCCGCCATGCGGGCGCCGAGATCCAGGAGCTCCGCCTTGTCGAGGACCTTCTTCGCCTCGGGGAACATGTCCTTCTCTTCTTCCTTGGCGTGATGCGTGACGAGCTCTTTGAGCACCTTCGCCTTCGCGCCGAACGGCTCGCCGGAAGGATCGCTGGCCTTGATGTCCGGAAGGACCATCTTCACCACGTGATGCTCTTCGAGCGCCTCGAAGTACATCTCGCGATCCTCTTTCTTCTTCACCGCGTCGCGGAACGCGGGATAGAAGATCGTCTCCTCGATGTTGGTGTGAATCACCAGCTCCCTCTCGATCTGCGCCAGAAGCTTCTTGCGCGTGCCGGCGCCGCGCTCCGTGGTTTTTTCCAACTGCTCGAGCAGACCCTTGACCTTCTTGTGATCCGCTTTCAGTAGTGCGATCGCGTCTTGTTGTGGCATCTGTTCCCCCTGCCACGCCAAAGGATCACGATGTGTGCCATCATTTGTTCAGTCGAGCCGCGCGATGATCGCGGTGACCGCGGTCTCGACGCGAAGGATTCGCGACCCGATCGAGACCGCTTCGAAGCCCACGCGCCGCAGCGACGCGATCTCCTCGTCGATAAACCCGCCCTCGGGACCGATCGCCAGCGTGATTGGTCCCGCAACATGACGCGGACACTCTGCCTCGGCAGCGGGATGCGCGACGAGTGCGCGCGTGTTCGCAGCGATCGCGGGCAGCTCCCGCTCGACGAACGGGCGGAACAGGCGCCGCGTCTCGATCTGCGGCATCACCGTGTCGCGCGCCTGCTCCAGTCCCGCGACTGCCTGCTCGCGCAGGCGATCGAGCTTCGGCGACTTCCAGTAACTCTTCTCGACGCGCCAGGAGTTGATGAGGTAGATGCGCTTGATTCCCATCGAGGTCGCGGAAGCGATCACGCGGTTCAGAACTTTCGGGCGCGGCAGCGCCAGGATCAGCGTGAGCGGCAGGGCAGGCGGCGGATCGCGATCGAGCGACACTTCGAGCTCGACGAAGCCTCCGTCGCGCGCGACCACGCGTCCGACCCCGATGCGGCCATCGATCATGCCGACGGTGATCTCTTCTCCAGCAATCTCGCGGCGGACCCGCACGCGAGAGTCTGTAAGGAAGTCCGCGGGCTCCAGGAGCAACAAATTCATCCGTTGTATGATCCTGCCGCAATGAACATCGAAACAAGAAAGAAAGGCGACGTCGTCATCGTCGACTTTCAAGGCCGCCTCGCCGTGGGCGTCGGCGACGAAGTCCTGCCACGCCTCATCGAACAGCTCCTCGGCGAGGGTACCCGCAAGATTCTGCTGAACCTCTCCGAGATGGACTACATCGACAGCAACGGTCTCGGCGAGCTCGTGCAGAGCCTGAAGACGTCGAAGCGGCACGGCGCTTCGCTGCGCCTGCTCAAACCGCACGATCGCGTGAAGAAGACGCTCCGGCTTACGAATCTGCTGCCGATGTTCAGCGTCTACGAGAGCGAGGCCGAGGCGTTGAAGGGGTTTGAAGCGGAGGCATAGGCGCCGCAACAGAAGGCGAGCATGAATGCTTTGCTTGCCGTTCTTCTCCTCTTCCAAACGCAAACCGCGACCGGTCCGCTGTCGATGGCGGCGTCGACCGAAAAGAAAATTCTCGTCGTGCGCATCGGCGGCACCGACGTGAAAACGTACGACGTCGCTGTCGGATCGAAAGCACACGCCACGCCGACGGGCCAGTTCACGGTCAAGCATCTGGTGTGGAACCCGGCCGCGTCGCATGGCTGCATCCGGATGGCCGAGGCGGATGCGGTGGAGCTGGCGCGGTATCTGATGGAGCAGACCGGCGCACATCACACCGATGACTGGTACTCGAACGTGGTGGCAAGCACCAAGCCCACGGACGTGCGGCTGCCGGTGGGGATTCCGATGGTGATCGGGAAGTAACGTGTGGGGCCAGTCCTCTGACTGGCCGGCCAGCCGGAGGGCTGGCCCCACACTCGCCGCCACCCGTCGCGTCTCCGACGCCACCGTCATGCGGCAATAGAGCGCCCAGTAGACGCTGATCGATCGTTCGGCGATCCACAGCGGCGCGTAAAAGCAGGCGCGCCACGGAAAGAAGCGCGAGGCGCCGATGCGGCCGCGAAGCGCAAGCGTCAACGAACCGAACGCGATTGGCGGAGAGATATTCTGCGAGCTCCTGCAGGTGCTCGAACGGAGTGTGCCGTATTCGAGAGTGACCAGATAGAGGTGCAGCGGCGATCGCGGGCGGCGCTCTTCATGGTCGGCACCGGGCGGAGCGAGGCGTGTGCCATCAGAATGGAGCCGGGGATTGGCATCACGATTGCCGTGATGCGTCGAATTCGTCGAGGGAGAATCAAGTGAGAGTCTGGCCCGGAAGTCCATACCCGCTCGGCGCGACGTACGACGGCGCCGGAACGAACTTCTCGCTGTTCTCGGAAGTGGCGACGCGGGTAGAGCTGTGCCTCTTCGACGAGGGCGGGCAACAGACGTGCGTCGACGTACCGGAGACGACGGGCTTCATCTGGCACGCGTATCTGCCGTTCATCGGGCCCGGGCAGCGTTACGGATATCGCGTGCACGGGCCGTGGGATCCGTCGAACGGACATCGCTGCAATCCCGCGAAGCTCCTTCTCGATCCGTACGGCAAAGCTGTGGACGGACAGCCGAAGTGGGATGAAGCGCTCTACGGCCATTTCATCAACGAGCCGGACAAGAGGAATGATGCCGACAGCGCGCAGTTCATGCCGAAGTCGGTCGTCACGATTCCTTACTTCGGCTGGGGCAACGATCGCTATCCGCGCACGCCGTGGCACGAGACCCTGATCTACGAAGTGCACGTGAAAGGATTCACGCAGCGTCATCCCGACATTCCGGAGCAGTTGCGCGGAACGTACGCCGGCCTCGCCCACCCCGCCGCCCTCAAGCACCTGAAATCCCTCGGGGTCACC
>JBBRMQ010000121.1:0-12453 GCA_038230775.1 Thermoanaerobaculia bacterium
CCCGAGCGTAGCGAGGGACCGGTGTGGTTGGGCGGCTCGAAGATCGTGCCTCGCACCACCCACCCACACCGGTCCCTCGCTACGCTCGGGATGACACGCAATGCGGGCGCCGCCGCACCGTCTGCTTCGCAACGCGGCGCGATGACACGCTAATAACCAGTTAAACTCCCTCGTGCGCATCGACCACGACAAACGCGAGATCATGTGTTCGGTCGGTGATCTCGTTTATCCCACGACCTACCGGCGCATCGGGGTCGAGCGCGGCGACGGCTTCCGGCGGATGTGGCTCGGGCAGAACGTCCACTCGCGCCGAGCGGAGCTGAGAGCGGGAGAGGACACCAATTACCGCGCCGAGGTCCACGTCGTCCACCGTGTGGAGAGACGCGACTGGGCGATCACGATCACCGGTCGCATCGACGGCGTCTCCGTCGACAAGGCCAATCAGCGCGTCGGGATCGAGGAAGTGAAGTCGCTGCACTTCGATCTGGAGCTGGAAGCACTCTACAGGTCGGAGAAACTGCAGCGGCATCTCTACCAGCTGTTGCTCTACTCCCTGTTTCTTTCCACCCAGCCAGATTTCGCCGAATTCACCTTCGCTCCCCAACTCGTCCTCGTCGACATCATCAGCGGCGACACCCAGACCGTCGACGCCGACTTCGATCGCCAGTCCGTCACCAGCACGCTCGAAGCCAGCCTCGACTCGATGCTCGACGAGGTCGAGACCGCACACTCGCTCCTCGTCGCCAAGCGCGGCTTCGCCGACCGGCTCCAGTTTCCGTACGACCGCATGCGCCCGTTCCAGCAGGAGATGATCGACGCCGTCGGCCACGCCATCCGCGAGCGCGAGGCCCTGCTCGTCTCCGCTCCGACCGGCATCGGCAAGACCATCGCCGCGCTCTACCCCGCCATCCGCGAATCCCTCCGCCTCGGCAAGAAGCTTTTCTTCCTGACGTCGAAGACACTGCAGCAGCAGGCCGCCATCGAAGCGCTCAACATGCTCAACGACGGATCGTTCCGGGTGCTGCGCATCCGCGCGAAGCAGAAGATGTGCGCGCATACCGAAGTGATCTGCCACGAGGATTTCTGCCCGTACGCCGCGCGCTACTCCGACAAGATGGAGAAGAGTGGCCTCCTCTCGCACATCACGACGTCGATGAGCTACTACGACCCCGACATCACATTCGAGATGTCGAAGTCGACGGAAGTCTGCCCATTTGAAGTGTCGCTGGAGCTCATCGAGCAGGCGGACGTGATCGTCTGCGACTACAACTACATCTTCGATCCGTACGTCGGCCTCAAGGCCTACCAGCAGGAGAGCGACTATGGCGACTGCGTCCTCATCGTCGACGAGGCGCACAACCTCGTCGATCGCGGCCGCGGCTACTACTCGCCGGAGATCCACGAGAAAAGCTTCGACGCCATCCGCAACCACCTCGCCGGCCGCAACTGCGATCTCGAAGGATGGGAGGAGCTGATCGAGCGGCTCCGCGCGCATCTGAACGAGATGGCGGAGAGCCTGGACTCCGCGACCCAGGCGCTCTGCACGCCCGATCGCGAGATGTTCGTCGACCAACGCTCCGAATGGGAGCGCGTGATGATGACCTACCTCGGTTGGAAGATCGAGAACGGCATCGCGGTCGAGGACGACCCGCTAGTCGATTTCTACTTCAAGCTCGTGAAGTTCACGAACCTGCTGAGCGAGTCGGGCGACGAATTCGCGCACGTAATCGAGAAGACGAACGAAGGGCTGAAGCTGAAAATCTTCTGCAAGGACCCGTCGAAGTTCCTCGGCGAAGTCTTCGATTCAGCGCACGCCACGATTGCGCTGTCCGCCACGCTGGAACCGTTCGAGTTCTACAAACGGACCCTCGGCCTGCCGGAGAAACGTGTGACCGAGCTCTCGCTGCCCTCGCCGTTTCCGAAGGCCAATCGCAAGATCGTCGTCGTCGCGGACGTCGACACCACGTACAAGCAGCGCGCGAACTACTACGACCGCATCGCCACCAGCGTGGGGGACATCGCCGAGGCCGCGGATGGCAACTTTCTGGCGTTGTTTCCGAGCTACGTGTTCCTGCGCGAGATCGCCGATCGCATGGCGCCGCTCAGCAAGAACGTGATGGTACAGCGCACCGACATGACGGAGTACGAGCGCAACGCGATGCTCGACATCCTGCGCGAGAAACCGCGTCGCGGCAATCTCGTGCTCGCCGTCTCGGGCGGGATGTACGCCGAGGGCGTGGACTATCGTGGCGATATGCTGTCGGGCGTGATGGTGATCGGGCCCGCGCTGCCCTCGGTATGCTTCGAGCAGGAGTTGCTGAAGCGCTACTACGACGACATGTACGGCGCGGGCTTCGAGTTCGCGTACCTCATTCCCGGCATGACGCGCGTCGTGCAGTCCGCCGGACGCGTGATCCGCAGCGAAACCGACATCGGCATCATCGCGCTGCTCTGCCGCCGCTTCACGCAGGAGACGTACAGCCGCTATTTCCCGACGGACTGGTACGAGGAATCGCCGCGCGAGCTGATCTCGAAGCACGCAGCGCGCGACATCAAGAAATTCTTTGCGGAAAATGTCAGACCCGCGACCCGAGACCTGCGGCCCGCGACGTCACAATTGAGGTTGGTATGAAACGATTGTTTGCCGCCCTGCTCCTGGTGTCCTGCGCCAGCGCTCCTCCCGCTCCTCCCCAGAAAGCGATCAACGAGCTCCCATCGGCCGCCGTCGATCTGCTTTGCGGGCAGCTGCATGCGGAGGGGATGTCGAGCGAGATCCGAGTCGTCAAGGAGACGCAGGCCATCGTCACGCCCGCGTCGCTGCGCGCTCTCGCTGAGATCTCATTCCACAGCGGTTCGGTAAAGCCGGAGCTGATCCAGGCCATTCTGCTCACGCCACTGATCCCGGTCGCCGTTCCGGCGAAGACCTGTGTCACCCGATTCATCACGCCGGCAGAGGCCGCGCGCGCGAACGACGTGATGGTCGTCCAGTTCTCGTCACCGTTTGTGAATCCGTTCGGTCGCGGCCAGAGCAGCGGCACCCTCGCCCGGCTGTCGCTTGGCGGCGAGGCCTCGACCTGGTACTGGATCCCGCTTGCCTATCGCAGTGATCAATGGGTGGCGGGCATGCCGATGTCGCTGTCCGTCATCGAGTGAGAGGAGTCCCATGGGAGCTGTCATCGCGCGATCGAACAACTCGTTACGTGTGGAGATCGAGGCCGGCGGACACCGTCTGATCGCGGACGAGCCCGTCGACGCCGGCGGCACGAACGAGGGCCCTACGCCATACGACTATCTCGCGGCCGGCCTCGCGGCCTGCACCTCGATGACGATGCAGGTCGTCGCCAAACGAGAGAACATCCCGCTCGACGGCGTGGAGATGAAGATCACCAGCGATCGCATGTACGCGAAGGACTGCGTCGACTGTATGACCGCGTCCGGTTATATTCACCGCTTCACGATCGAGATCAAGATCTCCGGCAATCTCACTGAGGCACAGCGCGCGCGCCTGCAGCAGGTGGCTACACGCTGCCCCGTCAACAAGACCCTCACTTCCGAAATCAAGATCGACGAGGTTTTCGTATGAAGTCGCTGCTCGAAGAAGCGATCGAGGCCTGGGAAGACACCCGCAACGGTGTCATCGCCGAGGTGGAGAACATTCCGCCGAAACAATTTGCGTATCGGCCCACCGACGAAACGCGCACCGTCGCCGAGCTCGTGGTGCACATCCTCGAGGTTCCGCTGATGATGGTCGGAGAGCTGACGCGCGCTGACGGCGACTTCCGCCGGAAGCCCTATCCGAAACTGATCGACGAGTACAGCAGTTCAGTGCAGGGCCTAACGAAGAAGCCGGAGCTCATCACGGCGCTGAGACGGACTCTCCGCGACGGAATCGCCTCGTTTCGAGTCGTCGGTGAACTGCACATGCTGCAGTACATCACGCGCTTCGATGGCAAGCCGGGAACACGCCTCGCCTGGATGCATCACGGCATCGCGCACGAGATGTATCACCGTGGCCAGCTGGCCTTGTACCAGCGACAGATGGGGATCACCCCGGCGCTCACGCGACTGATCCGCGGGGAGTAAAGGTGCCTTTCGCGATGACGCACACCCGAACCGGCAACCGGCTACGATTCCTATCCGCCCCAGTTTTCGAACCAGTACTGAAACATCACCAAAGCCCACAACGGCTTCGCGTGATTCGCGCGGCCGCCGCGATGTTCGCCTAACAATCGCGTGACGTACGGCTCGTTCATCAGACCCTGACTCTTGAGTCGAGACGGTGCGAGTAGGCGATCGACCTCTGCACGCAATCCTCCGTTGATCCAGCCGGCGATCGGGACGCTCAGCCCGCGCTTGCGGCGGTAGATCACGTCGTTGGGCAGCCATGCCTCCGCTGCCTTCTTGAGCACCCACTTGGTGGTCAGACGGCGAACGCGAAGCTCGGGCGGCAGCGACAAGGCGAAGCGCGTGACATCGCGATCGAGAAACGGCGCGCGCGCTTCGACCGACGACAACATCGTGGCGCGGTCGACCTTCACGAGCAGGTTGTCGCGCAGGTAACTCCGGTAGTCGACGAGCATCGCACCGGTCAGCGCATCGAGTCGCGGCGGCGGCGACGGCAGTTCCGGCATGGCCGGCGTCCCACCGCGGTGAATCTCGGGCGAGAGTCCGGTGCCGAACCACGCGAGATGGCGCTCGATCCACGGACGCTCGGCGTCGTGCACGAATTTCTTGAGCAGAAACTCCAGCGTGACCTTCCGATTGGAGGACCGCAGATGCTCGACCGTCTTGCGCAGCGCGGCGCGCACCGGTCCGGGCAACGCATCGTATTTCGGCGCCACCTTGTGACCCAGGTACGTGGGATAGCCGCCGAAGAGCTCATCGGCACCTTCTCCGCTGAGAACGACTTTCACGTGCTGACGCGCCGCGCGCGCGAGTAGGAACGTCGGAAGGATCGCCGGATCGGCAAGCGGTTCGGCCACGCCGCGAATGACGGCGTCGAGCGCCTCGCGAAGCGTCTGATCGTCGGTGCGCACGGGCACGTGTCGCGTTCGAATGCGCGCCGCAAGAATCGCCGCGTCGCCGCTCTCGTCGTACGACTCTTCCGCGAACTGCGCGGAGAAGGTATGCACGCGATCGACACCGATGAACTTCGCCGCCAGCGTCGCCAGGATGGACGAGTCGAGGCCGCCGCTGATGAAGACGCCGACCGGAACATCGGACATCACCTGCTTCTCGACTGCGCGCTCCATCAGCTCGCGCGTCTCGCGCACGGCGGCGCGCGGTGCGCGGTGCTCGATGTAAAAGGACTCCGGATCCCAGAATCGCGTGATGCGCTCGCCATCGCGGTTGAAGCGGATCCACGTACCGGCTTCAACGCGACGGATGGCGCGAAACATCGTGCGCGGCTCCGGCACATAGCCGAGGGTCAGGTATTCAGCGACAGCGGTCTGGTCGAGATCCTTGCGGATGTCGGGATGTCGCAGCACGGATTGCAGCTCGGATGCGAAGAGAATCTCGTTCCCCACACGCGCGTAGAACAGCGGCTTCTCGCCGGCGCGATCGCGGGCCAGCACGAGAGAGTGCGTGCGGTTGTCCCAGATCGCCAGCCCGAACATGCCGTCGAGCTCGCGGACGGCGTCCGGCCCGCGCTCGAGATACAGCGGAAGAATGGTCTCGACGTCAGAATGCGATCGATACGGATAGTCGGGGTAACGCGAGCGGATCTCAGGCGCGTTGTAGATCTCGCCGTTGCACTCCAGCCAGACTTGCGCGCCGGGCGCGGCGAACGGCTGATCCGCGCGCTCGTGCAGGTCGATGATGCGCAGGCGCTCCGTGCCGATCACCGCGTCGGGGCGCGTGAACACCGCATGGCCGTCGGGGCCGCGGTGCCGGAGCGCTTCTCCCATGGAATCGAGAACCTCCGGATGCCGCAGCGCCGCGCCGCCGTCGGAAACCATCCCGTAGATGCCGCACATCAGCGCGCGATTGTATACGCCACGTAATGGCCACTTTGCGCGATGCGCACGCCGCGGTTCGCCTCGATCAGCGCGCGGTTCTTCGCATCGTTGTCTCGCGCAATGACGATGCGCGGCCGCGAATGGTCGAACACCGCGCCAATGCTGACGGTCGATCGCAGGTTGGACGCGCCTGCGAACTGCGCGTAATGCCGGATCAGATAGTTACTCGTGAACTCCTCGGCATCCGGCGAGACGACGACGATCGGGCGCTCGAGGTAGAACGCCATGGAGCCGGTGAAGGCCTCGATACCGACGATCTCCGTGGCCGGCGTAACGGCGGGCCTGATCGCCATGGCCAACGCTTTTTCCGAGCGTCGCGTCGCCAGCGCCTGCATGACGCCATTCGTCGCGAGCGGAATGATGAGGATCGGGACGCTCAACGCGATCACGGCGTACTCGCGGCGCCACAACGCGACGCCGCCGCCGATGATCGCGGCGATCCCGATGACGATCGCGGCCTCGCGCGCCTGCGAGGCGAACTCCGCGCGCAGATGCACGAGCGGTGCGGCGATGACGAGGAGCGCTCCGAAAACGGCCACCGCGATGGCGCCGGCCCTCGCCATGCGCTCGTTCCATCGGCTGGCAACAAACAGCGCGATCGCGGGCATGAGCGGCAGGATGTACTGCGGCCGCTTTGACTGCGAGATCGAGAAGAAGAGGAAGGGAACAAGGATCCAGAGAAGCAGAAAAATGCTCGTGCTGCGGCGGCGGGGGGATTCTGTGTGAGGACCGGCTTCAGCCGGTCGAACCCGTGACCGGCTGAAGCCGGTCCTCACACTCGTTGCGTCCGCCACCACAGGATTGCCTCCGAACAGGGCCGCCACGCTCCACGGAAACGCGCCGCCGATGAGATACGGGATGAAGTACCACGGCGGCCCCGTGCGCTTGAGCGCTTTCGTCGCCAGCCGCTGCACGGTCTCCGTGACCAGCACGTAATGCAGAAAATCGGGAACCGCCTGCTGCACGCCCCAGATCCACGGCGCGATGATTACGATGAAAAGCAGAAGTCCCTTCCATGACCAGAGCGAACGAAATCGCTTTTGCCAGATCGCGTACGGAAGCGCGACGAGCAGCGGCAGCGCAATCGCGACCGGACCCTTCGTCAGCACGCCGAACGCGATCGCGGCCCACGCAATCGCCGGCGCCTCGAGGTAGAACGCGATGATCGCCGCTGTCACGAAGAACGACAGCGCGCTGTCGAAGATGACGGTCCTGGCGAACGCCATCGTCAGCGGCATTGCCAGAAAGACGATCGTCGTCACGTACGGATCGATGTCGACCTTCCTCGCGAACCAGGCGATCAGCGCCGCGGTCAGAAGCGTGAAGAGGAATGCCGGCAGCCGCGCGGCGAGCTCCGTGGGCCCGAGGATCTCCATCACCGCCCCTTCCGATGCGAAGTACACGATCGGCTTGTCGAGGTACGGCAGGCCATCGATGTGCGGCAGCACGTAGTCGTTCGTGACCGCCATCTCGCGTCCCACTTCGCCGTTGCGCCCTTCGTCCGGATCCAGCAGCGGATAGCCGCCCAGGTGCATCGCGAGGGCTGCGGCGGCGACGAAGACCCAGGCGATGACGAAGTTCCGCACGGCGCTCAGGATAAACTCACGCTCTTGTGAAACGAACTGCTCTTCTCATCGCACTGATGCTTCCCGCCGCTGCGCAGCCGATCGCACCGAAGGCGATCGAGGCGCACATGCGCTTTCTGGCCGACGATCTCCTCGAAGGCCGCGAGACCGGAAGCCGTGGCTACGACATCGCCGCCGACTACGTATCCGCGCAATTCGAAGCGGCCGGTCTGAAGACGTCGTTGCAGCCGATCGCCTTTCGATCGGCGCAAGTGACGTCGCAATCGATGTCGATCAACGGCGTCGCGCTGACCGCGAAAAAGGATTTCGTTCTCACTCCTTCGTTCGCCGAGCCGGGCGTCGACGTCACGGCGCCGGTCGCGCTCGCCGGCTACGGAATCGTTGCGCCCGAGGTGCATCACGACGACTACCGCATGGTGGATGTGCGAGGCAAGATCGTCATCGTGCTGTCGGGCGCGCCGGCGTCGTTCGGGATCGATCCTCGCGCGTACTACTCCGGCACCTCGTACAAGATGCGCGTCGCCGCCGAGCACGGCGCGGTCGGAATGCTGCTGCTCAACTCGCGCACGGACGAGCGGCGCGTCCCATTCGAGCGGCGCGTGGAGCAGGATAGCGGCGCGTCTTCGATGCGCTATCTCGATGAAACAGGGAAGCCCGTGGATCTGACGTCGATCCGCGTGTTCGGACGCATCAGCCATGACACCGCCGGACAGTTGCTCGCCGATGCGGACATCAGCGTCGACACCATGCTTCGCGAGGCGGAGCAGAACACGACGTACTCGCTTCTGCTCAAGCCTTCGGTGGCCCTCCACGTGACGTCGGCGCTCGCCGATGCGAAAAGCGCGAATGTCGTCGGCATTCTCCGCGGCTCCGACTCGAAATTGCGTTCCGAATACGTCGTCGCCTCCGCCCACCTCGATCACCTCGGCAACCATCCGAAGGCTGGAACGACGGACACGATCTACAACGGCGCGCAGGACAACGCGTCAGGGATCGCCTGCCTCATCGAGATCGCGCGCACGCTGGCGAAGAATCCGCCACGCCGCTCGGTGATCTTCGTCGCGTTCACCGGCGAGGAGAAAGGCGAACAAGGCTCGCGCTACTTTGCGCGCAACCCGACGGTCGCGAAGCGCGCCGTGGTTGCCGACATCAACATGGACATGCCGCTCATGCTCTATCCGCTTCGCGATCTCATCGCACTCGGTGGAGAGCACTCGGCCCTCGGCACACTCGCGCAACGCGCAGCGGCCGCAGAAAAACTCGGCATCGAGCCCGACCCGCTGCCGGAGGAAGTGCGCTTCATCCGCAGCGATCAATTCTCGTTCGTGCAGGAAGGCGTTCCCGCGATTCATCTGAAGAGCGGCAGCAGCTCCGACGAATCGGTCGACGCGAAAGGGGTCACGCGCCAGTGGCTGCGAACGATCTATCACTCCCCTGCCGACGACATGTCGCAACACCTCGACTTCGGCGCCGGAGCGAAATACGCCGGCACGACGCTGCGTCTGGTGCGCGCGGTCGCCGATGCACCGGAGCGCGTCCAGTGGAAGCGTGGCGATTTCTTCGGGCAGTTGTTCGCCCGGAAATGACTCCACGGCGCGTCGTATCGCTCGTTCCGTCGCTGACGGAAACGCTCTTCGAGATCGGCGCCGGCGACGCGGTCGTGGGCATCACCGATTACTGCATCTTCCCACCCGATCTCCCGCTGCCACGCCTCGGCGGCACGAAGAATCCATCGATCGAGGGCATCCGCGCGTTGCGACCGGACCTCGTGTACATGAATTACGAGGAGAACCTGAAGCGCCACGCGGACGAGATCGCGGAGTTCGCGCCGGTGTCCGCATCGGAACCGAAGAGCGTGGCCGATGTGATCGAGCTGATCACGAGGTTAGGTCAGACTCACAGCTGCGAGGCGCGCGCGGCGGAGATCAACGCCGATTTGATCCCGGTCCGCGACCGGCGACCCGCGACCACCTTTTCCTTCCTCGTTCCCATCTGGAAGAAACCATGGATGTGGTGCGGCGGCGACACGTACGTCTCCAACCTCGTCGAAAGCGTTGGCGGTCGCAATCTCCTCGGTCATCAGAAGCGCTATCCGACGATGGACCTCGAATGCGCGCTCGCGCTGCAGCCGGACATCATCTTCCTGCCCGACGAGCCGTATGGGTTCACGGAGGATGACGCGGCGACCATCGACGGGCCGCGCGTGGTTGGCCCGTTTCCGGGACATCTCTTCACGTGGCACGGCGCGCGGACGCGCGAGGGACTGCGCTTCCTGCGGTCGGTCCTGTCCTGAGTTGCAGCAGCGCGGCGAGCTCATCGAGGAAACGGAGTTGTCCGGCTATGAATGCGGGATCGAGCGGCGACGAGCCGGCGATGAATTGCGTGAATTGGGGAAGAAGCAGCGGAAACATCACGATCGCCACCAGTGCCAGCTGCAGATGGGCGGCCGGCAACGCCGCGTCGAGAACACCGACGTCCTGCGCCTCGCGAATCTGATCGACCGCGGACTGCCAGAACGCCCGGCGCTCGCCCGACGCGATGGGCGGCTTCGGGGCTGCGAGCGCCTCCAGCAGCGAGGCGCGGATCCACGCCGGATTTCGCAGCATCAATTCCTGCCAGTACGCGAACGAGGCGCCGAGGTCGGGCGGGGTCTCGGCGGCGTGGTGCTGAAGACGCGTCAGGTTGCTGCTGAGTAGCTGGCGGTAGAGCGCGTCTTTGCTCCCGAAGTAGTGATACAGCATGCGCTTGTTCACTCCGGCGGCGCGCACGATGCGGTCGACTCGCGCGCCCTGGAAGCCGTGACGGAGAAACTCGACCGCCGCCGCGCGGAAGAGCCTCTCGCGAGTGGAAGACGCCGCCTCGACGGGCGGATCAGCCGCTCGCCAGCGGGCAGTCGCCGCATGACGCGCGCTTGCCGAACGCTCCTCATCCGAGAGTGCGCGTGCGCGCGCCCGACCTCCCCTAAGGCCGCCGCTTCTCCCCAACAAGACCGCGGCTTCATGTTTGCCTGAGCGCTTACGCATTGCAGTTATGACGCTTAGAATATCAGAACATTGAAATGTAGTAACCGTATAGTTACACCATGCTACCGGTAGCTTCAACGCGACACACTCTCATCTTCCTCGGCATCTTCGCACTCCTGTTCGTCGCGGGACTTCGCTCGGCGCGGGCCACTCCGGCGGCGCAGGTAACCGACCACCTGACGATCTATGCGGGACTCATCGCCATGCAGGGCCTGCTTCTGTTCTTCGTGAAGCGCGGGATCGGGGCGAAAGGCTACCGGCTGAGGGATCTCGCGGGTCCGTCGCGGAATCCGGCGCTCGACGTCGCGCTCGGCGTCGCGTTCGCGGTGGTGATGCGCTTCGTGTTCATCGCCATTCGTGCGCGCATGGGTGTGATGGCCGACCACACATCCGCGCTCCTGCCGCGCGGGGCTCTGGAGGCAGGTTCATGGATCGTCGTGTCGATCGCGGCGGGCGTCTGCGAGGAGATGGCGTTCCGCGGCTACCTGCAGCGGCAGTTCACGGCATACACCCGATCAGGGCTTCTGGCCGCGGTACTTCAGAGCGCTGTCTTCGCCGGCGGGCACGGATATCAGGGGATCAAACCGGTCCTGTTGACGTTCGTCTTCGGGATCACCGCCACGGCGCTGGCGCGGTGGCGCGGCAATCTCCACGCGACGATGATCGGGCATGCGCTAACCGATATCGCCGGCGGTTTGTGGCGATGAGTCAGCCTGCGATGACTTCCTCGGCCCAGGTCCGCATCGTCTCTTCCACCGCTTCGAGCTGCTTCGTGAAGAAGTGATCCGCGCTGGTGACGACCACGCTCTCCGCGTTTTTCATCCCCTGCACAATCGCGTCAAGCTTCTCGACATCGCCAAACTCGTCCTTGGTTCCGTGAAGAAAAAGCATCGGCTTCTCGCACGAACGCAGGTAGCCGAAGTCATACTTGTTCACGGGCGTTCCGATGAGAAACACGGCGTCGACTTCGGGCATCTCGCAAGCGACGCGTGACGCCACCCACGATCCAAACGAGAAGCCTCCGACGATGAGCTTCTTTCCCGGATGGCCGCGGCGCGCCCACTCGATCGCCGCGATCACGTCCTGCTGTTCCCCTTCGCCGTCATCGTGTTTTCCGCCGCTGCCGCCGACGCCGCGAAAGTTGAAGCGCAGCGTGGCGACGTTTGCGTTCTCCAGCCCGCGCGCGGCGCGGAACACGACTTTGTTGTGCAGCGTGCCTCCGCCTAACGGATGCGGATGGCAGACCACGGCCACCGCGGCGGGATCCTGCAGCTCGCGATACAGCGCCTCGAGCCTTCCGGCCGGGCCGTAGATGTCGACGTGACGCAGCGGCTTGCCGTTCATGGCTGCCTCACCAGCACGCGATCGCCATCGACGCTCACTTCGTAGGTTGAAATCCGCAGCGATGGATCGGCGGCGTTCTTGCCTGTCGTTACGTCGAACGACCAGAAGTGCCACGGGCAGACGATCTCGCTGCCGAGAAGGTCGCCTTCGCCGAGGGGGCCGCCGCGATGCGGGCAGGTGTTGTCGCTGGCGAAGAAGCCCTGTGGCGTGTGATAGAGCGCGATGGTCTTGCCGCCGAACGCGCAAGGTTTCGCGCGTCCCACCGGCAAATCGTTTGTTTTCGCGACCTCAATGAGCTCCGCCATCGGAGCCGCGAAGGGTAGCACGCTCATGCTACCCACACCGGACGCGGAATCCCGCTGCTCCCGACGGCGGCGGTTCCATCCCATACGCCAGGAATCTCCGTTGCGCACTCGGGACACTTGCCATCGCCCAGCCGATACGACGTAACCCGAAATCCGGTGCGGCCGATGACGAGCG
>JBBRMQ010000122.1:0-12447 GCA_038230775.1 Thermoanaerobaculia bacterium
CACGCCGTCGAGGATCATGGCAACGACACGATCGCGAAGCTGGCGGTAGATCGGCTGACTGTCATTCCACTCACTGTCCATCCTGCGTTCCTGACCCCAGGGCAGTAACCTCAACGGATAAAGCCATTTATCTAGTGATGTAGTTAACTACAACACCGCCCGTAACGCAAGTGCTTTCAGGACACTCCACTAGAATGCGCAAACCATGGGTCAGGACAAGAAAAAGAAGACCGATGCTGAGGCGAAGAAGCTCAGCACGAAGAAGTACGAGAAGGAGCTGGCCAAACTCGACCTCGAGCTGATCAAGCTTCAGGAGTGGATCAGGGCCGAGAAAGTCAAAGTCGTCGTCCTGTTCGAAGGTCGCGACGCTGCCGGGAAGGGCGGCGTGATCAAGCGAATTGCGGAGGCGATGAATCCACGCATCTGCCGCGTCGTCGCCCTCGCCGCGCCGACCGAGAGGCAGCGCACGCAATGGTATTTCCAGCGCTACATCGAGCACCTCCCCGCCTCGGGCGAGATGGTGCTGTTCGATCGCAGTTGGTACAACCGCGCCGGCGTCGAGCACGTCATGGGCTTCTGCACCGGCGGCGAATACCGGGAGTTCCTCAAGTCAGTTCCGGAGCTCGAAAGAATGCTGATGCGTTCCGGGATCATCCTCATCAAGTACTGGTTTTCCGTGAGCGATGAGCAGCAGGAGAAACGGTTCCAGCAGCGCCTCGAGCGACCGACCAAGCGTTGGAAGCTCAGCCCGATGGATCTCGAATCGCGGGACCGGTGGGACGAATTCTCGAAGGCCAAAGACGACATGTTCGCCGCGACCGACACGAAGGATTCTCCCTGGTTCGTGGTGAACGCGGACAACAAGAAGACCGCCCGGCTCAACTGCATCGCGCACCTGTTGTCGCGAATCCCGTACATCGACCTCACGCCGAAGCCGATGAAGCTCAAGCCGCGCCGCAAGAAGAGTCGCTATAAACGGCCGCCGATCACCGAGCAGACTTTCGTCCCCGAAGTCTACGGATGAGCGAGGAGCGGATAGGGATCGACGTACGTCCCTTTCCACCAGCGCTTGTCGGGATCGAGGCGAATCAACGCGAAATGAAGATGCGGCGCATCTTTCGGCGCGTTCCCGGTCGTGCCGACGTAGCCGAGGAGGTCGCCGCGATGAACGCGGTTTCCTTCGAGCAGGCCCGGCGCATAGTGATCGAGGTGCGCGTAGTAGTAGCAGAAGCGCTCGACGGGATCGAACTCGTAGATCGTGATCCCGCCCGGCACACTCAGGAAGAGTTTCTTCACTACGCCGTCGTCGGCTGCAATCACGGGCGTGCCGCGCGGCGCCATGATGTCGATCGCTTCGTGGCGCTTGCTGCCGCGCACCTCGTTGAACATTTCGCGCATCGCTGTGCGAGGGACGCCCGCGACGGGGACGATCAACGGCCGCGGTCCCGTTGCATCGAGTCTCTGGGGCAGCCCCTCATCCGCCCTTCGGGCACCTTCTCCCCGCACGCGGGGAGAAGGGCTATAAGTTGTCCCTCGCCCCGCGTCAGCGGGGAGAGGGTGGCCGAAGGGCGGGTGAGGGGCCGCCCCAGAATGAGAGCCGGCCGCCCCGGATGGGCTCCCGGCTCCCGATCGCTGCTGCGGGGGGCGCGAAACGACGTCCGCGGTGATTTCGGGACTCGGTCTCGCCGCCAACCATGCAAGCGCACCGATCACTGCAGCGGCGAGAACGATCACGACTTTCTTCAACGATTCACTCCCCCAGAATCGCGGGCGTTCCCGGGCTGACCATCTTCGCGAGCTCGATCGCATCCCAGTTCGTCAGCCGGATGCAACCATGCGAGGTGGTCTTGCCGATCGTCGAAGGCACCGGCGTGCCGTGGATTCCGTAGTGCGGCTTCGATAGATCGATCCACACCGGACCAACGGGACTGTTCGGACCCGCGGCGAGTTTCGTTTTTTTCTCGCTGGCATCCGCATCCCAGAAGAGATCGGGGTTGTAGATGTACGGTGGATTCCAAGCGACTCCGTTGATCTTCCAGTCGCCGAGCGGCAGCGGATCGTGCTCGCTTCCGATCGTCGCCGGATAGCGCGCCAGCACGACACCGTTTGCATCGAGCGCCTCGACCGCCGACTTGCTCTTGCTGACGCGAACCGTCATGCCTGCGATTTTCTCGCGTGGCGGCCGGACGACGTTCGGCACCTGGATGACCTCACCGGCGCGATCGAACTTCGCAGTCGGATTGAGAATGGCAAGCAACTTCGGGCTGACATGAAACTTTTCACCAAGGGCTTCCTTCAGGTTCTCGTAACCGAGCGACGCGAGCTTTGCCTTGTCGGCGATCTCTTCCGGAATCTTGAGAAACGGGCCGGCGGCGTCCTCAGGCGTGATCGTGTAGGCAACGATCGCCGGAGCGGTGTCCAGATTCAGCGCCTGCCACGTCGCGCTGTTCACCTCAGCGCCGGCCTTGATTTTCATCGCGACGTTGAATGCACTAACGGCGCTTCTCATATTGCTGCCGAAGTGACCGTCGATCTCGCCGGGCGAGAAGTGCGCACGATCGAGCATGACCTGCGCGCGGAGAACTGCCGATCCGAACTGCGCGGGGGAGTTGAGAACGGGATTCCCCACGCTGCCGTTCGCAACCGCGGCACTCCACGCGACCTTCTTCGCCGGCTTGTGGGGCACAGCGACGGCCGGAAGCGAAACGAGAAAAAGAACGCAGACGATTGGGAATCTCATGATCAGCGTCCTGCAAGTTGAGGCCCTGTCCACCACACTGTGCAGTCCGGCACACCTCCGTTGTGTCTCCGAGCAGTAAGGTGGCCCGATGACGAACATGAAGATCGCGCTTACTTTGCTCCTGATCGCCGGCTGCGCCACCAGTGCCCCGGACCGCTCGGCGCGCACCGCCTCGACTCTCGATGCGATGCAGCAGAACACTATGAAGGCCCGCATGCAGGTCGATTCGGTTTCCGCGTCGCTCGACACGCTTCTCAATGCGCAACCCGACCAGCTCCGCAAGGCGTTCGACCGCTATGACGCCGACGTGAAGAAAATGAACGATTACGCGTCCGCGATCCGCGACAACGATTCCGATCTGCAGAAGAACGGCGCCACCTACCTCAATCAATGGCAGAAGGACGCATCGACGGTCTCCAACGCGGAATTGCGCACGCTCGCTGAACAGCGGCAGAACGAGATCGCCGAGAAGAGCCGCGGCATGAAGTCGACCCTCGGCGCCGCCTCGCAGAGCTTCAACGCCTATCTCCGCGACATCAACGACATCCGCAAAGTGATCGGCAACGACCTGACACCGACCGGACAGAACAGCGTGAAGAACACCACCGTGGCGCAGACGGCCGCACAGGAAGGCGCGCAGGTGAAGTCGTCGCTGCAGAGCGCCGAGCAGGCCATCACCGACCTTCGCGCGCAGATCACACCGACGGCGAAGTAGGCGGGTCGAAGCATCGCCCCTCACCCGGCCTCCGGCCACCCTCTCCCCGCTGCGCGGGGCGAGGGGCTACTAACTTGAAGGTGCGCGAAGCGCGGATGAGGGGCGCTCTCGACACAAACAGCTTGAAAGCGGTTGCGAAGGCCTCTATAACCGTCACCTCATGTACGGCCTATCCAGTAAGTCCCAATCCTTCGCTGACGCCGCGACGAAGATCGCCACGGACGTCGCATCTCCGGCCGCCGCAGACGTAGACGCCGAAGCACGGTACCCGAAAGAGAGCATGAACGCGCTGGCCCGCGAGGGCCTCATGGGACTGTGCGTCGCGAGCACCGCCGGCGGCAAAGGAGAGGGGCCGCGCACATTCGCCGCCGTCGTCGAGGAGCTTGCGATGGCCTGCGGATCGACGGCGATGATCTACGTCATGCACGTCACCTCGGCGCAGGCAATCGCCTCCTCCACGCTCCTCGAGAAACGCGACGATATCCTCGGCGACATCGCCGCGGGCAAGCATCTGACGACGCTGGCATTCTCCGAGAAGGGCTCGCGATCGCAATTCTGGGCGCCGGTGTCGCGGCTCGAACAATCGAACGGGCACTTCGTCACGAACGCGTCGAAGTCCTGGGTCACAGCCGCGAAGCACGCGGACTCGTACGTTTCATCGGCGCAGAAGCCGGGCGCCGCGTCACCGCTGGAGTCGGTGGTGTATCTGGCGCGCTCGAAATCGAAAGGCGTCGAGATTACCGAGGGCTTCAACGGTCTGGGACTGCGCGGCAATGAGTCGTCGCCTGTGAGCCTCAAGAACCTCGACGTGAAGAGCGGTGACCTGATCTCCCCGCTCGGCGACGGCGCTACGACGATGCTGCAGGTGGTCCTGCCGTGGTTCTCAATCGGAACCGCTGCGATGGCGAATGGTCTCTGCCGCGCCGCGGTCGCGCGCACCAGCACTCACCTGCAGACCACGGGGTTCGAGCATGACGGCACCAAGCTGCGCGATCTTCCGAATCTCCGCGCTCGCCTCGCGCAGATGAGCGTGCGCACGGAACAATCGCGCGCGCTCCTCGGCTACACGCTGGGACTGGTCGAGAACCCGACCGAGGTGACGCCGTTGTACGTGCTGCAGTCGCGGCTGGCGGCGCTGGAAGCCGCGGTTGATGTCACCGATCTGGCGATGAAAGCGTGCGGCGGCGCCGCCTTCTCGAAGCACTTGTCGATCGAGCGGCTGTTCCGCGACGCGCGCGCCGGCTGGGTCATGGCGCCGACGGTCGATCATCTGCAGGATTTCATCGGGAAAGCTCTCACCGGTCTTCCGCTGTTCTGATCTCAGGAGAAAGTTCGATGCGCAGCGATGAGACCATTCTTCTCGGGGCGGTGGCGTACGACTCCAAAGTCGTGCCGATCTGGGAGGGCATTCGCGCCTATTTCGTCAGCGAAGGCGTCCCTCTCGATTTCGCCCTCTACTCCAACTACGAGCGTCAGGTCGAGGAGCTCCTCGCCGGGCACATCGACATCGCGTGGAACACACCGCTGGCGCATGTTCGTATCCGTCAGCGGACCAGCGGCAAATCGCTTTCGCTCGGGATGCGCGATTCCGATCGCGACTTTCACGCGAAAGTCGTCGTCCGTTCCGGCGCGGGGATCCGCAACCTGAAAGACCTCGAGGGAAAAACGCTGGCCGTCGGCAGCCGCGACTCCACGCAAGCCCGCATCCTTCCGCTGCATTTTCTGCAGCAGGAAGGCGTCGATCTCTCGCGCATCAACATCCTCCCCTTCGACACCGACCTCGGCAAACATGGCGACACCGGATCGAGCGAGCTCGATGTGCTCCGCGCGCTGCACGACGGCACCGCCGATGCGGGAACGATCGGCGATCTGGTCTGGGTGACCGAGCAGGCCGCGGGCCGCATCGACCCGGACAAACTCGAAGTGCTCTACACCACGCCGGGCTTCGACCACTGCATGTTCGACGCGCTCCCGACGCTTCCGGAAAAGAAGCGCCGCGATTTCACGCGCGTTCTCTTCGCCATGAAGTGGGATGTGCCCGAGCATCGACGTCTGCTCGAGCTCGAAGGTCTTCGCGAATGGGTCACACCGCGCGAGGATGGGTATCGAAGTCTCGAACAGGCTCTCGACGCCGGATCAAGATGACCCCATCGTCCGCCGCGGGAGCTGTTGCGATCGAAGCCGGTGAGCTGACGATCGGCGGCGGATTGCTCGCGCTCGTCCGTCCGACGCTCGATCTTCTCGAGCCGGGCGGCGTTCTCGCGGTGCTGTCTCGCAGCACGGCAGTGCGCGAGGATCTCCCCTCCTGGTGCCGGGCGGAACGCCACGAATACCTCGGCCGCGAGGAAGTCGCTGAAGGAATGGACCGCCATCTCATCGCGCGTGGAACATTTTCTGTTCCGCAGGGCACGCGCGAGGGATCGCTCTCGATCGACGGACGCGATGGACGTCCCAGCAGCGCGGCGATGCTGACCGCGGTGCCGATGCCGGCGCGCGCATCCGTCGAAACCGGCTTCGCGCCGCGTGGATCGCGCGTCGAGCCCGGCGGGCCGGCGTATCCGTTCGCCCTGAACGAACGCGATCGCGTCGCGCCGCCGGATGTCGCGCGTCTTTACGATCAGGCTGTCGCCTCGCAGTGGGACGCGAATCGAGACATTCCATGGAACACCGTCGGCAAGCTCGCACCGCCGCTGGAACATGCGATCGGTCAGATCATGACGTTCCTCGCGGAGAACGAATTGTCCGCGCTCTATCTGCCGTCGCGTTTCATCTCGCTGATCCACCCGGCGTTCGCGGAAGTAGCGATGTTCCTCGCATCCCAACTGGCCGACGAAGCGCGACACATCGATGTTTTCCTGAAGCGTGCCCGCGTCGGCGGAGGCGGGCTCGGAGTCTCCTCCGTGACGACGTCGCGATCACTGCTCTCGCTGCTCGAAACGCGCGACTTCACCGAGGCGGCGTTTCTGTTGTCCGTGCTGGGGGAAGGGACGTTCCTCGATCTCCTCTCTTTCATCGAGACGTGGGCTCCCGATGAAGCGACGGCGGAGTTGACGCGTCGCGCGCGCGCCGACGAATCGCGGCACGTCCACTTCGGACTCTCGCACGTGCGGTGGGGATTGCAGCACGACCCCGCGCTGTACGGTCAGCTCGAAGCCAGTGTGCGCCGGCGCGCGGCAACGCTCGCCGGCGTTGGCGGCGTTCCCGCTCCGCTGCAGGACGCGCTGACGATTCTCGCTGCCGGCGGCACCGAGCCGAAAGCCGTCGCGCGCGGACATGAAGCGTTTCGCGAGCTGCTGGAGACCATGCATCAGAACCGGCTCAAGCGCCTGGAGCACGCGGGCTTCGATGCGATTCAGGCGCAGACGATCTCCGCGCTGCATACCCCGAACTTCATGTGAGTGAAGTTCTGGGGCGGCGTCTCAGAACTTCAGGTGCTCCGACGACGCGTCTGCGTCGGGTGAGAGCAAGCCCCGCGCCGGTGCGATAGAGTGTGACGAACCCGTCATGATTTTCCGTTCACCGGAGCAGCCGCTCGCGATTCCCCACATCGCGCTGACGCCATTTCTGCTCGAGAGCGCCGAACGCCGCGGCGACAAGCCTGCTGTGGTTGATGCGGCCACGGGAACGATCCTGACCTATGGCGGATGGGCCGATTCGGTGCGCCGCGTCGCGTCGGGACTCGCGCAACGCGGCCTTCGCAAAGGCGACGTCTTCGCGATCTACAGCCCGAATCTCCCCGCGTACGCCATCGCCTTCCACGCCGTCTCGCTGCTGGGCGGCATCGTCACCACGATCAGCCCCGCGTACACCATCGAAGAGCTGAGCCGTCAGCTCGCCGACTCCGGCGCACGCTTTCTGCTGACGACGAGGGAATGCAAGGAGAAGGCACTCCAGGCGGCTCGCGAGAACAGCCTGCGCGAAGTGTTCGTCTTCGGTGATTCGTTCGACGCGCTCTTCGCATCCGGCGATGTTCCGGAGGTGGCAATCGATCCGGCCAACGACATCGTCGCACTTCCCTACTCCAGCGGCACGACCGGGATGCCGAAAGGCGTCATGCTCACGCATCGCAACCTGGTCTCCAACGTCGTGCAGAGCGCGGCGGTCATCAACGTCAAGGAAAGCGACACCGTCCTCGCAGTGCTCCCGTTCTTTCACATCTACGGGATGAACGTGATCATGAATACCGGCCTGCACGTCGGCGCGACCATCGTGACGATGCCGCGCTTCGACCTCCGCGACTGCCTGCAGGCGATCGAGCGCCATCGCATCACCTACGGCTTCGTCGTTCCGCCGATCATGCTGGCGCTGGCGAAGAGCCCGATCGTCGACGAGTACGATCTGCGCGCGCTCCGCATTCTCTTCTCCGGCGCCGCGCCTCTCAGCGAACACATCGCGGAGACCGCGAGCAAACGGTTGGGATGCACGATCATGCAGGGCTACGGAATGACCGAGGCTTCGCCGGCGACTCACGGGTCTCGGTTCGGCGAGAGACGCGGCATCGGGCAGCCGTTTCCAAACACCGAGTCGAAGATCGTCGACGTGGCGACGGGCGCCGACCTCGAGTCGGGACGCGAAGGCGAGATCTGCGTTCGCGGACCGCAGGTGATGAAGGGCTACCTCAACAATCCGGAAGCCACCGCCGCGATGATCGACTCCGATGGATGGCTGCACACCGGCGACGTCGGGTCCGCGGACGAGAATGGCTACTTCTTCATCGTCGACCGCGTGAAGGAGCTGATCAAGTACAAAGGAATGCAGATCGCGCCCGCCGAGCTGGAGGCGGTTCTCCTCGCGCATCCGGCGATCGCCGACGCCGCCGTCGTTCCGTTCACGGACGAGGAAGCCGGCCAGGTGCCGAAGGCGTACATCGTTCTCAAGGATGTCTCGACGGAGCCGGAAGACATCATGGCGTACGTCGCGGATCGGGTCGCGCGCTACAAACGCGTTCGTCACGTCGAAGTGATCGATCAGATTCCGCGCTCCCCATCGGGAAAAATTCTGCGGCGTGTTCTCGTGGATCGCGACCGCGCGCGATGACGTTCCGCGAACTCGCCCGCCGGACGGCCGACCGCTATTCGGCGACCAGCCGCCTCGCTCGAAACTTCGCTCTCGGCAAATTGACCACGGACCCCGTTTACGAGAGCGCGCTTGCGCTGCTGCCGGATCGCGGCACCCTGCTCGACATCGGCTGCGGCCAGGGCCTCATGCTCGCGTTGGCCATCGAAGCAGGGAAGCACTTCAATCGCCTGGTCGGAATCGAAACGCGGCCGCGAATGACTCGCATGGCGCGGGCCGCGGTGGGATCGCGCGCCGAGATTCTCCAGACCGACGTCCGGACCATGAAGCTCGAACGATGCTCGGCGGTGCTGCTGTTCGATGTGCTGCAGGTGATGTCGCCTCAGGAGCAGGAGAGCCTCATCGAGACGATCGCCCGGGTGCTCGATCCGGATGGCGTGATTCTGATCCGCGACGGCGATCCGTCGGCGGGGTGGAGGTTCAACCTCGTGCGCCTAGGCAATCAGTTCAAATCCTTTCTCAACGGAAACTGGCGTTCCCGCCGTCATTACCGAAGCCGCGATCAGTGGCTGGCGACCTTTCAACGGATGGGACTCACGGCTGAAGTGTGCCCGACGCCGACAAGAAATCCATTGGGCAATACGCTGTACAAGGTTCAAAAATGAAAATCCCCGCGGCCAGTCCCTGGTTCGAAGGTCACTTCGACGGCGCGCCGATCCTGCCCGGCATCGCGCACATCGCGTTGGCGCTTGGATCTACGAATCGCGTTCTCAAAGGCGTGCGCGACGTTCGATTTCGAAAGCCGATCGGTCCCGGCGCTGAGGTTGATGTCGTGCTGACGGTGGAAAAGGACTCGACGCGCTTCGAGATCCGTCAGGGCGATGAGGTGGCGAGCAGCGGCGTGCTCGTCTTCGAACCATGATTCCGCACACCGGGCCGGCGCGCCTTTTCACGAGAGTGGTACGCACGGAATCCGATTTCATCGAGGGAGTCGGCGAGATCCCGGCGATGCATCCCGCCGTCGCCGGCAATCGCGCTCCCGCATTCCTCGGCATCGAGCTCGGCGCGCAGGCGGCGGCCGCCCTGGGGCGGCGGCCTCTCAGGCCGCCGGTTGATGCCGTGGAGGGCATTGGCCATCTCGCGCGGATTCGCGAGGCAACATTTTTTCAGCCCGACTTGCCGGTGTGCACACCATTGCGAGTCACAGCGCGCTTGCAAGGATCCGCCCCACCACTGGCGATGTACGAAATCTCGATTTACGCAGATGGCGTCGAATGTGTTCGCGCAACGATTAGCTGTATGGGGCAAGTGCTCTGACCGGACGGCCAGCCGGAGGGCTGGCCCCACACCTCGCTTACGCGTCACGCGCCACTTTGGCGCGAGTGTCCCCACAGTTTTCGAAAACAGAACCATTGGTGCGGTTGCTGGCGAATCGCCCATTCGATCTCGGCGGCCACGCGATGAATGGCGGCGGCGAGATCCGCCTCACGATCGTCCGTGTGCGCGATCTCGATCGGCGCGCGAACGACCCCGCGCAACAGATAGTGGTCTTCGCGATAGTTGAAGACGGGCACCAGCGGCACGCCGGCGGAACGCGCCAGCGCCGCCGGCCCGACCGGAAGGGGCATCGGCTGTCCAAACAGAGTGGTGAGCACCGTGCGCCCACCAGCGCGCGGTCGATCGGCCTGAAACGCGACGATGTCGCCTTCCTTCAGCGCTTCCGCAAGCTTGAGCGTCAGGCCCGGATCGTCACCCGCGAAATGCGTGATGCATTGGTCGCTGCCGCGGGCGACCATCTCACGCATCAACTTCTGCGCACGCGGATCGATCTCCTTCTCGCGCACGATGTGAATGCGGCGTTTGCCCGCGCTCGCGCCGAACTGCGGCGCGATTTCCCAGAAGCCGACGTGCGCGGTAACGAGAACCACGCCGCGGCCGGATTCCATCGCACGGTTCCAATGCTCTTCCCCTTCGACGATGAATCGGAATCGCTCGGGCCGCGAGCGGAAGCGATAACGTTCGGCGAGGCTGGCGGAAAAGGTAACCAACGTGCGATACGCTCGAAGCCATCTCCGAAAAACATTGGCTTTGCCGAGGACTGGCTGGAGGTTGGAGGCAATGGCTCTTCGTGTCGAGCCGAGAACGAGGAAGAAGAACGTCGAGAAGAACACGACGCTCACGCGCTCGGTCCACTCCGGAAGATGGGAGAACGCCCAGTACGGAAAGCGATACCAGAAGACACTCGTAAAGTAGAACCGTCCGAGCAGACGTCGGGTCGTCGAGTTGGCGGCCGGCGCGTGCGGATTGAGCGTCATCGTCAGGCGGTCGTTCCGGCGTCGATCACGATTGCCTGTCCAGTGATCGCGGCAGCGCGATCCGAAGCGAGAAAGGCGACGAGCTGCGCCACATCGCCGGACGAGGTGCCCGCCGGCAGACACTCATGAACGCGAAGCGTCTTGATGACGTCGACGGAAAGAGACGTCGTCATGTCCGTGCTCACGAATCCGGGTAGGACAGCGTTGACGCGGATGTTTCGCTTTCCCACTTCGCGAGCCAGCGATCGTGTCATGCCCAGGAGGCCGGCCTTCGATGCGGCGTACGCGGTCTGTCCGGCAACGCCCGCGACGGCGGACAACGACGACACGTTCACGATGCTCCCTTTGCGGCGGTGCATCATCTTCGGCAGCACGGCACGGCAGCAGCGAAACGCGCCGCCGAGGTTCGTGTCGAGGACATCATCCCAGTCGCGATCGGGCGTCATCGCCAGCAGCGATTCGCGCCGCACGCCGGCGTTGTTGATCAGCGCTTCGATGGGACCGATTGTTTCCTCGATGATGGCGGCAAGGCCGTCCGCCGCGCCGCGATCGAGGAGATCGAGCGGAAACGCACGCGCGCGTCGATCGGACGCCGCTTCGATCTCGCGCGCATTCTCCTCGGCACTTCGAAACGTGAACGCGACGGTCCAGCCGTCCGCGATCAACGCCTCCACGATGGCTCGACCGATGCCGCGGCTTCCTCCCGTCACGAGCGCAACGCTCACGACGGACCCTCGAGCAATAACCACGACGCCGATCCGCCGGAACCGATGCTCGTGACGAGCGTCGGCCCTGTCGCTGCGATCGGACTCCCGTCATGAGGCGCGAGATCGAGCTCGGGATCGCGTTCACCAAAACCAGCGGTGGCCGCGGGCTGCGGATCCGTCGCCGCCAGAACTGCCGCCGCCAGAAAACCGCCGCCGTACTGGCCGAGCACGCCCTTCGGCGTGAGAACGGGCGGAAGCGACAAGCCGTCCCACGCCTCTTGCAGCGTCAGGGCCTCGACGCGATCGCCGGCAATCGCGCCCGACGCGCCGGAGACGATCCGGCTGACATCGCGTGGTGAAACTTCGGCGTGGTCCAGCATGCGTCGCAACGAGCGCGAGAGCGTCGCGTGACCGCGGCCCCATCCGATGCGCGGAGCGGTCGGATCGAAGGCGCCAGCGAAACCGCGGATCACGGCCCGAATCGTCGCTCCACGTGCTCGTGCCCGCGACTCTTCCTCCAGCACGAGAACCGCCGAGCCTTCCGCGGCCATGAATCCGCTGCGGTGGCGATCGAATGGCCGCGCCACTTCGCCGCCTGATCCCTCCGGCCTGGCGAGCGAATCGAATCGGTCCAGCATCGCATGAAGAAGCGGCGGCATCTCTTCCACACCGCCAACGAGAGAGACATCAGCCCGTCCGGATGCAACCTCCGCTGCGCCTCGCCCCACGGCGGTGAGAATACCAGCCTCGCGCTGCGTGATCGTGGCGTTCCTTCCCTTCGCTCCGGTGGCGATGGCGATCTGCGCAGCGGCCGCGTTGGCGACACTCTCGGCGAACAGAAACGGCGAGACCACCTCCGGCCCATCCTTAAATACAGTGCGCAGCAACTGCTCGGTGTATTGCACGGCACTGTAGGCGCTCGAGAGCACGACCGTCGTCCGCTGACCGTCGATC
>JBBRMQ010000123.1:0-12360 GCA_038230775.1 Thermoanaerobaculia bacterium
GGCAGGTCGACGACGGACACGGTGTTCTCCGCGACGTAGTCGGAAGCCATGCGTTGGATGGCCATGCCGAGAATCTTGCGGGCTTTCAGGTGGCCGAGCTCGTTGGCCTCGGTCTCGATGCGCTGGATGATGCGCGCCGACTCGAGCCTCGCTTCGTTCTCGATGCCGCGGATCAGTTCCTGCTTGGCCTGCTCGATCGTCAGACCGGAGATCTGCTCCAGCTTGTGGCGCTGTTCGTCGACGAGGCCCTGCAATTCACCTTCACGTTGCTCGATCGCCTTCTCACGGTCGCCGATTTCGCGGTCGCGCTTCTCGACCTCCGCGATGCGGCTGTCGATCTGCTGCGTCTTCTTGTCGAGGCTTTCCTCTTTCTGCTGAAGACGCCGCTCGGCGTTTTTCATCTCGTCGCGACGGATCTGCGCCTGACGATCGAACTCCGACCGCATCGACAGCAGCTTCTCTTTCGCTTCGAGATCCGCCTCTTTGACCTTCGACTCGGCGGCTTTGCGGGCATCGTCGAGGATGCGATCGCCGTTTTTACGGGCGTCGGCGAGCTGCGCTTCCGCCCGCTTGCGATAGACGATGTTCCAGAGTGCGGTCAGGATGACGGCTCCCACGATGGCGCCGGCGACCGCGATGACAATGGCTACTAGATTCAAACTGCACCTCCCCGTTTCGGGAGGCTTGCACAGCCGGAGGAGTGAATCCGGACGACCCCGCCTGAGCCGTGTGAGTTTTTCTTACTTGAACCCGTACGAGACAGGTGGGCGCTCTACCCGCTCCGTTTTGGCTACCCTCTCGAGGAAGGCATGCACGCGGCGCGAAGACGCGAGCACCCGAGTAAGAAATACGGTCCAAGTGTTAGATGACTCAATCACGTACTCTGCAGGGATTCCGAAAAATCATTAACAATCGTAGGGCTCAACTCATTGCCTTGTTGAGCCGGTCGGATAACTCCTCTGTCTTCTCGATCCAGACGCCTACGCGTTCTTTTCTGAATCGGGAAAACTCATCGGCGATGTTCAATGCCGCCAGGATTGCGATCTTCATCGGATCCACGGTCGCGACCTGTGCCGCAACCTCACGCATCCTGGAGTCAACAAACCGCGCAAGCTCCGCTAAATAGTCCGGGTCTCCTTCTCCACGAACGTTATAACTCTGGCCAAAAATCTCGACAGTGGTCGAGTCACTCCGTTCCATTCGGAAAATTTTACCCGCGCGCATTATACATGCGCGGCCTCCAGCCGCGCGTTCTCCGTTCTCGGTGGTCTCTGCCTGTCATCGCGTGTCATGAACGAGGATCTCGGCGCTCACGTCTTCGCGATTCAACGCACCGGGAGCCAGCCGGCGCAGAACCGTCCCGCCAGCACGCCGATGATCGCCCCGCCGATGACGCCGCTCGCCAGGATCGGCACGTACGACTTCGTCACGATCGCATCGGGAATGCTGATGAGCAAGCCCACGAACGCACCGCGTGCCCATGGCGGGAGGGGCATCTGCGTTACGGCGATGAGGAACCCGATCGCGAAGCGGCTGGCGAAAGCGGCCAGCATCGCGGTTCGCTTGTCGGGAAGCGAGCGCGGAACCATCAGCGCGACATCGACCGCACCGAAGATCAGACCGGCGAGGAGACCGAAGGCGATTGGGCTCATCGATCGAGGATACAACGCCGATTCAGCGCCAGAGAACCGCGATCACTTCGCCACTCCGCGCATGGCGTAAAAGAAGCCTGTGGGTAAGTGGGTATTACCTACTTGCGTACGAGACCCACCCGTGGAACAATGACCGTGATGAGACTCCACGCAACGAAAGACCGACAGTTAGTTGCCAGGGATGTCCGTCCAGACAGCCGGAAGCGAGTCTCGCTCGGTTCGGCGTTGGATGACCTGGAGAAAGATGCCTCTTTCACCATCTACAAGGATTCCAGCGGCAGAATCATCCTGGAGCCGCACGTCTCGGTGCCGATGGCGGAGGCATGGCTGTTTCGCAACAAGACTGCGCGAGAGTCGGTCGCTCGCGGGCTGAAGCAAATTGCGTCGGCTAAGCCCCTCGGGTCGTTCGCTGCACACACAGAAGATGAGCCGTGAGCTTCGGTTCACCGATGAGGCGACAGCGAATCTAAAGGCGCTCACGGCTCCCTCGAAACAAGGAATTCTCAAGCAAGTCAGGAAGACCCTCGGCCTGCTCGAGACAAACCCACGTCACCACTCTCTGCAAACCCACAAGTACGATTCGATCAAGGGACCGAACGGCGAAGAGGTTTTTGAGGCGTACGCCCAAAACAGAACTCCAGACGCCTATCGCGTTTTCTTCGTCTATGGCCCTGATCGCGTCGAAGGCAAGAAGCGGATCGCGGTCATGACGATCATCGCGATCACCCCTCACCCGTAGCAAGCACTTGCTTTACGCCGCATTACCGCCATATCGTAATGCCTCGACATCCCCATGGCTGCACCCGCTCGCTCGCTCGCCACGCAGGTCCGGCTTCTCAAGCCTTCGATTCCGTACCTTCTTCCTGATCCACCGGCTGTAGAGCCGGCGCTTTCCGAAGCGGTCAAACAGCTTCGGGGGACGTTCGACCCGGCGATGGCGCGTCACATCAGCAGCGGAACCGAGCTGCTGCGCTCTCTCAATCGGCAGCGCCGGGAAGATGTTCTGCCGACCGCGATCGAGCGCGTCGATGCCTTGCTCGAAGGCGGCATCGCGCGCGGAAAGATGGTGGAGATCGCTGGCCGTGGCGCGCGCTTCTCGGTCGTCATCGCCGCGATCGCGGCCGCGACTTCGATCGGCGAAGCGGCGGCGCTCGTCGACCTCGCCGGCGGATTCGATCCGCAGGTCGGCGAAGCGGCAGGAATCGATCTGCGACGGCTGCTCTGGATCCGGCCGAAGACCTTGCGGCAAGCTGTCACCGCGGCGGAGATGATCACAGCGACGGGATTCCAGCTCGTCGTTCTCGATGCCGGTCTGCCGCGGCTGCGCGGGCGCGTTCCCGATGCTTCGTGGGTAAGGCTGGCGCGCGCTGCCGAAGCGCACGGCACCGCGCTCGTCATCTCGTCTCCCTATCCACTCACCGGAACGACGTCGGAGGCGATGGTGCGCGCCACTGGCTCGCGCGGGAAGTGGCGCAGCGGATTGCTCACCGGCATCGAAACGACACTGCTTCTCGAAAAGCATCGGAGAAAACGTCCTGGCGAGACTGCGACGATCGCGTTCGACTGTGTCGAATTCCGACTCGCGACCGGCGACCTGCGACCGGCCTGACCATGCGCGTCGCCTGCTTCTACGTTCCGATGTTCCCGCTCGCCGCGCGACTGCGCAGCGAGCCCGATCTATTCAACGAAGCCGTTGCGATCGTGGAGGGCAACGGCAATAACGCGCACGTCGTCGCCGCCACGCGTCGCGCGCGCAAGAAAGGGATCCGCGCCGGCCACTCGCTCGCACAGGCTCGAACGCTTCTACCCAAGCTGATCGCGCGCGGCCGCGACGCCGCCTGCGAGCGCACCGCGCAGGAGGCGCTGCTCGAAGTCGCGGAGACATTTTCCCCGCGCGTGGAGGATGCCGAGGATGGCGTAGCGTATGTGGATGTGTCGGGGACGGAGAGGCTTTTTGGCGGATCGCCGGTCGCGGGTCGCGGGTCGGAAGCCGCCGACCAGCGGCCCGCGACCAGCGACCTGCTCTTGGCCCAGGCCGCCATTCTCGCCATCGAAGCGATCGGCCTTCCCGCCCGCATCGGCATTGCCGCCAGCAAACTCGCGGCGCGCGTGGCGGCGGAGCAGTCGCCCACCCCGACGGTCGTCGCGCCGGGCGACGAAGCGGAGTTTCTTGCGCCGCTTCCGCTGACGCGGCTCTCACCCGAGCTCGAAGCGGCGGCGATGCTGCACCGCTTCGGATTGAAGTCGATCGGCGACCTCGCCCGTCTCCCCGAAGCGGAAATCGCCGCCCGCCTCGGCGAGCTCGGACGGCAGTTGCACATCGCGGCGCGCGGCGTCGACCCGCGCCCGCTGATCCCGCGCGCGCTGCCACCGGAGTTTCGCGAAGGGATGGAGCTCGAATGGCCGCTCGTCGCGCTGGAGCCGTTTCTCTTCATCGCCAACGCGGCGCTCGACCGGTTGTCGAAACGGATGGAGATGCAGGGCTTCTCGTGCAAACGGATCGAGATGACGCTGACGCTGGAGCCCGACGGCTACGACACGCGCGGCATCGATCTGCCCGCGCCGACGCGAGACGTGAAGACGATTCTCACGCTTCTGCGGCTCGATCTGGAAAAGCGTGCGCCCGGCGCGCCGGTCGTGGCGTACACCTTCGTCGCCATTCCCGACCGGCCGCGCCGCGCGCAGCTCTCGCTGTTCGGTCCCGCCGCGCTGTCGCCGGAGAAGCTGGCGACGACGATCGCCCGCCTCATCTCGATGTTAGGCGAAGGAAACGTCGGCATGCCGATGACGGTCGACGGATTTCTTCCGGAGCGGCATGCCATCGGTGATTTCGCCCCACCGCCTCCTCCAAACGTCAAACACGCACCGGCACGTGCGCGCGGCCTGCTCGTGCCTCGCGTCTTCCGCCCGCCGATTCCAGTGGAGGTGACCGTCGAGGGCGAAACCATCCTGAATGTGCGCGGCGAGAACATCGAAGGAGCAGTGCGTGTGAGCTCAGGACCGTGGCGGGTGGAAGAAGGATGGTGGCGCGATGTGGCTGCCGATCGTGAGTACTGGGACGTCGAGCTTTGGGAAGGAGGTATCTACCGGATGTATCGGGCGGGGGCGTCTTTGGAGTGGTTTGTGGATGCGCGGTTTGGGGTCTAGCCACGGGTGGTAGAACAACGACCGAATGCAGAATGCAGAATTTCGAAGATGAAAGAGATTCACGAGCGCGTGTTTCAGTTTGCGTGTCGCATCGTGCGGCTGCACCAATGGTTCTGTCAGAAACGTCGCGGAACGCGCAGCATCATCAATCAGCTCCTCGATTCCGGTACAGGAATCGGATCGAATCTGCAGGAAGCAGAAGCCGGCCAGAGTCGGGCAGACTTCATCGCCAAAGCGCGGATCGCACTGAAAGAAGCGCGGGAGACACATTACTGGTTGAGGCTTCTTGAAACTTCAGGGGCAATTACCGCGAAGCGCATTCATCCGCTCGTGCAAGAAGCCAACGAGATCGTGGCGATTCTGACAACGATCGTGAGGAAAGCAAGCCCACCACGAAAGCAAGTTTCTTAATTCTGCATTTGCATTCTGCATTCGGAATCAATGCCTTCCAAAGACCTCGACGCCCTGCACCTCACCCACCACCCTCCCGGTGCGCAGAAGGAAAAAGTCCGTGCTGTCCCGCTGTCGATGGAGTACGACCACCTCCGGCACGTGCACGAGAAATTCGGTGGCACTGGCGGAGATGAGAAACCGAAGGTCAAACCCAAACGTGTCCGGACGCCGAAGCGGCCCTACGCCGAGTTGCACGCCGCATCCGCATTCTCGTTTCTCGACAGCGCATCGTTGCCCGAGGATCTCATTGACGGTGCGGCGCAGAAGGATGTGCCGGCGATGGCGCTCGTCGACACCAACGGCGTCTACGGCGCGCCACGCTTTTATTCGGCGGCGAAGAAGGCGGATGTGAAGGCGCTGGTGGGAGCCGAGTTGAGGTTGAACTCAGTCCTCAGTCCTCAGTCCTCAGTCCTCATGACCCTCCTCGTCGAAAACCGCACCGGCTACAAGAACCTCTGCAAGCTGATCACCGCCGGCGGAGCGAATCGCCCGAAAGGTGAGCCCCGATTTACGTGGGATCTCGTCGAGCAGTATGCCGAAGGGCTGCATTGCCTCACACGCGGCGACGAGGAGACGGTTCAGAAGATCCACGGCATCTTTCAAGGCCGTACGCACATCGAGCTGCAGCGCCATCGCATCCGTGAGGAAGAGCATCACAACCAGCGCCTCATCGATCTCGGCCGCCGGATGAAGCTGCCGCTCGTGGCGACGAACGGCGTCCGCTACGCACGCACCGGAGACAAGGAGCTGCACGACGTCCTCACCTGCATCCGCGAAGGAAAACATGTCGACAACGCCGGCCGGTTGTTAGGTGCGAATCGCGAGCGGCACATCAAGAGCGCGGACGAGATGTGCCGGCTGTTCAAGGATCTCCCGGAAGCGATCGACAACGCGTGGAACCTCTCCCAGCGCCTCGACTTCACCCTTGCCAACCTCGGCTACCAGTTTCCCGCGTATCCCCTGCCGTCCGGCGAGACCGACATGTCGTTCCTGCGCAAGATCACATGGAACGGCGCGACCGCGCGCTTCCGTCCGCTGACGGGCAAGGCCCAGCTGCAACTGGAGAAAGAGCTGGCGATGATCGAGAAGCTCGACCTCGCGGGCTACTTTCTCATCGTCTGGGACATCATCCAGTTCTGCCAGCGCGAGAAGATCATGATCCAGGGCCGCGGCTCCGCGGCGAACAGCGCGGTCTGTTACGCGCTGTCGATCACCGCCGTCGATCCCGTGAAAATGGAGCTCCTCTTCGAGCGATTCCTGTCGGAAGAGCGCGGCGAGTGGCCGGACATCGATCTCGATCTTCCTTCGGGCGATCAGCGCGAGAAAGTCATTCAGCACGTCTACAAGACGTACGGCGCGCACGGCGCGGCGATGACGGCGAATGTCATCACCTACCGCGACCGCTCCGCCGCGCGCGAAGTGGGCAAGGCGCTGGGCTTCTCGCTCGAGCAGGCGGACAAGCTCTCGAAATGCGTGAGCACCTGGAACTTCGGCGAGATCCGCGAGCAGATGGAGCAGATGCCGAAGCAGCTCGCGGCGGTGGGATTCGATCCCGCGGATCTCCGCGTGCAGCACTTCATCCGGCTCCAGATGCAGATCCAGAATCTCCCCCGCCACCTCGGCCAGCACTCCGGCGGGATGGTGATGGCGCGCGGACGACTCGACGAGGTCGTGCCGCTGGAGCCGGCGTCGATGCCCGGCCGCGTCGTCATCCAGTGGGACAAGGAAGACTGCGCGGACCTCGGCATCATCAAAGTCGATCTGTTAGGCCTGGGGATGCTGCAGGCGATCGAGGAAGCGATTCCGATGATTCGCAAAGAGGAAGGCATCAACGTCGACCTCGCGCATCTGCCGCCGGACGATCCGGCGGTTTACAAGATGCTGAACGAGGCGGACACCGTCGGCATGTTCCAGGTGGAGAGCCGCGCGCAGATGGCGTCGCTGCCGCGCAACGCGCCGAAGTGCTTCTACGACATCGTGGTGCAGGTGGCGATCATCCGTCCCGGGCCGATCGTCGGCGGCATGATCAAGCCCTTCTTCGACCGCCGTCAGGGAAAGGTGCCGGTCGAGTATCCGCACCCGTGCCTGGAGCCGATTCTGAAACGGACGTTAGGCGTGCCGCTGTTTCAGGAGCAGTTGCTGCGCATCGCGATGGTCGCCGCGAACTTCACCGGCGGCGAGGCCGAGGAGTTGCGGAGGGCGATGGGGTTCAAGCGGTCGATGGAGCGGATGGCCGACATCGAGACGCGGCTGCGCGACGGGATGACGAAGAATGGGATCGGACCGCAGGCGCAGGAACAGATCGTCAAGTCGATCACCTCGTTCGCGCTGTACGGATTCCCGGAGTCGCACGCGGCGAGCTTCGCGCTCATCGCGTATGCCAGCGCGTATCTCAAGGCCCACCATCCGGCGGTGTTCTACATCTCGCTGCTCAACGCATGGCCGATGGGTTTCTACCATCCGGCAACGCTGGTGAAAGACGCGCAGCGGCACGACGTGAAGGTGTTGCCCGTCGACGTGAATCACTCCGGATGGAAATGCCGGTGGGAAAACGGCGGCGTGCGATTGGGATTGCGATTCGTGAAAGGGCTGCGTGAAGTGAACGGCAAAGCGATCGAGGACGCGCAACAGCGTGTCATTCCGAGCCGCGAATCCCCCGCGCAAGTGCGACGTGTCATTCCGAGCCGCGAAGACGGCGAGGAATCCCCGGCGCAAGGACGCGGGGGATCCCTCGCTGCGCTCGGGATGACACAAACACTCGGGATGACACAAAGTTTTATCTCCGCGGATGATCTCGCGCGCCGGTGCCGGCTGCGCGACGATCAACTGACGAAGCTCGCCTACGCCGGCGCGTTAGGCTCACTTGGCCTGACGCGCCGCAACGCGCTATGGCAGGCGGCGAAGGCGGCGAAACCGGCGGGAGAATTGTTCGAGCCCCTCACCCGGCCTTTGGCCACCCTCGCCCCGCGTAGCGGGGAGAGGGTCCGCGAAGCGGGGGTGAGGGGTCCCCTTCCCGAAATGTCCGCCGGCGAAAACACGCTCGCCGATTACGACAGCATGCAACTGACGACGGGCCCGCATCTGATCCAGCATTTCAGGCCGCAGTTGAAACGCGACAACGTCGTCTCCGCGCATGACCTGAAACGGATCCCGAACGGCAAACGCGTCGCCACGGCGGGCGCCGTGATCGTGCGCCAGCGTCCCGGCACGGCCAAGGGATTCGTCTTTCTGACGCTGGAAGACGAGACGGGAATCTCGCAGGCGATCATCAGCCCGCCTCTCTTCGCCGAGCATCGCTCGCTGATCGTCGGATCGGCAGGCCTGATCGTCGAGGGCATCCTGCAGAACACCGACGGCCAATGCTCGGTAAAAGCCGAGAAGTTCTGGCCGCTCGATGGTTTACACGAGATCGCGAGCCACGACTTCCACTGACGCGTACAATCATTGGACATGACCACGAACCCCCTCATCCCGGTGCCGCCGGTCGCACCGGCTGCGCGCATTCAGCCTCGCCCGTCGAGCGAGGAGATCGCGTCGTGGCTGCTCATCGGCGCGCTCATCATCTATGTCCTGACGCGTCATCTCGTGGCGGGCGTGGTGGGAGGCCTCACCCTGTATCTCATCCTCGACTGGCTGGCCGCCGTGTTCGCGAGCCGCATGCCGCGAACGGCGGCGCGCCCACTCGCTCTCGTCCTGGTCACGCTTGTCGGCGGCGGATTCATCTTCGGAGCGATCGCATTCGCCGTTTCGTTCATCCGCCATCACGCCGGCAACCTCCCGGCGATGATGACGCAGATGGCCGACATCCTTCAGTCGACGCGCGCGTGGCTCGGCGGATACGGTGAAGAGATCATTCCCGAGGTGCTGACGGATGCCGAGACGATCAAGTCGGCCATCGTCGTGTGGCTCAAGACCCACGCCGAGACCGTCCGCCTCGCCGGAAGCAGCGTCAGCCTCGGTGTCGTGCACATGATCATGGGCATGCTGCTGGCGATCCTGGTGTTCTTCCGCCACGTCACGCATCACGATGACCAGCATCTGCGCGGAACACTGGCGCGATGCCTGTCGGAAAAAGTTGATCGCTTCGCACACGCGTTCTCGCGCATCGCCACGGCGCAGGTGAAGATCTCCGCCGTCAACACCACACTCACCGCGCTCTACCTCTTCATCGTGCTGCCGCTGTTCGGTGTACGGCTTCCCTTCTCGACGACGATCGTCCTCGTCACCTTCGTCTGCGGACTGATTCCGGTGTTAGGCAACCTGATCTCGAACTCCGTCATCGTCATCCTGTCGCTCGGCGTTTCGGTGTCCACGGCCATCGCATCGCTGACGTTCCTGGTGCTGATTCACAAGCTCGAGTATCTGATCAACTCGCGCATCGTCGGCAGCGAGACCGACTCTCAAGCGTGGGAAATCCTGCTCGCGATCGTCCTCGGCGAAACCGCGTTTGGCGTTTCCGGCGTCGTCATGGGCCCGATCATCTACGCTTTCGCGAAGCGCGAGCTGCGGGATCGCGGAATGGTTTAACTGCGCGCCGCCTGCGGCGCGCGTGGTGTGGGGCCAGCCCTCTGGCTGGCCGGCCAGTCAGAGGACTGGCCCCACACTAAGCTTCTCGATCGCTTCCGCCAGCTTCCAATCGCGGTCCGTGACGGCATTCGCGTCGTGGGACCACGTCATCACGCGCACTTTGCCCCAGCCGAGAAGCAGATCCGGATGATGATTCATTTCCTCGGCAATGGCGCCGATGCGGTTGACGAATGCCAGCGCTTTTGCGAAGTCGGGAAACTCAAACCCTTTCTCGAGGTGGTGCCGTTCGGGCAGGCGCCAACCAGACATCACGATCCGCAACTGTTCGCCGGTCACACGATGCCGGAATGCCTCGGCGCCATCGACATAGATGACCGGGACGTCGTCGTTGAATCTGCGCAGTAGCTCCGGGTCGAGATCGATGTCCACTTCTCGAGGCGAGATGCCCGCGCGCACGAGAACGCTTTTCGCTTCATCGCATAGAGGACAGTTCTGGCGGGTGTAGAGCGTGACTTCCATCGCGTAGACTCTATGATGAATGCGGCTCGATCTGACGGACAAAATCGTTCTCATCACCGGCGCGTCGAGGGGAATCGGCGCCGAGGCGGCGATCCGGATGGCGGAGGCTGGCGCGCGGGTGGTCGTGAATTACAACCGCAGCGTGACGGAGGCGCAGGACGTCGTAAGGGCGATTGGCGACGCGGCCGTTGCGATTCAAGCGGACGTCTCCGATCCTGCCCAGGTCGCGGCGCTGGTCGATGAGACCCTCCGGCGCTTCGCGCGCATCGACGTGCTGGTGAACAACGCGGCGACGTTCGACCTCAACACATTTGACGGGGACGATTACGACGCGTGGCAGCGCGGCTGGCAACGGACGTTTGCGCTGAACGTGTTTGGTGCCGCGAACATCACCTATCTCGCGATGCGCTCGATGCGCCGGAACGGCGGCGGGAAGATCATCAACGTGGCTTCGCGCGCCGCGTTCCGCGGTGAGACGGAGTTCGCGGACTACGGGGCCTCAAAAGCCGCGCTCGTCAATCTCACGCGATCGATCGCGAGGGCGTGCGCGAAGGACAACATCGTGGCCAGTTGCGTCGCACCGGGGTTCATCGAAACCCAGATGGCCCGCTCGGAGCTCGAGGCGCACTATGAGGACATCGTCAATCAGATTCCGCTTCGACGCGTCGGCAGCGTTGCTGACGTCGCTGGCGTCATCCTCTTTCTCGCCTCGCCGCTCGGTGACTACCTCAACGGTGTAACGATCGACGTCAACGGCGGTTCCTGGTTTCATTGAAACTGGCAGTCCACTTGCTATTCCCTCCCCACCCGGAGACCAGACCCATGCCCCCCAGTTCCAACCGCATCCTCGTCGTGGATGACGACGATGCAATCCGCGTGATGCTCGAGCGCGTTCTGCGACGAGAACGATTCGAAGTCGATACGGCTCGCGACGGCTTTGAAGCCATCGAGAAACTCACGCGCCTCGAGTACGGAACGATCCTGCTCGATCTGATGATGCCGCGCGTCGACGGCCGCGGCGTACTCGACTTTCTGGAGAAACACCGGCCGCAGAGCGCACGTTCGGTGATCATCATGACCGCGAACCTGCCCGGCGGCGAGGCCGCGTCCACAGAGGAGCCGGTTTTTGGCGTGCTCTCGAAGCCGTTCGACATCGAACAGCTGGTGAAGAACGTCCGCGCCTGCAGCGACGAGCGAGCTGAGTCCGCCGCGGCTCGAAACTTGCTAAAGAACGGTTGAGATGTCCGTACTCGTCATCATCGTCATCGCTGCCGCCGCAATCGCACTGGGGCTGTTCCTCGCCTATCTTCCGATGCGGTTGCTCATGAACCGCATGGCAAGAGGCATCGTGGAACCGATCCGGGCGTTCATTGCGCGCCAGCGGGAGCGTCGCACAGTCGAGCGGCAGTCGTCCGACCGCCGCAAGTCCGCCTAACTCTTCGTCCTGATCGCTTTCTGGATGATCGTCTCCACACCCGCGATGTCGTTCGGCATCAGCGCGCCCACCTGCCGCCAGAGAATCTTTCCGGAGCGGTCGACGATCACCGACGTCGGGAGCACCGTCGTCTGCAGCACGTTCGCCAGCTTTCCCTCCGCATCGAGAACGATGGGATAGCCGATCTTCTGCTCCGACGCGAATTGCTTCACGTTCGCGACGTCCGACTCGTCCACGCTGACGCCGACGACCTTGAATCCGCGGCCGCGATACTTGTCGTGCAGCTTCTGCAGCTCGGGGATCTCCATCCGACACGGGCCGCACCACGTGGCCCAGACGTTCACGAGAACCACGCTGTCTTTCTGCTCGGCCAACACAAAAGGTTTGCCGTCGAGGTAGGCCGCCGAATACGCGGGCATCACGTCGCCGACCTCAGTACGTGGCACGGACGCCGCCACCGCAGAAGCAGCAGGGGTCGTATTGACGGTCTTCTTCGCCGCCGGCGGATGTGCGGCTTCGTGTTTCTGACACGCTACGGCCAGAACGAGAATGATCGCTAGACGTTTCACAGGTTGAGCTTAAATGAAAAGCCCCGCTCGCGCGGGGCTTCGTGATTCGTGTGAGGAC
>JBBRMQ010000124.1:0-12294 GCA_038230775.1 Thermoanaerobaculia bacterium
GAACGCGATCAACGTGAGGATGACGACCGCCTGGCCGAATGTGGCAACCGTCGCCGAGATTCCGGCCGAGCGTTGCAGCTCGCCCGCGCCGCTCGTCAACGCGCCAAAAAACAGAGCGGAGATGAGCGTGGCGCCGGGATGCAACTGCGCCAGGAGCGCGACGGCGATGCCGGAGTAACCGTAGCCAGCGGCAAAACGCTCGAACAATCGATGCGTCACGCCGAACAGCTCAATGCCTCCCGCCAGTCCCGCGATCGCGCCCGACATCGCCATGGCGCGTGCGATCTGCGCAGGCACGTTGACGCCGGCCCATCGCGCGGCTGAAGGATTGAACCCGGTGGCGCGCAGCCGGAGCCCCTCGCGCGTTGCGTACAAGAGCCACCACATGCCGATGCAGACGACGATCGCCAGCAGCACTCCGGAGTGAATGTCCGTCGCACCGAATGTCCGCAGCGATGCGAAGTCCGGCACGGCCTCGGACTGCGGATATTTCCCGCTCGCTTCCTGCAGCGGTCCGTTCACGGCGTAGCCGAGGAGGTGAAGGGCGACGAAGTTCAGCAGGATCGTGGAGAGAACTTCCGGCGCGCCGCGCCAGAGGCGCATCAACGTCGCGATCGAAGCCCAGATCGCGCCGCCGATGATCGCCGCGGCGAGTCCGGCGATCGTTCCGTATGGCGCGGCGAGAAAGGCGGCGAGCGCACCCGCGATGAACTGCCCTTCCGCTCCGATGTTCCACACGCCGGCGCGGAACGCGATCACCACGCTCAACCCGGTGAGAAGCAGCGGGACGGTCTTGATCACCGTGGCCGAAAGCGCGAAGGACGATCCGACCGACCCAGCGTAAAGAACCTGGAGAATTTCGGCGGGGGAGTGGCCGAACGCCACACCAGCAAGAGCGAGAATGACGATGGCCAGCGCCGAAGCGATCGCTCCGGGGATGAGTGATCTCACGCCACCCCCGCCATCAGTCGCGCTGCTCGCTCCGCAGCGGTCGCCGGCGACATGCGCTCGCTGAGCGTCCCGCGGTAGATGACATGCACAGCATCCGCAAGCGCAAAGGCCTCATCGAGGTCCGATGTGATGAGCAGAATCGCGGCGCCTCGCGATGACGCATCGCGCAACTGCTGATGCACGAAGCGCGTGGACTCGATGTCCAGGCCGCGCGTCGGTTCGGCGGCCACGACGATCTCCGGCTCGCGCGCCAGCTCGCGGGCGAGGATGAGCTTCTGCTGATTCCCGCCGGACAGCGTGCCGGCGCGCTGACGTGCATCGTGTGCGCGGATGCTGAACTTCTCGATCAGTCCGGGCGCATCACGGGCGCCGCCTAACAAAAAATTCTCCGCGATCGACATCTCCGCCACGATGCCGTCACGCGTCCGATCCTCTGGGATGAACGCCACGCGATCGGAACGCATCTCGCTGCGGAGCCGACTCGCGAGCTCACTCTGGCCGTTTCCAGCGACGCCGATGATGGCCACGATCTCGCCGGAATTCACCGTGAGATCACCGATCTTGAACGCCTCTGTGTGGGGCCAGCCCTCTGGCTGGCCGGCCAGCCGGAGGGCTGGCCCCACACTCGGCGCGATGGTCATCGCGCCCGCCAGCTCTTCCGCGTTGAATTCGCGCCGTTCCGCCACCATGCGGCCACGCCGCAACACCACGACGCGCGTGGCCACCGCGACCACTTCAGGGATCTTGTGGCTGATGAACACGATCGACGTTCCACTGGCGGCGAATCGCCGCATGACCGCGAAGAGCTCCTCGGTTTCGAGCGGCGACAGCACGGCGGTGGGCTCGTCAAGAATGAGAATGGCTGGCCTTCGCGCCACGGCTTTCACCAGCTCCACACGCGCGCGCTCGCCGACCGAGAGATCTGCGACGCGGCGCTGCAGATCGGGGAGGCCGATGCCGGTGTCGTTGGCTGCGGAGCCGAGAGCGAGCTCCAGGTTCTCGGCGATTGTGAACTCGTTGACCAGCAGGAAATGCTGATGCACGAAGCCGATTCCGCCTGCAACGCGCACGGATCCCCCGTCCGGCGCGATCTCTCCGGCGGCGATCCGCATCAGAGTCGTTTTTCCGGCGCCGTTCTCGCCGACGAGGCCGATGATCTCGCCCGGCTCGATCGTCAGTGACACATCGTCCAGCGCCAGCGTGGTGGCGAAGCGCTTGGTAATGTTGGAGAGGGAAAGCACGCTAGTGTCCTGAGTCAGCGATTCGTGGCATTTCGTTGCGGGCGGGACGGCCTCCCAGTTGCCGCCTTGTCATTCCGAGCGCACCTTCTCCCCGCACGTGCAGAGTTCCACTAGCCGGCGGACGCGTTCACGATGCGGATGAAATTCGCGACGATCATCGGATCGTAAAACGTCTCCGACCGCTTGGTCAGCACTTCAAGGGCCGCCGATCGGAGCTGCGGCTGCTGGTAGGGGCGCAGCGTGGACATCGCGTCGTAGGTGTCGGCGACGGCGGTCATTCGCGATGCGAGATTCGGAATGCGTCCCTTCGACTCCGGATAGTTCGGCTGGCCGTCGTAGCGCATGTGGTGCTCGTACGCCACGACGATGGAAAGAGGCGTCGCGCCTTCTGTCTCGCTCAGGTACCACGCGCCCTGCTCGGTGTGGCTCTTCATCATCTCCCACTCCTCACCTTCGAGCTTGCCGGCCTTGTTGAGGACTTTCAGCGGCACCATCAGCTTGCCGATGTCGTGTAGCAGCCCGGCCATGCCGAGGGCATGGAGCATCTGTCCCTGGATGCCGAACGAACGTGCCTGGGCCAGAACGAGCAGCGAGACATTCACCGAATGGACGAACGTGTACTCGTCGTGCTCCTTCAGTTTCGCGAGGGGCAGGATCGATCGCGTCGTGCGCGAAAGAGAGTCGATGAAGCTCCAGACCATCTCTTCCATCTGGGCGAGAGGGAGCTTGCCTTCGTTGCGAAACCGCGAGAACGCTTCCCGCACCCTGTCGAGCTGCTCCACAGACAACTCCTGCGTGTCGTCCGTCTCCGGTGATTCTCCTTCCTTGACGGTGACATCGACGCGGCCCAGAACGATGTGCGCTGAGCCCTTCGGCGTGCCGCCGATGGCCAGCGAGGTGATGAGCTCGTCAATTTCCGCGGGCTCGAGCCCCGCTGCAAGCGTCAGGCGCTCGATGCCGTGCCGTCTCAGGATGTCGACGAACTGCTGCTGCGAGAGCGTCGTTTTGCGGACGATCGTGTCGTCGGCGACGAGGTCCTGTCCTACGATCAGAAACGTCACAGCCTCCTTGTGAGTCTGCGCAAGGAGCTGATCGAGTCCGTTGAGGATCTGTTCGATCGCGCTGACGAGGCGCGGATGATTCGCCGGATACAGCGTCCGCATGTTCACCGCCGCCGCGAGTTGGACGATGAGCTGGTCCGTCATGGCGTGGCCATCGCCATCTTCTCGCAGATCTCGCGAACGTACGGGTCGCGCGAACGCCGTCCCTTTTCCACGATCGGCGCGCGGTCATCGAGGGGATACCCGGCGAGCGACTCGTATGCGACGCGGCGTTCTTCCCTCGCCGGCCACGGGAGAAACGAGTCCGTGAAGAAGCGTTGCAACCGCGCGAGCGCTCGGGGCTCGGCCAATTCGCCAAGCGCACGCAACGCACGCAGACGCAGCGGCCGCCGCGCTCCCCAGACGTCGTTGCCGTCGACGACCTGCAGCAGCGGGTCGACGGCTTCCTTGATGCCGTAGCTGCCGACGAGCGTGATCGCCTTCTCCGCCACTTTCGGGTCGGGATCGCGGATGGCGTCTTCGAGGAGGCCTCGCGGCGGCGTCAGTTCGAGAGCCATGAGCGTCTTGATCGCTTCCATGCGCACGCGAAGATCGGGATGTGCGGCGCAGCGGCGAACGTCGGGGAGCAGGCTGCGATCCGCGACCGCACGGACGAGCGCGATCATGTTGCGCACCACGAACCATCGCGCGTCGGCGAGAAAGGGCTTGATCTCGGGGATGATGACCGGACCGAGCGACGTCACGAAGTCAAACAACCGGCGCCGCCGCGAGCGGTTACTCTCCTCGGCCAGCATCAGCAGAAGATTCTTCGTCGCCGAGGTGCCGAGGATGCCGAGCAGCTTCTCGAGGGCGCCGGCCTGATCGGGCGGCGCGCGGTGCAGCGTGTCGATGACGACGCGGATGTTGTCCGCGCTGCCGATGCGGTCGAACGACTCGTGTACCGCGGACTGGAGCGCGGGATTGTCGGTCACGATCGCAAGCTCCTGAAGCTGCGTCGCGATGTCCACCGCCTGTTGGAATCGTCCGGCGATCACGTCCGCGCTGAAGACGGCCTCCACGCGCTGCAGGACGGACCATGGCGGCCGCCGCGGGCCCTGCGCCCGGAGAAGATTGAGCAGCGTGTTGGCCACCTGGTGGCTGACGGCGTCCGGCGTGATCGTGTCCACGCGGTCGCCAAGGTCGGACGTTGGGCGCACCGGCGACGCTCGCGCGTCAGGGACGTGCACCGAGGCCTGGTCAAGTAGTTGACTATGCTCATCGGGATTGAACCGGTCCACGTCATCGTCGCCGAACAGGTTCACCACGTCGGCGACGACGGAAGCGGAGACCGGTGTCGCGGGGCCGGTAGCTTTCGAGGTGGCCATGAGCGACTCCACCAGGCGAACGGCGTGGCTGGACAGCGTCATCATCCCCGAGAGGTAGCGCATGGTCTCCAGCACTTCATCGGTGCCGGCGTGCGACACGAATTCGCGCAGGAGCGTTCCGGCCGTTTCATCGGCGGCGAGGGCCCGGAGAACCGAGCGCGTCACGGCCGCTCGCATCGGATCGGGCAGGGACTTCAGAAGCTCGACCGCCTGCTGGACGCCGATCTCGCGCTTGGCGCCGGTGGATGTCCCGATGAATGAGCCGATGGTGTCCGCCATCCGGTTGCCGACGTCCTCGGCGCTGCCGGTGCCGTCGACGCGGTAGGTGAACTTCACGCCGAACGTCGCTTCAGGATCGAATTCGGCCGGCTGCTCGATGCTCTGCGCGTACTGCATGATCAGAGTGGCCAGCTCGGATGCCGACCGCACGCGCTGCGCGAGCAGCCGTTTCCCTTCGGCAGACATCTCGCGGCCGGCGATGATCGCGCGCACGATCTGCTCCCAGAGGTTCTCGGCGTCCGATTGCGGTGTGTTGGTCTCGAGGTCGTCGCTGACGCGCACATCGGAGTAATCAACCGGCTGGAGGTGGATGCTGATGATGCCGGCGGCCATGAGTTCGTCCCAGATCGGCACCTTCGATGCTGTCGTTCCTCCGCCTAACAGTCGCAGGAAGGTCTCGATGGCGGTGACGTCGGTTGCTGTGTCGAATCGCAGGATCGCCACTCCGCGTGTGTAGAGCGCGTTGCCGAACTTCTGCGCGTAGGTCGAGTCGATCTTGTCCTGGCCATACAGAACGCCGTCGCGTGCAATGCCGAGGACGATCTCTCCGGCGGGACCGCGCAGCTCGGCCAGCCGGCGATGAATCAGATCGAGAGAGCTGACGAGGACCGGGTGGCCGGGCGGGTACGCCGCAAGATTTTTCCATCCGAGCGCGAGCGCACGGACGAACTCGACGACCTGGCTTGCGGAGGCCACGGCGCCATTCTAAGAGAGTTAGGACGTTGGGATGTTGGGACGTTGGGAAGTAGCACTTCTTCCTTCCCAACGTCCTCAGAACTTTCCTCGCGGAACGGTGAATCGTCCCGCCCGGATCTCGCCCTCCACCTTCTCCACCGCGGAGACGGTGGCCGGAGCGATCGCCGTCTTCAGCCGCTCATTCCACACGATCGACACGATATTCTGTTGCATGCCGAGCCAGTAGACCTGCGGCTTGAACTTGTGATCGCGCACCGTGCTCGCCATGTAGACGAATGCCGATGGCACGTCGAGAACCGCGGAGGCGACGATGACGTCGGGCGCGAGGTCATTCTGATTCTTGTTCGATCCGAAGCAGCGCACCTTGCGCTCGCTGCACGCCTGGAAGACGCCGCGGCCGGCTTCGTTGGCCTGATGAAAAACGAAGTCGCAGCCGGCGTTGATCAACGACAGGGTGGCGAGCTTCGCGGCGCCGAGATCGTCGAAGTTGCCGGTGTAGATTTCCTTGACTTCGAATTTCGGGTTGACGGACTTCGCACCCGCTTCGAAGGCGAGGAAGGTGGAGGCGATGGACGGCAGCTTGATGCCGCCGACGACTCCCGCCTTTCCCGTTTTCGATTCGTGCGCGGCGATGATCCCGAGGAGATACGTCGCCTGCTCGAGCTCGAAGACCATCGGCGCCACGTTCGGCGCGACCGAGCTGCCCGAGGTGGTGATGAAGACCGTCTTCGGATAGCGCTTCCCCGCCGAGACGGCTGCGTCCTGATATTCGAAGCCGTGGCCGAAGGCGAGGTCGAATCCCTTCGCGCCGAAGGAGCGGAATCCCTCGTCCATTTCCGCAGGGTTGCTCGTCTGCTGATGCGAGATGTCCGCGCCCAGTCTGGTGTGAATGGCGTTCAATCCTTCGTAGGCGATCGCGTTCCAGCCGTGATCGTTGACCGAGCCGGGGGTCAGCAATCCAACCTTCATGACGTCCGGTGACGGGCCCGACGACGGGGATCGTGGCAACTCGCGGTTGCAGGCGACGAGTGCGAGTACCGCGGTGAACAGAACAGCGCGTTTCATGGCGACGGATTCTACTTTGTGATAAACCCGCAGGCCGAGGGGGATCACGCATGGACGATATCGAACGCGACGAAAACGGCGCCGAAGACGACGAACAGTTCGAGCAGATGATCGTGGAGAACAGCATCCTTCTCCACAGTCTCGCGGCGCTGCTGGTTCGCAAGGGAATCCTGAAGCAGGAAGAGATCGACGACGAAATGGACAAGCTCTACGACGAGATGGAGAAGTTCGACGAGGAGTAGCCCCGGAAGCCGGGCGATTCCACGTTCCGGCTCGATGTCGTCGACACAGTCACGAAACAGTCCTGCACGGTGGAGCAAAAATTCAGAATCGTCGGTTAAGGTTCCCGTCGATTTGGGGGATGCCATGAAGACTCGCAACATTCTGATGATGATCGCGGTGCTGGCCTGCACGACGACCGCGTCCTACGGCGCGCTGTCCGCCGGAAAAACTGCGTGGGCAAAGGGGCCGGTACAGTTTCTGATGACGAAAGAGGAAGTCGCCGCCTGGAACAAACTGCAGACCGATGCGCAGGCGGATGAGTTCATCGCCCTCTTCTGGGCGCGGCGCGATCCGACGCCCGCCACTCCGCGCAACGAGTTCCACGAGGACTTCGACTTGCGCGTCGCGGCGGCGGACACGAATTTCAGTACGAAATCGGTTGTCGGCTCGCTCTCCGATCGCGGAAAGATCCTGATTCTCTTTGGCGCTCCGACACGAGCGGTGCGCTCCGGCGGCGGCGGCTCCGTGTCAAAGCCCTCGACTCCCGCGGGCACGTTCGCATCGCGCACGACCGATACCGAGGCGGCCGATACGGCGGACATGGCAAAGCTGCTGTGGACTTACGAAGGCGAGAACGCGCCCAGGATGTTCGGCGCGCCGCGCGTGGAGTTCCGGTTCATGGACAAGTTCAACGACCGCAACATGCGGCTCGAGACGCCGACGATCGACCTGCCGGGCGCGGAACAGCGCGTAATCATGGCCGCGATCACGCAGCCGAATCTCACCCAGGCGCCCACAATCCAGACCACCACGGCGCCGATGGCGCAGGTGCCAGCGTCGACCACCGCCTTCAAGACTCCCGCGCTGGAGACCGCCTTTGCCGACGCGAAGGCCGGCAAGATCCCGAGCAAGGGATCCTCGCTCACGTACGCGGAGTTCATGTCGCCCGCCGGCGACTACTACGTTCCGATCGGCCTCTATGTGCCCGCGTCCGCCGGTCTGGCAGCGGATGCGGCCGACACGTTCTTCGGCGTGATCGAAGATTCGACCGGCAAGCGGGTTGAGGTATTCGAGCAGCCGGCCAAGGGCACGCTCTCGAAGAGCAACTATTTCTACGACTACACCGCCACCCTCCCCAGCGGCACCTACACCGCCACCCTCGGCTTGGCCAAAGCGGGGGTGCCCGTGGTGGTCACGAGCGGTGCCCTGACGACGAGCGCCATTGCGAAGACCGCTTCCGGCACTTCGAAGCTGGTGCTCTCGGACATCATCGAGACGATCGAAGCGGCGCCTGTGAAGTCTCCGTTCGCGTTCGGCAAGCTGAAGATTGTTCCGCGCGCTGCATTCACGAACAAGGACGAGCTCGGCTATTTCGTCGAGGTCCATAACCCCGGTGTCGATCCCACGACGAATCTGCCGAAGATCCAGGCTAAAATCGACCTCATCCGCCCGTCCGGACCTCCGATCAGCGCGCCGCTCTCGGACGTGGCGGCGCTACCCCTCTCAGGCGCTCCCGGACCGGGCGAATACGCCGTGATCAGCGGCATTCCGCTGGATGCCCTGACGACTCCTTTGAAGCCGGGCGATTACACGCTTCGTGTCAAACTGGTGGACACGGTGACCAAGCAGTCGTACACCGTGGAGCAAAAGTTCAAGATTGTGGGTTGAGAGGGAGGTCGCGAGTGCAGGTCGCTGGTCGCGAAAGCTTTTTCCGACCCCCGACTAGCGACCCGCGACCTGCCGATTTATGCCATTCGCAACCATAGACGAGGCCGCCGAGCTCTATCGCAAGGGCGAACTCGTGATCATCGTCGATGACGAGGATCGCGAGAACGAGGGAGATCTCTGCCTGGCGGCCGAGAAGGTGACGCCGCAGGCGATCAACTTCATGGCCACGCATGGCCGCGGTCTTATCTGTCTGGCGATGACCGAGGAGCGGTGCAACGAGCTCGATCTGCCGCTGATGGTCGAGAACAACACCTCGAATTACCAGACCGCGTTCACGGTGTCGATCGAAGCGCGCGGTCGCGTGACGACCGGCATCTCGGTGTTCGATCGCGCGGAGACGATCCGTGCGGCGATCGATCCGAAAACAAAGCCGCACGATCTGCTACGCCCGGGGCATCTCTTTCCGCTGCGCGCACGCAAGGGCGGCGTGCTGAAGCGGGCGGGGCAGACGGAAGCATCGGTCGACCTCGCGGCGATCGCCGGCATGACACCGGCCGCCGTCATCTGCGAGATCATGAACGAAGACGGAACCATGGCGCGCCTGCCGGATCTGCGCGAGTTCGCCGTCAAGCACGGACTCAAGGTCATCTCCGTCGCGGACATCATTCAGTACCGGATGCAGCACGAGAAGCACGTGCACTCGCTGGCATCGCCGCGGCTGCCGACCCCGTACGGCGAGTTCCGGGTTCACGCGTACAAGAGCGACATCACCGGTGAAGAGCACGTCGCGCTCGTGATGGGAGAGATCGCCGAAGACGAGAGCGTGCTCGTGCGCGTGCACTCGTCCTGCCTCACCGGCGACGTTTTTCACTCCAACCGGTGCGACTGCGGCGACCAGCTCGACCGCGCCTTCGAGCTGATCGCGAGAGAGAAGAGGGGCGTCGTGCTCTATCTGCTGCAGGAAGGGCGCGGCATCGGCCTGATCAACAAGCTCAAGGCGTACGAGCTGCAGGAGCAGGGTCACGACACGATCGAGGCGAACGCGAAACTCGGCTTTGCCCCCGACATCCGCGATTACGGCACGGGCTCGCAGATCCTCCGCGACCTCGGTGTCAGAAAAATCCGACTGATGACGAACAATCCGGCGAAGTACGTCGCGATCGAGGGCTTCGGCCTGGAGATCGTGGAGCGCGTGCCGCTGGAGATCGCGCCGTCGGTCGACACGCAGAAGTACCTCGAAGCGAAGAAGAAAAAGCTCGGGCATCTGTTGGAGCTGGTGTAAGTGAGGACTGAGGACTGGGGACTGAGGACTGAGGACGGTGGACTCAGGACTGAGGACTGGGGACTGAGGACTGAGGCCCGCCCGGCCGAACAGCTACCTCCCCAACCTCCGGTCCTGGCTCAGTCCTCAGTCCTCAGTCCTCAGTCCTGGCCCAGTCCTCAGTCCTCATGAGCGCCCACACCGGACCCATCCTCGAAGGCCGCGGCGACACTGACTACGAGCGATACGTGCGCGTGCCGGAGTTGCTCGAGCTTCAGAAGCCGGTCGACCTGCTCGCGCATCCCGAGGAGCGGCTGTTCCAGACGACGCATCAGGCGGCGGAGCTGTGGCTGCATCACGTCGATTACGAAATCGATCGGACCGTGAAGTTGATCGAGAGCGACGCTGCGCAGCCTGCGGCGGACCTGCTGCATCGCTGCCGGCTGATCCTCGACCTCTTGCGCGAGCAGATCATCATCCTGGAGACGATGGCCGCAGCCGACTATCACGTCATCCGCACGTCGTCGCTGGGCCGGGGAAGCGGAGGGGAGTCGCCGGGGTTCACGAAGCTCCTCAGCGCGGGAAAGCGGCTCTGGCCGCCGTTCGAGCAAATGCTGGCGCGGCATTCGCTCACGCTGCTCGAGATCGAGAGGACACCGGCGGATCACTACGACGTTTTTCGTCTGGTGCAAGCGATGATGGACTACGACGAAGCGTTTCTGAAATGGCGTTTCACACACATGCGGCTGGCGTTTCGAATTATCGGTTCGCAGGTGATGTCGCTCAAAGGCGTCCCCGCTGCGCAACTGGAGATGGGAACGAGAGAACCGCTTTTTCCGAGACTGTGGGATACGATCAGCGCCCTGACGTCGGAACACAAGCCCAGCTATTGATCCGGTTTCGAAAAGGGCACGTTTGGTGTCCAACATACGGATATGTGTCGAAAAAACATTCGGTTGCATCTGTTACAAACTGTCTTGACGGTGCAAAAGTCGATCGGTATATTCGCTGGCCGTTGTTTTGAAAGGGCCGGTCACGTCCCCGAAACTCGCCTCTCGGATGCGGTGACGACCACGAATCTGGGGAGTTAGACAATTCATGAAAAAGTTCTCGTGCCTGGTAGGGGCACTCACGCTTTCCGTCTTTGCGCTCGGCTGCGAAAAGATTCGCGCCCGCAGCGAGATCAAAGAGGCGAACAACGCATACCAGCGCGAGGAGTACGCCGCCGCGCTGCAGCACTACAGTCTGGCGAAGAAGATCGATCCGAGCTTCCCGGAGCTCGAGCGCATGATCGGCTACTCCCACATCGGCCTTTACGTGCCGGAAGAGAAGTCGCCGAAGAACGAGGCGCATGCCGATGCGGCGATCAACTCTCTTTCGGCGTATCTCCGGAAGAAGCCGGAAGACCGGATCGCGCGCGACGCGCTCATCAACATGTACCTCAACGCGAATCGCACGTCGCAGGCGATTCAGTACTTCGTCGATTACCTCAAAGAGCATCCGGCCGATCTCGAGGCGGTGAAGTCGGTCGCCACGCTGTACGCGAAGCAGGGCGATTTCAACCAGTCGCTGCAGTGGTACGAGAAGATCACGCTGCTCGACTCCAAGAACCCGGAATCGTTCTACATCTACGGCGTCGTCTGCTACGAGAAGGTGGCGAAGAATGCGCCGGCGGATGACAACGAGAAGCTGGCGATCATCGAGAAGGGGAAGGGAGCGCTGCAGCACGCCATCGACATGCGCACCGACTACTTCGAGGCCATGGCCTACCTGAACCTTCTGTGGCGTCAGCAGGCGATCGTCGACGCCAAGACCGATCCGGTGAAGGGTCAGGCCGATGTGGCGCAGGCCGACATCCTCAAGAACAGGGCTGTAGAGATCATCCGGGCCAGGAAGGCAGCTGCCGCAGGCGGCGCTGCAAAGAAGAGTTAAGCATGTTTGAAACGAGCGTCATCGAATCGAAGAAGCAGAAAGTCGGCATTCAGCGATATCTGACGCTGCCGGTGTCGGTCGGCCTTCACGTCATCGTCGTCCTCGCGGTGGTCATCGGTGCGATCTGGAACGTCGAATTCCCGACGAATTCGCCGGCACAGGTGGCGCAGTACTCGATGGCCGCGGCTCCGCCGCCGCCCCCGCCACCACCCCCGCCACCACCGAAAGCCGCCTCGGTTCAAGTGGTCAAGCCCGTCGAGATTCCGAAGAACATTCAGGAAATGGCGCCGACGATGGTGCCGGAGAAAGTGCAGCCCACCGCCGCCCAGCCGTCGACCAACGCGGGCGTCGAAGGTGGTGTTGAAGGCGGCGTCGAGGGTGGCGTGGTCGGCGGTGTGGTCGGCGGCGTCGTCGGCGGCGTCATGACCGACACGGCCCCGAAAGTCGACACCAGCGCTCCGCTGCGCGTCGGCGGCGACGTCAAGGCTCCCACCGTTCTCAACCGCGTCGAGCCGGTCTATCCGGAAGTCGCGCGCAAGGCACGCATTTCCGGC
>JBBRMQ010000125.1:0-12281 GCA_038230775.1 Thermoanaerobaculia bacterium
CGGCTTTCATGACGATGCGGATTTTTCCGAAATTGATGCGCTTGTCGGCCTTCATCATCACGGCGCGTGCGGGATTCTTGTCGTGCTCCGCTTTCATGTAGCGAGGAAGGTCGCGGTCTGGAATCCAGTCCTGCCCGATGAACACCGTCCCATCCATCTTGACGGAAACGATGAGATCGCCCTCTTTTCCCGGCTTCTTTTCCGAGTGGGGTCCCTGTGGCAGCAGGACATCGACACCTGACTGAAGCATCGGAGTGACGACCATGAAGATGATGAGAAGGACGAGGCAGACATCGACGAGCGGCGTGACATTGATGTCGCCTTTGACTTCGTCCGGACTTCCTCCGCCAGCTCCGAATGCCATCGCTTACCTCGCGCTGGCCACGCGGCCCCGCGCCTTGTTCTTGATGAAGTAGTCGACGAGCTGCGATGACGAGTTCGACATCTCGACCTGAAACCGATCGACTTTGTTGAGGAAGTAGTTGTAGAGCCACACCGCCGGAATGGCGACGAAGAGACCGAACGCCGTCGTCACGAGGGCTTCCGCGATGCCGGCCGAGACGGCGCCGAGGCCGCCGGAGCCGCTGATGGCCATGCCCTGGAACGCGTGGATGATGCCGGCCACCGTTCCGAACAGGCCGACGAACGGAGCGGTCGTGGAGATCGTCGCCAGATTGCCGAGGCCCTTCTTCATCTCGGCCGTCGTCATCAGCGCCTCGCGTTCGATGGCCCGCTGGCCCGACGCCACAATATCGAAGTCATCTGGCAGAGTCTGCGTCGTCTCGTACTGAAACTCGCGAAGGCCGGCGAGGAGCACGCGCGCGAGATGGCTGTGCCGGTACTTCTTGTCGGCCGTGAGCGTGATCGCGTCGTCGAGCTTGTGCTGCTTGAGGAGCGGCGTGACGCGGAGCGCCACATCGAGCGACTCGTGCTTCGCTTTCTGAAACCGGTACAACCGTTCGATCGCGATCGTCAGCGACCAGATCGACATCGCCGCCAGCAACACGACGACACCCTGCGCCACCCAGTTCATCGTGGCCCACATACCCAGCAGGCTGAAATTCTGTCCTTCCATGAACCTCTCCTTTAATTCGACGCCGTCATTGCAAACGGAAATTGACTGTCAGGTTGTAGATGACCGGCACCGGTTGTCCATTGAGCGTGCCGGGATGGAACTTCCACTTTTTCACCGCCTCGATTGCCGCCGTGTCGAGGCCGAGCGGCAGCGGCTTGAGAACACGCGCGTCGGTCACGTTGCCGTTGCGATCGATGATCGCTTCGATGATCACGATTCCTTCGATGCGCGCCTTGCGCGCCAGCTCGGTGTATTCCGGATCGACGCGCGAGATCGTGGTCGGCGCGTGGACGTCGCCGCCGACGCGCACCGGCGAGTCGCCCGTGCCGCCGATCTGCCCCCCTAACTGACCGCCGAGGGTTCCGCCGACCACACCGCCGATGACACCGCCGACCACTCCTCCGACCACGCCGCCCTTGACGCCGCCGACCACACCGCCTTCGACACCACCGCTGGTGTCGGTATCAGCACTATCATCGACCTTCGGGACCTCTTTCGGGACCTGCGTCGGCTGATGGAACGTCTGCGGCACCTGCACCTTCGGAGTCTCGACGTGCTGAGGATGGGAAGGGGTCGAGGCGTGGGATGCGGGAGGGGGAGGCGGGGGAGGAGGCGGAGGAGGCGCGGCCGACACCACGAACGCATGAATCGGCTTCTCGATCACCTCGGGATTCTGCTTGACGTAGTAACCCGCAGCGATCACGCCGCCGATGAGAACGACGTGAACCACTGCCGAGATCAGGCCTGTGACCCAGGAACTTTTGTTTCTGTCCCTGCCGGCCGACTCGATGAGGACATCATCAAACATACGGCGTACCTCTCTACGACCTCAGCCGACGTTGTTCAGATGTGATGCCAAGACTTCAGATGTGATGCCAATAGGTGATTGAGCGAGGCTGGCGACGTTATCATCGGGTGATGAGCAAGGCAAACGTAGTGATCGCCATCCTGTTCGCCGCCCAGCTTCAGGCCTCCGAAGTCGACACCATCCTGGGTCAGCAGGCGAAGGTCATGGGCGAAGTGCAGCGGTACGCATGGCCGCGTTCCGATTTGAAGGTGATGCTCGATGGCGTCCGCGTCGAGCCGGGACTGGCCCTCGGTTCGTGGGCGGCATTCGGGACCGGAATGGTCATGGGCGATCTCGTTCTCAAACCGGCCGAGCTGGACAACGTGCTCCGCGAGCTGGAAAACGGAGGCTTCGAGATCTCGGCGATCCATAACCACTTGTCCGGCGAATCACCGTCCGTTGTTTACGTGCACTACGCGGGACACGGAGAAGCCGCCACGCTGGCGAGAACACTGAGGACCGCGCTGTCGAAAACGTCGACTCCGGCCGCGAAGCCTGCCACGCCGATCGAGTCCACCGCCTTCACCGCGATTTCCGACGTTCTCAATCGCAAAGGCAATGTGAACGGCCGCGTGCTGCAGTTCAGCGTTCCGCGCGCGGAAACGATTACCGACTCCGGCATGACGATTCCGCCGTCGATGGGCGTCGCGACGGCGATCAACTTTCAGGTCGCCGGCGATCGCGTGGCCACCAGCGGGGACTTCGTGCTCCTCGCCGATGAAGTGAATCCTGTGATCCGCGAGCTGCAGGCGAAGGGCATCCGCGTCACCGCGCTTCATTCCCACATGCTGCGCGAGAGTCCGCGGTTGCTGTTCATGCATTTCTGGGGTGTGGGCGCGCCGCGGACGATTGCCGAGGGGATCGGTAATGCCCTGGCGAAGGTGAATACGAAGTGACGTACGAAGAACAGATCATCGAGATCGCGTCGCGCATGGACACCGCCGGCCCGCGCCTGCGCGGATTGTTCGGGAACCTCAATCGCGCGCTCAGCAAGTTTGGCGAAGCGCGTCCGGCCGGGATCACCGCCGACGAGCGCGGGCTGCTCCTGGCGTTCGAAGAGATGACGATCGAAGCGCTCAACGACGCCGCGGCGTTGCTGCACGGCCGCGGCGATACGGGCGGCGCGCGCGAGTGCCTCGAGCTCGTGCAGCGCCTCCGCGAACTCGTGCAGAGCGCGATCGAAGGAGAGTAGTGTGTAGCCGACTCCCGCGGGCGGGCTGAAGGTTTTTGTGTGAGGACACACAGAAGCCCGCCGCCACACCCAGCCTGGTCCACGACAACGAAGACCTGGGGTCCTTGCTGCATGTGGGAGCGGGCTTCAGCTCGCCCCCGCGGTTACAATTCGCGGCCTCATGACACCCGACGAACAGCTCGCCTATCTCGAGAAGGGGTCGGTCGATCTCATCGACAAGAAAGACCTTCTCGCGAAGCTGGGCCGCGGAAAACCGCTGACCGTGAAGGTCGGCTTCGATCCCACCGCGCCCGACATCCACCTCGGCCACACCGTGGTGATGCGGAAGATGAAGCATTTCCAGCAGCTCGGCCATCGCGTGATCTTCCTCATCGGCGATTTCACCGGCATGATCGGCGACCCGACCGGGAAAAAAGCGACGCGCCCGCCGCTGACGCCTGAACAGATCCAGAGCAACGCCGAGACCTACAAGCAGCAGGTGTTCAAGATCCTCGATCCGCAGAAGACCGAGGTCATGTTCAACTCGAAGTGGTTAGGCGCGTTGGGCGCGGAGGGCATGGTCCGCCTGGCCGCGAAGTACACGCTGGCGCGCATCCTGGAACGCGAAGATTTTCGCAAACGGTTCGAGGCGCATCAGCCGATCGCCATTCACGAACTGCTCTACCCGCTGGCGCAGGCGTACGACTCCGTCGCGTTGAAGTGCGACGTCGAGATGGGCGGGACGGATCAACTCTTCAACCTGCTCGTAGGCCGCGATCTGATGCGCGAGTACGCGCTCGAGCCGCAGGTCGTGCTCACGATGCCGCTGCTCGAAGGTCTCGACGGCGTCGACAAGATGTCGAAGTCGCTCGGCAACTACATCGGCATCGACGAAGAGCCGCAGGCGATGTTCGGCAAGGTCATGTCGATCTCCGATGAACTGATGTGGAAGTACTACACGCTGCTGACGGATCTCACGCCGGCGCAGATCGCGGAGATCCGCGCCGAGAACCGGCCGATGGATTCGAAGCGGCGTCTGGCAAAGACGATCATCACGGACTTTCATGACGCCACCGCCGCGGACACGGCCGAGCAGGAGTTTCGACGGGTCTTCAGCGAGCGTCAGGCGCCGACCGACATCGAAGAGGTGAAGCTCCCGTCTGCGAGCGATCCGCAGTTCCTGACGAAGGTAATCGTCGCCGCGCGCCTCGCGGAGTCGAACAAGGAAGCGCAGCGCATCGTGGCGCAGGGCGGGGTGCTCGTCGACGAGGCCAGAGTGGACGACCCCAAGCACACGCTCGACGCGTCGGCCGGAAAAACATACGTGCTCAAGGTGGGGAAGCGGCGGTTCGCGCGCGTGCGCTTCACTGGCTGACGCGAACCGTGCTGCGAACCCCGGCAGCGCGGAGAACGTCTTTGATCCGCGGGATCGAATCGTTCGTGCTGTCGACTTCGACGGTGAAATCGACGTGCCCCGTACCGGCGTCCTCCGACTTGATCGTGCCGATGTGCTGTTCCTCGATCTGTTTCTCGATCGACTGCCGTACCACCAGATCCTCGCTCTGAATCTGCACGACAACCTGGGCCTTGGTCCGCGTTTCCGACACGGTGTCCTTGATCGCCTTCTTCATTTCGTCGCGCTGCCCGCAGGCGGCGGCGAACAAGAGCAGAAGTCCGATCAGCGGGGCGACGGAAGGCTGACGAGAACGGAGGTGATCACGAGAACGATCGTCGCGGCGATCAACTCGGCAGTCGCCGAGCGGCGGAGAACCGCCATCACCACCGCCACCACGCACAGCTTCGCGATCAATGCGTAGCCGTAGGAAGTGGTCCACAGCGCGTCGAGCCGTTCGAGGTGCCGCCACGCCGTGATGATGCCCGAAGTCGCGAGGACTGCAAACGATGTCAGAGCCACCGGCGAAAACGAGTGCACCATCTTTGCTGCAAGCGCGCAGGATCCCGCTGTCTTTTTCGCCGATTGGAACGCTCGGCTACGCAGTGCATACCTGGAGGTCGAGGCAGGTGATCTGGAGTGCGGCGGCCATGCCGCCGCTCTGCAAGTTCCGACAAGAGAGCGGCGGCATGGCCGCCGAACTCCAGATGGCCGCTATCCTTGAATGGCGGAACGGCGAGCGTCCGCCTTCGCGAGGTTGTTCGTTTCCGGCAGAACTCGATTGTCGCCGGATCCCGCGATGATCCACGCCGCATCGACATGGCTGAGGCGAGTCCGAAGGCGATGACGAGCAGGAACGCGCAGACCGATTGCAACGTGGCCGCGGCCACGGCGCCGCTGGCATGAAAGGAAACGAGAAACCCGGTGAGCTCGGTGAGCGCTGGCGTACGTCGAACATGACGCGCGATCGGTGCACGTGGGATGCCGTACACTCCGCGCGCATGATTCTCGTGACCGGCGCCGCCGGATTCATCGGATATCACGTCTCGAAACTGTTGCTCGAGCGAGGTGACGATGTCATCGGCCTCGACAACCTGAATCCGTACTACGACCCGGCCCTGAAGCTCGCCAGGCTCGAGCGCCTCAAGACGTTCGAAAAGTTCACCTTCGAGAAGATCGACCTCGGCGACGCCGCCGGGATCGAGGCGCTCTTCGCGAAACGAAAGCCGAAGCGCGTCGTCAATCTCGCGGCGCAGGCCGGCGTTCGATATTCGATCGACAATCCTCGCGCATACGTCGAGAGCAATCTCGCGGGATTCCTGAACATCCTCGAAGGGTGCCGTCACCACGGCGTCGAGCATCTCGTGTTCGCGTCCACCAGCTCGGTCTACGGGCTGAACACGCGGCAACCTTTTTCCGAGCACGACAGCGTGGATCATCCGATGTCGCTCTACGCGGCGACCAAGAAGGCCAACGAGGTCATGGCGCACTCGTACGCGCATCTGTTCCGGTTGCCGTGCACCGCGCTTCGTTTCTTCACGGTGTACGGTCCGTGGGGACGTCCCGACATGGCGCTCTTCAAATTCACGCGCGGGATCCTGGCCGGCGAGCCGATCCCCGTCTTCAACCGCGGCGAGATGGTGCGCGACTTCACCTACATCGACGACATCGCCGAAGGCGTCGTGCGCACGCTCGACCGTCCCGCGGCTCCGAACGAGGAGTGGGACGGCGCGAAGCCCGATCCGGCGACGAGCCTCGCGCCGTATCGCGTCTTCAACATCGGCAACAATCGCCCGGTGCCGCTGATGGATTACATTGGCGCCCTCGAGAAGGCGTTAGGCCGGAAGGCGACGCTCGATCTCCTGCCGATGCAGGCGGGTGATGTCCCGTCGACGATGGCGGACGTGACGGAGCTCGAGAAGGCGACCGGCTACCGTCCACGAACTACAGTGGACGTGGGAGTGGCGCGGTTCGTCGAGTGGTACCGCGAGTTCTATGACGGCCGCTCCAGCGGACTCGTTTAGACTTCCGCGCGCAATGGCTATCGCTCTTCTCGATCTCAAGGCGCAGTACGCAGGCATCCGCGACGAAGTCCTGCGGGTCACCGAAGAAGTCTACGAATCGCAGGTCTTCATCCTCGGCAAGCGCGTCGAGGAGTTCGAGCGCGACTTCGCCGCCTACTGCCAATCGGAATTTGCGGTCGGCGTGTCCTCCGGCACCGATGCGCTGCTGGTGGCACTAATGGTCCTCGGCATCGGTCCCGATGACGAGGTCATCGTTCCCGCGTACTCGTTCTTCGCCACCGCGGGCGTGGTCGACCGGCTCGGCGCCATGCCGGTGTTCGCCGACATCTCACTCGACGACTACAACATTGACGTCGCGAAGATCGAAGAGCGCATCACGTCCGCGACCCGCGCGATCATGCCGGTGCATCTCTACGGACAGGTCGCGGCAATGGACGAGATCAACCGCATCGCGAAGAAACACGACCTCGTCGTCGTCGAGGATGCCGCGCAGGCGGTGGGAGCCGAGTACAACGGAAAACGCGCCGGATCCCTTTCTCCTTTCGGCTGCTTCTCATTCTTTCCATCGAAGAACCTCGGCGCCTTCGGCGACGCGGGCGCCGTGACGACGAACGATGCCGCGCTGCACGAGAAGCTTATCGATTACCGCGTTCACGGCATGCGGCCGAAGTACTACCACCACTTTGTCGGCGGCAACTTCCGCATCGATGCGCTGCAGGCGGCGATTCTTCACGTCAAGCTTCCGAAGCTCGACACGTGGAGCGAAGGGCGCCGTCGCAATGCAGAGGATTACGCGCCGATGTTCGCGGAAGCGGGACTGGCCGACCGCGTGACCCTGCCGCGCGAGATGCCGAATCGCAAACACGTGTACAACCAGTACGTCATCCGCTTCCAGTCCGGCGATGCGCGCGATCGCGTCATGGCCCATCTCAAGAGTGTTGCGATCGGCTGCGAGGTTTACTACCCCCTCACGCTGCCGCAGCAGAAATGTTTTGCGGGAAATCCCTGCTCCGATGAAGAGTATGTGAACTCGGAACGCGCGGCCGCGACGACGCTGGCGATCCCGATCTACCCCGAGCTCACGCGCGATCAGAAGTCGGAAGTCGTGCGCGAGATCGCGCGCGGCCTCGCATGATTCCCCTCCGGCACACGCAGCCTTCGAACGCGGTGCCGGTCGTCAATCGGGCTCTGGTCATCGCCAACGTCGTCATCTTCTTCGTCCAGCTCTTTCTCGGCCAGCGCACCGAGATGCTGATCAACGTCTTCGGCTTCATGCCGGCGCGCTTCCTTCATCCGTCGATGTTCGGCTACAACCGATTCGAGGTCTCCGTGACGCTGCTGACGTCGCTTTTTCTCCACGGCGGTTTCGTGCACCTCTTCGGCAATATGGTGTACCTGTGGGTTTTCGGCGGCGCGGTGGAGAGCGCGCTCGGCCACCTCCGCTACTTTCTCTTCTTCCTGGCCTGCGGAGCGATCGGCAGCCTCACCCACACACTGGTCTTTTCGCGATCGGCGGTGCCGTCGATCGGCGCGTCGGGCAGCATCGCCGGAGTGTTAGGCGCGTTTCTCGTGCTACTTCCTGCCGCGCGTATCGTGACGCTCTTTCCGCTCGTCGTGTACTGGGCCATGGCAGAGATTCCAGCGGCCCTGTTCCTGCCGGTGTGGTTTGCGATGCAGTTCTTCAACGGCTTTCTAACGCTCGCCGCGGCATCGCGAACGCAGGAAGTCGCGGGCGTGGCCTGGTGGGCGCACGTCGGCGGATTTCTGTTTGGCGCCGCGGTCGGTGCGACCGTTCGCTGGAGCCGCCGATGAAACACGTGGTCGTCACAGGCGGTGCGGGCTTCATCGGATCGCATGTCGCCGATGCGTTCATCGAGCGCGGCTATCGGGTGACCGTCGTCGACAACTTGTCTTCGGGTGATCGGCGCAATCTGAACCCGCGCGCCGAATTCATCGAAACGGACATTCGCGACTTCGACATCCGTCCGCTGCGTCCCGACGTCGTCAGTCACCACGCGGCGCAGATGGACGTGCGCAAGTCGGTCGCGGATCCGGTGTTCGACACCGTGGTGAATGTGGTCGGTTCGGTGCGGCTGCTGCAGCAGTGTGTCGAGGCGGGCGTGAAGCGTTTCATCTTCGCGTCGACGGGAGGAGCGATCTACGGGGAGCCTGTCTACGTGCCTCAGGACGAGAAGCATCCCGTCAACCCGCTGTCGCCGTACGGCTGCGCGAAGCTCGCGGTCGAGCACTACATGCACTACTTCCGCGAAGTGCACGGCCTTTCGACGGTCGCGCTGCGCTACGCCAACGTGTACGGGCCGAGGCAGAGCGCGCATGGGGAGGCGGGCGTGGTGGCGATCTTCGCGCGGCGCATGCTCGCTGGACAGCCGGTCACGATCAACGGAGACGGCGGCCAGACGCGAGATTTCGTCTTCGTTCGCGATGTGGTGGCCGCCAACATGGCCGTGGCGGAGTCGACCGTGGCGGGACCGTTCAACGTGGGCACGGGAGTCGAGACCACGATCAACAGCCTCTATTTAATGATGGCGAAGTTGATCCCGGGCGCTCCTCAGGCGACGCATGCGCCGGCCAAGGTTGGGGAGCAGATGCGGAGCGTTCTGGCGGCGAGCCTGCGCAAACCGGATGTGAACGTCGCGGAAGGACTCGCGGAAACGGTCGATTGGTTTCGATCCGCGTGACCCGAGTCACGGCCGGTCCCCCGCGGCCGGACAGATACTGCTGTTCAAATCGCGCGGACCAATTCGGAATTCACTGGGCAGATTGGCCATGTTACGCAAAGCTGGATCCGATCACTACAACTCGAAATCCGTAAGCGTGCCCGCGTCGGCGCGATTGGAGGAATGTCCGATGTATGTCCGTCCGCGCGCAGTGTGGTTGGTCATCTCCCTGGCAGTGACGATGCTCGGTCCCGTCGCATTCGGAGCGACTCGCACGCCGCTGCGGGGTGATTCGCTGCTCCCGTTGAGCAAGGCCACCCGCATCGGCGAACGCGTGACTCTGTCGACATTCCCCTGGCCGGCGGCCAGCTGTCCACGATCGAGCTCCAGCGCTTCGAAGTCTGGGCGCCGGACGCCAAGATCTACGAGTACTCCACGGGGGCGTCAAAAGTGATGCAGCCGCCGCGCGACGTCCAGTTCTTCCGTGGCGGCATCGCCGGTCAGCCGGATTCGACGGTCATGATCGCGTCACGCCGACGGCCGCACGGAAGGCATGGTCATCGACAGCCGTGACCACCGGTTCAATCTCGTGATGGAGCACGTGGGAGGCGCGGCGTCGAGCAGCGCGCCTCCCCGTCATCGACGAGCTCGGCCCCGCGGACGAGCTCATGGACTCGACGCCGTTCGTGATATAGTCAATGGCTCGCCCGTAAAACTGAATACGTTCCCCTAACTGCATCTGGATCTGGCTCCAGGAGGACTAATGCGTCGACAACTGGTCTTTTCCTTTCTGATCACATTTTTAGGTCTGGGTAGCATTGTCGTCGCTGGAGTGGCGGCGTTGAAGCCGCAACCTACCTTGTACAATTCAACGCCGCTGATCGGCAGGACGAACCTGAGTGGCGGATCGGGCTGTAGCTGTCACGGAGCTGGACTCACCACGTCGATCACCGGGCCGGCACAGTTGTATCCTGGCCAGGCCGGCACGTACTCAGTAGCAGGGACCGGCGGCACGAACGGTGCGCGGTTTGGTGTGAACGTCGCTGCTACCGGAGGAGCACTGTCGGTTTCATCGGCTTCGCTGGAAGTTATCAGCGGCGAAATCCGGCACCGCCAGTCGCCAGCCACCCTGACACTAGTGTCGGGCGGTGCGGCGTCGTACCCATTTACCTACACGATGTCGGGAGCCTCCACCCCCGGTACGGCCTATGCGATTGCAGCGGCCGCGTACGGAGGCGTGTGGGCGCATGCAATGAATCTACCTGTCACGGCAATCCGTCCCGCCGATCCTTCAGGATTGGCTGCCGGCACGACGACGTCGACCTCGATTCCATTGAGTTGGACGAGCAGTGGCCCGAATTCGCGTGTCCTTGGCAAGACGGGCAGCTATCCGACCAGTCCCACCGATGGGACTGCGACCGTCTTCTACGACAACACCGGCACAAGTACGACGGCGACGAGCCTGACCGCTTCGACCGCCTACTTCTTCAAAGTGTGGTCGAAGGCGAGCTTCAGCGGCACGGACACCTATTCGACGAATCCTTCACAGGTTTCCGCCACGACTGCTGCGGCGGTGGCCACAAACTGGTATGTCAATTTTGGATCAGGTTCCGATACGAACAACGGAACTTCGTCGGGAACGCCGTTCAAGACGATCACCAAGGGAATGAACGTTGCCGTCTCCGGCGATACGATCAATGTCCTACCGGGGAATTACCTCCCCGGATTTTGCTGAATCAATCCCCCAGTTCTCGGTGAGAACTTTCCGATCGTAGTCAAGTCTGGTGTGAAACTCATCGGCAGCGGCGCAGCAACAACGATCATCGACGCTTCAACTGCCAGCCCACGCGCGCGCGTCATCGAGTGCCGAGGCAACTCCAGCGCCACTCTGGTCCAGGGATTCACCATCACCGGCGGCTTATATCAACCGGCTGCCGACGGATCGAACGCTACCGGCGGCGGAATCTTCACCGATAACACCGACGCTACGGTGATCACTCGCAACATCATCCAAAACAATCAAGCAACGGGCTACAACGGAACGTTCGGAACGAACTTCGTCAGCGGTGGTCAGGCCTACGGCGGCGGTGTCAGCGCCAACGGATCGAACTCGATCACCAACAACGTCTTCGTCGGTAATACCGTTCGAGGCGGCAATGGCGGTGGACCCGCCGGTCAGGCTGGCAATGGTTCCCAGGGCGGCAACGGTCAGGGCGGCGGCGCTGCCGCTTTCGGCAATGCCATCTTTGCCAACAACACGTTCTCGGAGAACAGTGCAATAGGCGGCAACGGTGGTACGGCCAGTTCAGGTAGTGGCGGCGCCGGCGGCAGTGGCTCTCAGGGCGGAATCTTCGGCGCGAGCACAGCCGTGCAGGGCTTCAATAACATCTTCAAATTCAATAGTGCTCAAGCTGGAAACGGCGGAATCGGCACGCCGGCTGGATCGCTCGGCGGGGCATCCGACGGAGCTATTAACGGCGTCGTTGGCGGCGGCGGCTTCACCAATAGTTACAACCTGTATTTCAGCAACAGCCCCAACGACGGTGTTACCGGCGGTACCGGCAACATCTACAACGCCGATCCGAAGTTCGTCTCCGGCACCGACTTTCACATCCTCGCCACCTCGCCGGCGAGAGGCGCGGGAACGTCCACCAACGCACCCGCGGTCGCTCTCGACGGCGTCACGCGTCCCTCTCCTCCGTCGATGGGCGCGTACGAAACGGGCGGGAAGTTCCGCAAAGACTTCAACGCGGACGGCTACGCCGATCTCGTGTGGAGGAACAGCGCGACGGGCGCGAGCTCGATCTGGCTGATGAACGGCGCAACGCCGACCGGCGGCTCGGGATTGACATCACTTCAGTTCAGCGACAACACCTACGTGATGGCGGGCGTCGGCGACTTCAACGGAGACGGCAAGGCCGATCTCGTCTGGCGCAACAACACATCCGGGCAGAGTTTCATGTGGCTAATGAACGGGACCACCGCGATTTCCGGATCGGGTGAGTTCGCGACGGTACCGAGTCCATGGCAGATCGTCGGCGTCGGCGACTTCAACGGAGACGGCAAGTCCGATCTTCTGTGGCGCAATATGGC
>JBBRMQ010000126.1:0-12085 GCA_038230775.1 Thermoanaerobaculia bacterium
CGTAGAGATTGCCGCGTCGCCACTGCGCGAACGCGGGAGCGGCGCAGATGAGAATCACCAGAGAAACCAGGAGTTTACGCATACCCGCCCAAGGACTGAATTGTACTGCGTCACTCAGAAGCAACATCACCGCCACCTTGAGGACTGAAGACGGAGGACTGGGGACTGAGCTTCCGCCCGGCCGTGCAGTCCTCAGTCCTCAGTCCCCAGTCCTCAGTCCCCAGTCCTCAGTCCTCAGTCCTCAGTCCTCCGTCTCCAGTCCTCCGTCTCCAGTCCTCCGTCTCCAGTCCTCAGTCCTCGGTTATCCTTCGTTCCCGATGTCCACTCTTCGCACCTGCGTCTTCCCCTGCGCCGGCTTCGGAACGCGCTTCTTTCCAGCGACGAAAGTCATCCCGAAAGAGATGCTGCCGCTCGTCGATAAACCCATTCTTCAGTATGGAATCGAGGAAGCGCGCGACTCGGGGTTCGACAAGCTGATCATCATCACGTCGAAGGGAAAGGACTCGATCCTCGATCACTTCGACAATACGATCGAGCTGGAGCGTTCGTTGCGCGGCCGCCAGAAGCTCGACCTGCTGGCCGAGGTGGAGACGGTGAGCCGGATGGCGAATCTCATCGCGGTTCGCCAGAAACAGGCGTTAGGCCTCGGCCACGCGGTTCTGCAGGCGCGAGACGCCGTCGGCGACCAACCGTTCGGAGTCGTGCTGCCGGACGACGTCATCCTCTCGGACGAGCCGTGTCTGCTCCAGATGCGCCGGGTGTTCGAAGACACCGGCCGTCCGGTCGTGGCTCTGATGGAAGTCACCGCGGCCGAGACGTCTCGATACGGGATTGTGGCCGGAACGAAGGCCGGCGATCGTCGCTTCAAGATCTCTGACATGGTCGAGAAGCCGCAGATCAATCCGCCGTCGCGCTTCGCGATCATCGGCCGCTATATCCTGCCGCCGGACATCTTCCCGCTGCTGGAGAAGACGGAGCGCGGCGCGGGCGGCGAGATTCAACTCACCGACGCGCTTCGTGAGCTCGTCCGCGATGGCGACTTCTACGGCTACGTGTTCAAGGGCAAGCGATACGACGCCGGCGAGAAGCTCGGCTATCTCAAGGCGACCGTCGATTACGCGCTGAAGCACCCGGCGCTCGCGGACGAGTTCCGCGACTATCTGCGAGGGCTGTTCGGCAATGGAAAAACCGCTCGAAATTCTCGATCTTCAGGAAAGCGTCCGGCGGCTCGTCGGCGAGTGTGAGGTCACCGGCAAGCGCACGCTGTTCGCGCGCAACGGCCGCAGCATCGCCGTACTGATGTCGTACGACGAATACCTCGCGCTGCGCGAAACGCTCGAGATCTCGCGCGACGAAGCGCTGCGCGCCGCGCTCGACACCGCGGAGTTCGAGGTGAAACGCAACGCGATGCTCGCCGTGGAGGATCTTCTTGTGGAATGACCGCCTCCGCATCGCGGAGAGCGTCGAGCCGCAATGGAAGTCTCTCACCGATGACGAGCGCGCGAAGGTGACGAAAGCGCTCGAGCTGATCGACGAGGATCCGATCATCGGCGCCCCGCTGCTCGATCCATTACGCGGCTACTGGAGCTATCGCATCGACGGAATTCGTATCGTCTACCGCATCGTGTCGGAAGCGCGGTTCGTGGTGATCCTCTCGGTGACGCACGCATGAAGCCGCGTCTGATTCTCGCGTCGTCTTCACCGCGCCGGCGCGAGCTGCTGGCGTCGATCGGATTGCAGTTCGACGTGATTCCCAGCCACGTTCCGGAAGAGAAAGCCTCACACGAGACGCCGCAGGAGTACGTTGCGCGGCTCTCGCGCGAGAAGGCGCAGGCGGTGGCGCAGGAGCATCCGGATCGCTGGGTCATCGCCGCGGACACCACCGTCGTCTTCGTCGACCAGCTGCTCGAAAAGCCCGCCGACGCTGACGATGCGAAGAGGATGCTGCGCCTCATCGAGGGGCGCACGCACACCGTGTATACCGGCGTCACCGTCCGCAGGATCGCGCCAGACTACGCGGAAACGCGCGTGGGCACGACTCAAGTCGCCATCCTGCCTATGTCGGAGACCGACATCGCCTGGTACGTCGGCACAGGCGAACCGCTGGACAAAGCGGGTGCCTACGCAGCTCAGGGACGCGGCGGAATCTTCATCGACTCGGTTCAGGGCAGCTTCACGAACGTGGTCGGCTTGCCACTTGCTTTGCTCTTCCAGATGTTGAGAACCGCCGGAATCGACCCACTTCAGTAGAATCACGCCATGTCGTCAGCAGCCAAAGTCGGCGCCTTCGTCCTTGTGATCCTCGTGATCCTCGGATTCTTCATTCTGAAGATCCAGGATATTCAGTTCGGGCGCGGGAAAGAGGCGCGCACCATCACCGTCGATTTCGACAACGTGGCGGGCCTTGACGCGAAGTCCACCGTGCGCATCGCGGGGGTTCGCAAAGGCTCGGTTTCGAAGATCGAGGTTCTGCCGAACGGGAAGGCGCGCGTGACGTTGAAGGTCGACGACGACGTTCCGCTTCACGCCAACGCCGTCGCGCACGTCGCGAACCTCGGCCTCCTCGGCGAGAAGTACATCGAGCTCGATCCGGGGACGCAGACCGCACCCGTCATCCAGGGCGAAACCATCGCGCTGAAACAACCCGGCGCGACGACCAAGAGCATCGACGACGTGACCAACCAGGTTTCGGCGATCGCCACCGACGTCAAGGCGATCACCGAGTCGCTCCGCGCCGTCACCGGAGGGACGTCGGGGCAACAGCGGCTGAACGAGATCGTCGAGAACACGCGGCAGATCACGGAGCAGGTGCGCGCGCTGATCGCCGCGAATCAGTCGAACATGAACGCTACGATGGCGAACGCCCGGGCGGTGAGCGACGAGCTGCGCACGACGATTCCGCGACTCGCCGAGTCGATCGAGAAGGTCGCGAACTCGCTCGGCGGAACGATCGGCGAAAACCGGCAGGACGTCCGCGTCATCGCCGAAAACCTGCGCAAGCTCTCGGGAGATCTGAAGACCACGACCGACAACCTCGACTCCATCACCGGCCAGGTTCGCAGCGGTGAAGGAACAGTCGGAAAACTGCTCTACAGCAGCGAGGCGCATGACCGCCTGACCACCGCGTTGACCGCGGTCGAGAGCGGCGTGAACGAGTTGAAGAACACCCTCTCACGCGTCACGCGCATGACGCTGGACCTCGGAATGAAGGCGGATTACTACGCCGGTCTCCCGAAGTCGGCCAACGGCGTCGCCAAGCTGGGCAACTCGCGCGCGGCGGTTACGCTCAACCTGGTGCCGAACCCGGAGCGCAATCGCTTCTATCACGTCGAGCTGGCCGACGATCCGTACGGCAAGCGCAACGACAAGACGACCGAGCTGACGACGATCGATCCGACTGGTCACAGCAGCACGACGACGACGATCGAGAGTCGATTCGAGCGCGGCTACCTGGTCTCCGCGCAGGCCGGCTGGAGCCTGCAGCCGTTCTCGGTTCGGCTCGGCCTCTTCGATTCCACCGGCGGCGCGGGCATCGACTGGCGTTTCAACGATCGCATCCGAGTGACCGGCGAGGCTTTCGACTTCGGTAGCCGCCGCGACAACAACGCACACGTCCGGCTTTACGGAGAGTACGTCGTCCGGCGCGAGAAGCCGCGCACACCGCTCATCTTCGTGAGCAGCGGCATCGACAACCCGCTCAACAAGACGGCGTTCACCTTCGGCGGCGGCCTCCGCTGGCGCGACGACGATCTCAAGTACCTCCTCGGAAGCATTCCCATCAAGTAGCGCCGGGCATTGCCACGCAGCCCCGGAGCCGGCCAGCCGGAGGGCTGGCCCCACACTTGTCGCCGCTGCGCGGCGACGAAGACGATGCGGCCTCTCAGTGCCTCGCCGCGCAGCGGCTCGTGTGGGGCCAGTCCTCTGACTGGCCGGCCAGCCGGAAGGCTGGCCCCAGCGCAGAGGACCTACACTACCGCCATGATCCGGACGGTATTGATGTTTGGCGGGCGCACGGCCGAGCACGAGGTTTCCATCCTGTCGGCGCGCTCAGTCGCCAACACGGTGGCGAAGGATCGCATCGAGATCATTCCGGTTTGCATCGCGAAGGACGGGCTTTTTGTCGAGCCCCAACGTAGTGCACGCATTCTCGCCGGCGACGACAAGAGCGATCGCGGCGACGAGAACTTCGCGTTCGAAGCGTGGCTCCGCAGCGAGAAGCCTGACGTCGTGTTCCCGCTCATTCACGGCACGATGGGCGAAGACGGCACGCTGCAGGGCTATCTGGAGCTGATCGGCGTCCCGTACGTCGGCAGCGGCGTGACGGCGTCGGCGGTCAGCATGGATAAGGTGCACATGAAGCACGCGTTCGCGGCGGCCAAGCTGCCGATGGTCGACTTCGTGTACGTGCACGAGAATGACTGGCGCACCGAGCGCGAGCGCATCATGCGCGCGATCAACAACGCGTTGCGCCTGCCGTACTTCGTGAAACCCGCGAACTCCGGATCATCCGTCGGCGTGACGAAGGTGAAGAACGACAAAGACCTCGAAGCGGCGATCGAAAAGGCGTTCCGCTTCGATGAGAAGGCGCTGATCGAGCGCGGCCTCGACGCACGCGAGTTCGAGGTCTCGGTCCTGGGCAACGCGAACCCGAAAGCGTCGATTGCCGGCGAGATCGTCACCGGTGCAGAGTTCTACAGTTACGAGGACAAGTACGCTGACACCAAGGCGGAGCTCGTGATTCCAGCCAGGCTGCCGAAGGAAAAACTGGAGGAGCTGCAGCGTCTCGCCGTGACGGCGTTCAAGGCCGTGAGCGCTGCTGGATTCGCGCGCGTCGATTTCTTCCTCGAGCGCGGGACGAACCGGCTCTACGTGAACGAGATCAACACCATCCCCGGCTTCACAGCCATCTCGATGTATCCGAAGCTGTGGGAAGCGACGGAGATCAAGTACCCGAAGCTGATCGAACGGCTGATCGAGCTCGGGATCGAGCGCGCGGAAAAGCGCGCCGCGCGACGCGAGTCGACGATGCGCTGGTTCGACGAAGTGCGCTCGATCACCTGAAGCGGATTCAGAACATGTGGCCGATTCGCATCACGCTCGCCAGGTTGCGGCCGCTCAACGCAGCGGCGTTCGTTAAGCTTGGGATCTCGCTCGTGATCTTCGCGCTGTTCGTCTACGGCGACTTCGCGCTTTTCCGCAGGCTGTTCCTCGGAATCGCGCAGATCGAGCAGGCTTCGCCCTTCTTCGCACTGGGCCTCTTGCGCAACGTCCTCGCTCTGGCGTTTCTCGTCGCCGTCGTGATGCTCTTCTCGTCCTCGATGACGGTCTCCATCGGCTCGTTCTTCAACGATCTCGATCTCGACACGCTGCACGCTGCTCCGGTTCGCAAGTCGCGCCTCGTTCTGTCGCGCTGGTTCAAGACGTTCGCGCAAAGCGCAACGATCGTCTACGTCTTCACGATTCCGATTTTCGTGGCGTTCGCAGGGCAATACCGCGTGTCGCGCTGGTTCTATCCGCAAGTGCTCCTGAATCTCGCGCTGCTGCTCTCGATCCCGGTGACGGCCGGCGCTCTCGTCATCGTGCTGCTCGTTCGCTATTTTCCCGTCCAGCGAGTGCATCAGATCGTCGCCTCGCTCGGCATTCTCGTGATCTCGGTCGCGGTGATCGCCTTTCGCGCGAGCCGCCCCGAGCGCTTCTTCAAGCCGATCACCACCGACGACCTTTCGCAAGCGCTGAAAGCGATCGAGCTTCCCTCGATGGAGCGCTATCCCGGCACTGCGTTAGCCGATCTGATGGTCGCGCAGGCTGAAGGACGCTCCGCATTCGGGCTGCCGTTGCGGATTCTGATTCCTTCGATCGCGTTGCTCGTTCTCTTCGGCTTCGTGGCGACGCGCATCTACTTCCGCGCATTCGTTCGCGCGCGCGAAAGCATGGCACCCGCGGCGATCGGCGCCAGTTCGCTGACGAAGATCGCGGACCGCATCATCGCGCGGCTGGACCTTCCGCTTCGCGCGATGGTGGGCAAGGAAGTTCGCGTGCTCGTGCGCGACGTCGCCCAGTGGTCGCAGGTCTTCCTCATGGGCGCGCTCATGATTCTGTACGTCTACAACATGCGCCTGCTGCCGTTAGGCGGCGATATCCGCGCGGCGATCGTGGCGTACGCCAACGTCGCGATGGCCGGCTTCATCGTGTCCGCAATCTGCCTGCGTTTCGCCTATCCATCCGTGTCGGCCGAAGGGAAAGCGTTCTGGCTGGTGCAGACGGCGCCAGTCTCGTACCGCCGTCTCCTCATCGCAAAGGTCGTCGTCTACGCCGTTCCTCTCACCGCCTTGTCGCTTCTGCTCACGACGTTCGCGAACATCCTTCTCGAGGCCACGCCGCTGATCTGGATGCTGACGTTGATCGGCGCCTCACTTCTTGCCGCGACTCTCGTCAGCCTCGGCGTCGGCCTCGGCGCTCTTTCGCCTAACTTCAACGCAGAGAACCCGTTGCAGGTCGGTCTCTCGCTCGGCGGGTTCGGCTACATGGGTGCCTCCCTCGCCTACATCGCTTGCGTGATGCTGCTCATGGCCCGGCCGATCATCGGTTACTTCCTCTGGCGCTACCTGGGGGTGGAGACCACAGCGGTGATCCGGATCCTGCCCGTCATCGCAATCATTGCGATCTCGATCGGTCTGGCAGTCATCCCGATCGCCATGGCGGAAAAACGCCTCGCAGCGCTGAGCGAAAGTCGTTAAAATCGCACGTTCCACAACATTGAAGGAGATTGAATGACGCAGACTCCGTACACTCCACCGCCTCCACCGCCTGGCGGCGGTACGTACACCCCACCGCCTCCACCTCCGCCACCACCGGCGGGCGGCGGTGCTCCCGGTTCCGATCGCGGCATCATGCTGTTCCTCTGCTACTTCGGCATCTTCGCGCTGATTCCTTTGCTCTCCAAGAAGGAAGATCCTGAGGTGCAGTGGCATGCGAAGAATGGTCTCGCGCTGACGGTGGCCTGGTTCATCATCTGGATCGCGTTCACAGTTCTCAGCTTCATTCTGCCGCTTCCGCTCAGGCTCATCTGGAGCGGTCTCGGATGCATCATCGGATGCGCATTCCTGGTCATCGACATCGTGGCGATGGTGAAGGCGATCGGCGGACAGCGCTGGCGCATTCCGGTCGTCAGCGACTTCGCGGACAAGATGTAGTTGCAATCCCGATTCGAGAATGCCGGTGGCGGATCACCCGGTCCGCCACCGGACCCGAACCTCGTTCTCGTCCTCAATCTCCTGCTGTTCGGATGCGTTGGCTACTGGCTGCTCGGCCAGCGCGTCAAGGTCGCGTTCGCAGCCATCGCCTGGATTGCCGGACTCGCGACTTGCGGCGTCGTCAGCGGTCTCGTGATGGCGTTCGCAGCGATCGATGGCTATCTACAGGCGCAGCAGTTGGCCGCTGGACACGCGATCGGGCCATACACATTCTTCCGAAAATCAGTGTGATCTGGTTTCCGTCGGCCCCACCCCTTCACCACATCATGCCGAGCTGCAGCTTCGCGGCGTCGGACATCATGCTGCGATCCCACACCGGATCGAACACAACCTCGACCTCAGCCTTGTTCACGCCGGGCAGTGACTCGATCTTGCTGCGCACGTCGTTCGCCAGGACGGGGCCCATGCCGCAACCGGGCGCGGTAAGGGTCATCTTCACCTTGACCTTCTTGCCGCCTTCATCGCCGTCCTGCAGCTCGCAGAGGTACACGAGGCCGAGGTCCACGATGTTGACGGGGATTTCAGGGTCGTAGCAGGTCTTCAGCTGATCCCAAACCGCTGACTCGAGCATCTCCGGAGTCAGTTGCTCGCCGTCGGGCGGCGCCTCGACGACGTTTTCCGGCGTCTTGCCCATCGCTTCCACTTCTTTTCCCGACACGCGAATCATGAGACCGCGGTCGGTGATCAGCGTGTACGAGCCGCCGAGGGATTGGGTGATTGTGGCGATGGATCCGATCGGCACCAGCACGCGCTCGCCGTTCGGGATCGTGACCGCGTCAGCATTTCTGCTGAACGTGACTTCTTCTCGCATGTTCATGTCTGTTGTCGTGTCATTCCGAGCGAAGCGAGGAATCCCCTGCGCCCTTGCGATGGGGATCCCTCGCTCGCGCTCGGGATGACACCCTTCTCGTCATTCTGTGCTTACGAGCTCCTGCTCTCCCTGTAACGCGGAATGGAGGGTGTGCCATGCCAGCGTCGCGCATTTCACCCGGGCCGGAAACTCCGACACGCCTGAGAACGCCGCCAGGCGGCCGATGTCCCCCGATGGCTTCGCTTCGCCGGTCACGAGGCCGTGGAACGTATCGAACAGCTCCTGTGCCTCGCCGGCCCGCTTTCCCTTCACGCTCGAAGTCATCACCGATGCCGAAGACTTCGAGATCGCGCAGCCGTTGCCGGTGAACGAGATGTCCTTGATGGTGTCGCCCTCGAGCTCGACGAAGACCGTGTAGTGATCGCCGCAGAGCGGGTTGTATCCGTCGACCTTCCGCGTCGCGTTCGGGAGCTCTTTGAAATTGCGGGGGTTCTTGTTGTGATCGAGGATGACCTGCTGGTACAGCTCACGGAGTTGATCGGACATCAGCGGAACACCTCGATGACTCTGTGGAGCCCGGCCACGAGCGCATCCGCCTCTTCGCGCGTGTTGTACATGCCGAATGAGGCGCGGCCGGTTGCCGGAACGTTGAATCGCATCATCACCGGCTGTGCGCAGTGATGTCCGGTGCGCACCGCGATGCCTTCCTGATCGAGAATCGTGCCGATGTCGTGCGGGTGCACGCCCTCGAGCGTGAAGGAGATCACGCTCGCTTTGTGCGTCGCGGTTCCGATGAGACGCAGACCTTCGATCTCGCGCAGCCGTAGCGTTGCGTACTCCAGAAGGTTCTGCTCGTGCGCGGCAATGTTCGCCAATCCGACCGACGACACGTAATCGAGTGCGGCGGCGAGCGCGATGACACCCGCGATGTTTGGTGTTCCCGCTTCGAACTTGTACGGGAGCGCGTTGTAGGTCGTCTTCTCGAAGCTGACCGACAGAATCATGTCGCCGCCGCCCTGATAGGGCGGCATCGCGTCGAGGATCGCCTCTTTGCCGTACAGGACGCCGATGCCGGTCGGGCCGTAGACCTTGTGTCCGGAGAACGCGTAGAAGTCGCAATCGAGATCGCGGACGTCGACGCCGATGTGCGGCACGCCCTGCGCGCCATCGATGACCACGATCGCGCCAACCGCGTGCGCCATCTGCGTCATCTGCTTCACCGGATTGATGGTGCCGAGGGCGTTGGAGGCGTGTCCGAAGGCGACGATTTTCGTGCGCTTCGTCAACAGCTTCGCGAACTCCTCGACGATCAGCTCGCCCGCATCGTTGACCGGAGCGATGCGCAGCGTCGCGCCCTTCTCGTCGCAGAGCATCTGCCACGGCACGATGTTCGAGTGATGTTCCATCGTGGTGATGATGACTTCATCGCCGGCGCCCACATTCTTCCTGCCCCACGCGCTCGCGACCAGATTGATCGCCTCGGTCGTACCGCGCGTAAAGACGACTTCTTTCTCGTCGCGCGCGTTGATGAATTTCCTGACCGTCGTTCGCGCGCCTTCGTAGGCCGCGGTGGCGACTTCGCTCAGGTAGTGCACTCCGCGATGAACGTTCGAGTTCTCTTCGGAGTAATAACGAACGATGCGATCGATGACCTGCCGCGGCTTCTGGGTCGTGGCGGCGTTGTCGAGATAGACGAGTCTTTTCCCGCGCACGTCACGGGAGAGAATCGGGAAATCGCGCCGGATGGCTTCGACGTCCAGGCTTGTCTTGCGAAGGTCGTTTACGGCGACGGTCATCGCGTCTCTCCCGGGCGTTTCGGCAAATGTTGCGGCATGGCCTCGAACATCACGCGCCGGACGTGCGTCCTGACGGCGTCCACTTTCATGCGATCGATGATCTCGCCGGCGAACGCCAGGACCAGCAGGCTGCGCGCTTCCGCTTCTTCGATGCCGCGGGCGCGGAGGTAGAACAGCGCCTCTTCGTTGAGCTGCCCGATCGTCGAGCCGTGGTTGCACTTCACGTCGTCGTTCAGGATCTCCAGCGTGGGCTTGGAGTCGACGATGGCGGTCTCCGACAGCAGGAGGTTGTGATTGGTCTGGCGCGAGCTCGTTTTCTGCGCGCCCTCGCGAACCACGATGCGGCCGTCGAAGATGCCGCGCGACTTGCCGTCGAGAACACCTTTGTACAACTCGAGGCTGGTGCAGTGGGGCTTCACATGATCGATGACGGTATGGTTGTCGACGTGCTGCGTGCCCGTGAGCGCGAAGAGCCCATCGAGCGTCACGCTCGCGCCTTCACCGGCCAGAGCAACATTCACTTCATTGCGGACGAGACCGCCGCCTAACGAGATCTGTCTCGAGGTGACGCTGCTCGAGCGTTCCTGGTGAATCTGCAACGTGGCGATGTGACTCGCCGCCAGCGACTCGCATTCGATCTTGTAGTGATCGACCACGGCACCATCGCCAGCGACGATCTCCGTCACCGTATTCGTGAAGTACGCGCCGGTTCCCACGTACGTCTCAACGACGGTCACTTGCGAGTTGCGTCCGGCCACGATGACGTTGTGCGGGTGCGACCACACCCCGTCGCCGTCCCCGACGAAGAGGATGTGGATGAAACCTTCGACCACGGCACCGTCAGGAATCACGATCAAAGCGCCGTCGGTGGAGTTCGCCGTGTTCAGCGCGGTGAACGGATGCCGCTGATAGTCGGCGTAGCGGGCGAAGTGACGATCAAGCTCCGGACGCGAAGCGACAATGCCCTGTCCACCCCGCGACTCCACGAGGTTGCCGTTGACGAACACCAGCTCTGCGGCCGCTTCCGGATGTCTGCTCTTCTCCGGCACAGACGCCGAGGGCTCGGCGCGCCGCCAGGGCGTTTTGGCCAGCGAGGAAACGTTGGTGTAGCGCCACTCTTCCCACTGCGTCGTGGGCCAGCCAAGCTGCATGAATCGCTGCGCGGCCTGCTCGCGGACGGTGGCGAGATCGTGTTCTGGTGCAGCGACGCTCATCGCGCGGTCGCGACCTCCTGCTCGATCCACTCATAGCCGCGCTGCTCGAGCTCTTCCGCCAGCTCTTTACCGCCCGACTTCACGATGCGCCCTTCGGCGAGCACGTGCACGAAATCGGGAACGAGATACGAGAGCAGCCGCTGATAGTGCGTGATCACCAGCACCGAGTGTTTCTCGCTGCGAAGCGTGTTCACGCCGTTGGCGACGATTTTCAGCGCGTCGATGTCGAGGCCGGAATCCGTTTCATCCAGAATGGCGAGCTTCGGATCGAGCACCGCCATCTGAAAGATCTCATTGCGTTTCTTCTCGCCGCCGGAGAATCCCTCGTTCACGCCGCGGTTGATGAAGGCCTCATCGAGATCGACGAGCTTCATCTTGTCGCGCGCGATCTGCAGAAACTCCATCGCGTCGTATTCTTCGAGCCCCTGATGCTTGCGCACCGCGTTGACAGCGGCCTTGAGGAAATAGACGTTGTTGACGCCCGGAATCTCGACCGGATACTGCATCGCGAGGAACACGCCTTCGCGTGCGCGCTCCTCGGTCTTCATCGCGAGCAGATCCTTGCCTTCAAACGTGACGCTGCCGCTGCTCACCTCGTACTTCGGCCGTCCGGCCAGAACGTTCGCCAGCGTCGATTTGCCCGAGCCGTTCGGGCCCATGATGGCGTGCACTTCACCCGTTCCGACGTGCAGCGTCAGCCCGTGCAGAATCTCTTTGCCTTCGATGCCGGCGTGTAAGTTTTTGATGTCTAACATGTCTTTTCAGGACCTATCCCACGCTTCCTTCCAGGGACACTCCGAGTAGTTTCTGCGCCTCGACCGCGAACTCCATCGGCAGCTCGCGGAACACCTCGCGGCAGAAGCCATTCACGATCATCGAGACTGAGTCTTCGGCGGTGATTCCGCGCTGCTGGCAGTAGATGAGGTTGTCCTCGCCGATCTTCGACGTCGACGCCTCGTGCTCCATGACCGCGGTCGAGTTGCGCACTTCGATGTACGGGAACTTATGCTC
>JBBRMQ010000127.1:0-12075 GCA_038230775.1 Thermoanaerobaculia bacterium
AGTAATCGCGTTGCGCCTCGACGTACTCGCGCCGAGCTCTCGCTTCGTTCTGCCGCGCCTGCAGCAACTGGTAAATGCCGACGAGCATCGAGTTGTGTTCCAGCTTCGTGAGCTCGACGATCCGCTCGCGTCGCGGCAGCACCACGTTGCGGTAGTACTCGACGCGCGCACGGGCCGCGGCGAGTTGTACGGTGGCGGCGCGCACTTCCGACCCCGCGCGTGTGGTGATCTCGGCAAGGCGTTGCCGGTTGCGCAGCAGGGTAGCTTCCGCCCGCGCCCTCGCGGCCCGGCCGCGGTTGAAGATCGGAATCGGCAACTCGATTCCGGGGCCGGTGCTGACCTCACCGGCGGGTTCGCGCGATCGATGCACGTCGACCACCACGTCGCCTAGCGCCGACAGCGGTGCGATGCCCAGCGTCCGTTGCGCCATCTCCACGTCGCGAAGTGCAACCGCTACGTCGAGTCTGCGTGTGGCAACCAGCGCCGCAAGCTCGTCCCGCGTCATGTCGCGCTCGGGCAGAACAGGAAAGTCGCTCGGCATCATGAAGCGGAGCGACGGGTCGCGAAGGGCCATCGCGCGCATCAACGCCTCGCGCGTCAGCGCGTTCTGTTCGTCCGCCCGCGCCAGATCGAGCTTCGCCTGCTCGTAAACCGCCTGCTCGTTTTCGAGATCGAGGTCGGTGATGTTGCCGGCGGCGTGCTGCCGGACCGCGACCTCCGCGGATGTTCGTGCTGCATCGGCCGAGAGCGTGGCGGTGGCAAGGCTCTGGGTGGCGGCGAGATGTGCGTAATACGCGCCGCGCACTTCGGCCGCGAAACGAAGGGTCTCCGCCGACACTTGTAACTTCGCGACTTCGAAACCGATCTCTCCGAGCTGCCGGCGACGTGGCAGTTGGATGAGATCGATGAGCGACTGCGCGAGCGTGATCTCGTACGGGCGGTACGGGATGCCGGGGAATCTCGTCTCAAAGCCGAAGATTGGATTCGGAATCGTGCTCGCCGCGATCAGATCCGCGCGGGCGATGCCGAGGTCCGCGAGGATCACCTGGAGATGCGGGTTGTTCTGCATCGCAATGGCCACCGCGCGATCCGCATCGAGCTGGCCGGATAGCATCTGTCTTACGCCTGGATCGTCGCTATTGACGGCTTCGGTCCGCAGTTGAACGTCCTGGGCCGTTCGCTGCCGGACGTCGGCCAGTCCCGAATCGCGAGGAACGCTTGCGCAGCCGGCAACGATCGGGAGAGCGATGATCGTCGCAAAGATTCGTCGTTTCATCGGTTCCCTCGCTTGACCAGCAGCATTCCGCATTTCGGACACGTGCCCGGCTTGGACGAAACCACCTCCGGATGCATCGGGCAGGTGTAGGTGACCGTCGCATCGTCGGCTTTCGGTGATGGGGTTGCGGATGTCGCATGCTGCGGATGCGCGTCGCTCGCGGTCGCGGCGTCCTGACTCATGCCGGACATATCGTCCGATGCCGACTTGTGCGCTTCCTTCACCGAAACGGGCGCCGCCGCATCGAGCGGATCGGGCTGCAGCGCGGATGTCCGCGAAGGCGATTCGTTTGTCGGAAGCGATCCCGCCTGGCGGCCCCACAGCCCGCCTTCGGGAATTGACCCGCCGTGCTGCATGCCCGCCATCGACTCCGCGGACATGCCGGGCATGTTCGGCATGTCGTGACCAGAGCCGTGCTGCATGTCTGAAGTCTTCATCCCGGGCATGTCCGCCATCGGCTGCGACGAGCCGTGCTTCATGCCGGAGTCGCTCATCTTCATGCCCGGCATGTTCGGCATGTCGTGACCGGCGCCGTGTTGCATGTCTGAAGTCTTCATCCCGGGCATGTCCGCCATCGGCTGCGAGCCGTGTTTCATGCCGGAGTGGCTCATGTTCATGCCCGGCATCCCGGCCATGGTTGAGGAGGACGAAGCGTGCTTCATGTCGGATGGATTCATTCCGGGCATCGTGCCGCCGGTCATTCCCGGCATCGTTGCCGTCGATGGTGATGCGCCATGCTTCATCCCTGGCATCTGCGAATGGTCCATGCCCGCCATCGTGTCGCCGGACGTGCCGGTTATCGCGCCGCCGTGCGCAGCCGCGGTATGCCCTCCATGGCCGCCTGCGCCGACCTGCTTTCCTTCAGCGATCGCCTGCCGATAAGCCTCGGCGCTCTTGCTTGCCATGCTCTGCTTCCCGCCGCATGCAGCGACCGCGGCGATTGCGGCAAGTGCGAATGCGTACTTGATCGAACGTCTCATTCCAGACTCCTGGGTTCACAGCGATTCGAAAGTGTGGGGGAGAGTGCGAGAGCGGCACGGCCAGCGGCACGCGGCTCATATGCACCCGTTTGGAGGGAGGTTCAGATTCGGAACGTATCGATGAGCAGGCGGTGTAAGCCGATGTCCTGGTCGCAACGGATGGCGCCGAGCGCAATAAAGCTTCGATGGGCGACGGGCGAGAATCGCGGCTGCATGACAGCGAGCGCGTCGCTGCGCGCCATCGACTGTCTGGTGCGAATCGTCGTGATCAGCGCCGGCGCGCCGGCTTGCTGCTTTGCTGATGCAGGCGGCGCCGGATGGTGATCGACATCTCCGTCATCATGGCCGCGATGGAGCATCTCGACCGCCATATTGCAGAGCGCCAGCCTGTGCAGCGTCCTGTGGAACGGCAGCACGCAGCAGCCGAAGATGAAGATGGCGGAAAGCGCAAGCGGAACCATCGAACCGACGATCCACGCTGCCGCAATGACTGTCCTTTTCACTGTTCCCTTTTGATGCAACTCTTAATCCTGTTGGCTGCCGGGCTCATCGTTCCATCAGAATGACAACCGCGCAATGCGAACGCGCTTGTCCTTCGCGGTCTGATCGGTCCAGGCGATGAAAACATCCTTGCCAGCACTCGTCATTCTCGGAAAACCTGCGGCGCGGGCCGCACTGGCGTCCGCAACTTTGATGCTTGGCGCGGGGGAATGGTTTCGCGGAACGACACGTGCCCGGATTTCCGCTCCGCCGGGTGTCTGCTCGATCCAGCTCACCACTGCGGTCTCGGCGTGGAGCAAAACGACGTCGACGCGGCCGATCGGTTTGCCGTCATCGACGACGACCGGCGCCGCGAACGTGGTTCCTCCGTCACTGGAAAAGGAGGCATAGACGCGCTGGTGATCTTCAGCCGCCGTGAACCACGCAACCGCCACGTTGCGCCCGGACGCTGAAACTTGCGGCCCGTTGACCGGGCAACCGGTGATCTTCCACCCGTCCGCGTGCACCAGCGCTGGCCTGGTCCAGCCCTTCGACGTCTGTCGCACGAAGGCGACGTCACGGATCTCGTCACCCGATCGGTCGCGATAGACGACCACCGGTCCGCTGCCCGTGACGGCCATTCCGGTGGTGCAACACTCGCAGGTTCGCGTGTCGAGCTCGGAGCTGGCTCGAATGCGACCGTGAGCATCGACCGTCGCATACCGCAACGTCATCTCGCCCTCTTCCTTCCCCTCGGGCATGTTGCGGCCGTCCAGCCACGCCGCTGCCACGCCTCCGTTTACCAACGGCGCGAGCGAAACAAAGCCGTGCTCATTCCTTTTCCCATCGCGATTCAGGAGAAACGGCTCGCTCCACGTTTGTCCGCTGTCGCCCGATGTCGCCATTCGAACGTCGTACGCATACGTGCTGTTGCCGCTCCTCTGCAACCAGTGCGCGAACAGAATGCCTCGGGCGTCTTCGACGATCGAAGGGAAGTCGGCCCAGTTCACGAAGAAGTCGTTTCGCTCGACGATTGTTCGCGGCGCTGACCAGTTGCCCTCCTTGTACCGGGCGAATCGCAGCGCGGCGCGATCCGTGTTCGGCACAGGCTCCAGCCAGCTCAAGAGAACTCCGTTGGGGGAGGAAGAAAGAAACGGCTCGGCCGCTCCCGCGCCCGCGGGTGAGGCGATGGTGTCGATCCGAGCTGCACGCCCGTGTGCAGCGAGACTCGCGAACAGGATCGCTATCAGAATTCGGCTATGCATTTGAGAGCTGGCCGAGCATCTCACATCAGATTCGCGCCCGTCTCAGGCGAAGCGCGTTGAGGATCACCGAGACCGAGCTGAAACTCATTGCCGCCGCGGCCATCATCGGGCTGAGAAGCACGCCGAGGAACGGATAGAGGACGCCGGCGGCGATCGGTACGCCCAGCGCGTTGTAGACGAAGGCGAAGAAGAGGTTCTGGCGGATGTTGCTCATCGTCGCGCGGCTGAGCCGCCGTGCGCGCACGATTCCGTTCAAGTCTCCTTTGACCAGTGTCACCGCGGCGCTTTCCATCGCCACGTCGGTGCCGGTGCCCATGGCGATTCCCACCTGGGCCTGCGCCAGCGCGGGAGCGTCGTTGATGCCGTCGCCGGCCATGGCAACGATTCTTCCTTCTTTCTGCAGACGCTCGATCACGCTCTTCTTTTGATCCGGCAACACCTCGGCGATCACCTCGTCGATGGACAGCTTGGACGCCACCGCCTGCGCGGTTGTCTTGCTGTCGCCGGTAAGCATCACGATGCGCAGACCTTCACGATGAAGCTCCTCGATCGCGGAGGGCGCCGACTCTTTCACCGGGTCTGCGACACCGATTAAACCGCCTGGCCTTCCGTCGATGACGACGAACATGACGGTCTGGCCATCCCGACGCAGCTCCTCGGCTCGACTGGTCAGACCTTCGGCAGAGACGCCAAGCTCGTCGAGCATTGCTCGATTGCCGATCGCAACGATCCGTCCATCGACCGCGGCGCGAACGCCTTTGCCCGTGGTCGAGGAGAAGTCCGAGGCCGAGGTCAACTTCAGCCCGCGCGATTCCGCGCCGGCGACGATGGCCGCGGAGAGCGGATGTTCACTCGCGCGTTCTACACTCGCCGCAAGCCGGAGCAATTCGTTCTCCGCCGTTCCGGCTGACGCGACCACGGTCGTGAGCTCCGGTTTGCCTCGCGTGAGCGTTCCGGTCTTGTCGATGACCAGCGTGTCGACCGTGCGGAGGACTTCGATGGCCTCGGCATTTCTGAAAAGGACTCCCGCCGTCGCACCTTTCCCGGCGGCGACCATGACCGACATCGGCGTGGCCAGTCCGAGCGCGCAGGGGCACGCGATGATGAGAACCGCAACGGCATTGACGACGGCGTAGACGAAGCGGGGACTGGGCCCGACGACTGCCCACACCGCGAACGTAATGAGAGCGACGCCAATGACCGCGGGGACAAACCATGCCGAGACTTTGTCCGCCAGTTTCTGAATCGGCGCGCGGCTTCGCTGCGCCTGAGACACCATGTTCACGATCTGCGCGAGCAGCGTGTCGGCGCCGACGCGCTCGGCGCGCATCAGGAGCGAGCCCGTTGTGTTCACGGTCGCGCCGATCAACTTGTCGCCGCTTTTCTTTTCGATCGGAACGGGCTCTCCAGTGACCATCGATTCGTCGACGTTGCTCGATCCCTCCGCCACGACGCCATCGACAGGGATCTTTTCGCCAGGCCGGACGCGGAGCGTCATGCCGGCAGTGACTTGCTCGAGCGGGATGTCGGCTTCGGTACCGTCACTGTTTACACGCCTCGCTGTTTTGGGTGCGAGCCCGAGGAGAGCACGAATCGCCGCACCGGTCTGGCTTCGAGCGCGCAGCTCCATCACCTGACCCAGCAGAACGAGGGTGACGATCGCCGCGGCGGCCTCGTAATACACGCCGACGTTGCCCGCTGAATCGCGGAAGGATGCCGGAAAAACAGAGGGTAACAGCGTGGCGAATAGGCTGTACGCAAAAGCGACGGTAACACCCAGCCCGATCAGCGTGAACATGTTCAGGTGTCTGAAGCGAACCGAATCGATCGCTCGCACGAAGAAGGGCCATCCGCCCCAGAGCACGACCGGCGCCGCGAGTGCGAGCTCGATCCAATCCGATCCGGCCGTCATCATGTGAGCAGAGGGAACGTGCCTCAACATCGCGAACGCCACGAGAGGCACGGTCAACGCCGCGCTGATCCAGAAGCGGCGCGTCATGTCCTTCAGCTCGGGGTTCTCGTCTTCGAGCGTGATCGTCCGCGGCTCGAGAGCCATCCCGCAGATGGGGCAGCTTCCGGGCGCGTCGCGGACGATCTGCGGATGCATCGGACAGGTCCATTCGACTCTCGTCTGCGGAGCAGCGACCTTCTCGGGTTCGAGCGCCATGCCGCACTTCGGGCAGGCCCCGGGTCCGTGCTGCCGAATCTCCGGATGCATCGGGCAGGTGTAAGTCGCACCGGTCTGGCTGACGACAGGTGGATGCGGCAGCGCAACGTCGCCGGCATAGGTTGCGGGGTCAGCGTCGAAGCGGGCTTTGCAGCCCTTTGAACAGAAGTACCAGGTCTTTCCACCGTATGAGGAAGAACCGGCGGCAGTCGCCGGGTCCACCGTCATGCCGCAGACGGGATCGATTTGGGCCGCGTCAATGGCGCGAGAATCGGCGTGGGTCACAGCTTCTGCAACAGACAATACATCGGCCTCGAGATCAAGTGGCATGACGTCTTCCTTCTACGCTGCAGACGTGGCGACCGCTCGTTCATTACACATTTGCCGGCGGCGAGCACGCAGGCGAGGATCACATTTGGGACCGTGCTGCGCCTTTGGATCGTCCACCGAACGTATGCGAGACCCCTGCGCGCAGCATGAAAGGATCGCTGACTTTCGAAAGCCTGAAGGCGGGCTCGACACGCACCGACCATCGCGGAGAAAAGTCGACCATGAACACCGGACCGATGTAGTGCTGTTGCTCGCTGCGATCAAGCCCGAACCGTTCGCCGTCTCCCAGCGCTCCGATCATCTCGACTCCGTAGCCGATGCGATCCATGAAAGTCGAAGGCGAGCTGGCCATGCCCGCCATTCCGGGCATCGCGCGACTCATCGCCGGCTTCAGGAAGATGCCCATCGCATAGCCGTAGTCACTGACGCGTGGCCCCTAGAGCGGCGTCTCCCGGATGAAGTTGAATGTGGCGCTGAAACGATTCCAATCGTGGTAGACGATCGCGCGCTGTTCGAAGGTTCGGACTGAGGTTCGGCGCGCGTCCGCCAGTGGCTCGGTGAGGTCCTCCGGGCCGAAGCCGGCGACTTCCATCTTGTAGAGCGCTGCGCCGTTCAGATCCTCGTACTCGCCGTAGAGGGTCAGGTTCAGAAACCTGTCATCGCGAAACAGATGAACGTACGTATTGACCCGCGCCCCACCGTAAGTCGCTGGCATCCCGGAAATCTTCTGTCCCTCGAACATGACGCCGGCGGTCCATCGAGGGGTAATCCCGTACTCGGCCATCAGCATCCCGGTCGCGAAGTTCCTTCCGAAACGCGCCTTCTGAAGATCGGGGAGAGCCATCAACATTAGAGAGTGTTCCTCGAGCGGACGATCGATCGTCGAGAAATACGGGCTCATGTTCATTTGAGCGCACACCGAGTCTGGCAGCACCAGAAGAAGGGCTGACAAGAGGATCTTTCTTCCCAATCCGCAGTAGTTCTGAAGCGACTTCGCCACGATGATTTTCCTTGCTGTGGGGATCGCACAGGCGTGGTGAGCGTTGCCGGATGCGACGAGAGGATCAACTTCGGACGATCGAAAGATGAGGGCGGGGACAGCGAAACGACCGAGGTCCCGATCTTCCTCTGCAAGAGAGAGGCCGCTATAGGGTGGATCTGCGAAGTGTCCAGGGAATCCCGCGCTCCAGCGGGCGTCCAATCGGTCCCCGCTGTGTATGACAAGATGGTGCGATGCGTCGATCTGGATGCACGGCGGACCGACCGTCATGCCGCAGACGGGATCGATCGGGGTCGCCACAGCGGGATGAGAATCGGCATGGTTCCTAGCATCTGCAACGGACAATACATCCCCCTCGAGATCAAGTCGCATGAGTCTCTCTTCTACGCTGCAGACGAGGCGACCGCTAGTTCATTACACGTTGCCGGTGGCGCGCCTGCGCACGCGGTCGAAGATCACATGTGGGACGGTGCTGCGTGCAGCATGAATGGATCGCTAACTCTCGAAGGTCCGAAGCTGGATGGCTCTACCGCGATTGAGCGTTTCAGCGTTTCCATCTAATTTTATCCGGAAACGACCCTCCAGCCGCCGCGAGAATTGGTGAGATGATCGTTTCCGTGTGGGTCGACTGTTCAGGTGCGAACGGTTTCCGAATTGCAGTTTCAACACTTCGTTGTCGAGTTGTGCGTGCTCACATTCCTCTCGTGTCGCTGGCTTTCTCACTCCTGCTTTTGAAGAAGCGGGGGATGCCCGTAGCCGAACGCGCATGAGCACACGCGAGTGCGGCTGCGTGACGATCGATTCGGACATCGACTCCCGAGCGTAGCGAGGGACCGGTGTGGTCGGGTGGCTCGAAACTCGTTCCGCTGGCCGAAGATGAAGTAGCCTCAAGCGCTGCTCGCACCGAAAGGAACTGCCATGGACATATTCGCGATGCCGGACAAGCCTCAGCAATCAGCCTCCGGACTGCAGTACACCATCGACAAAGCCGGATCAGGCGCGCAGCCGAAGGCGGGTCAGACCGTCAGCGTCCATTACACCGGCTGGCTGACGAACGGGAAGAAGTTCGACAGCTCCCGCGACCGGAACAAGCCGTTCGAGTTTGCGCTCGGAGAGGGTGAAGTGATCAAAGGATGGGATGAAGGCGTCGCGGACATGAAGATCGGCGAGACGCGCACGCTCGTGATTCCCCCGGCACTGGGCTATGGAGCTCGCGGCGCGGGCGGCGTCATCCCGCCGAACGCGACCCTCGTCTTCAAGGTCGAGCTCCTCGGCGCGCGCTGAGTGGCGGACCGAATATGGGCCGAGTCGATCCTCCGGGCGTGCTCAACATCGCGGACCTGAGACGCGCGGCAAAGAAACGTCTTCCGCGCGTGGTGTTCGACTACATCGACGGCGGCGCCGACGCCGAGTGGACCATGCGCGAGAACGCGCGCGTCTACGACGACGTGCTGTTGCGCCCGCGTTCGGCCGTCGCCACGCCGGACGTCGATCTTCGAACCACGGTTCTCGGAGCGACGATCGATCTTCCGTTTCTTCTCGCGCCGGTTGGCAGCTCGCGTCTTTTTTATCCGCGCGGCGAAGAAGTCGCTGCCCGGGCGGCGGGCGATGCCGGGACGATCTACACGCTCTCGACGTTATCGGGCTGTGCGGTTCGCGACGTCAAGGCAGCGACACGTGGTCCGCTGTGGTATCAGCTTTATCTGGTCGGAGGCCGTGATGTGGCGCGCGCTGGAATCGAGCGCGCGAAAAGCGCCGGCTGCTCCGCACTGGTTGTCACAGTCGACACTCCCGTCGCCGGGATGCGGGAACGCGATCTGCGCAACGGAGTCCGGGAACTGGTTTCCGGCGCGCCCTTCGCGATGTTTCCGTACGTCTTCCAATTTCTCGCACGCCCGCGCTGGTTTGCCGCCTACCTCCGCGATGGCGGCTTGATGAGCTTTCCCAACATCATTCTGGCGGAAGGACCGATGCCCTACGCGGATGTTGGTGCCGCGCTGGAGCAGTCGATGGTTTCGTGGGACGACTTCAAATGGATTCGGGAGACGTGGCAGGGTCCCATCGTGGTGAAGGGTGTTCACACCGCGGATGACGCCCGCCAGGCCATCGATCACGGCGCGTCGGCCCTGGTCGTTTCGAATCACGGTGGCAGACAACTGGACGGAGTCGCGCCGACGCTTCGCGTTCTGCCGGAAGTGCTTGCAGCGGTGAAGGGCGAGGCCGAGGTTCTGGTCGATGGGGGGATTCGGAGGGGGAGCGATGTGGTAAAGGCGCTCTGCATCGGTGCTCGCGCAGTTCTCGTCGGACGTCCGTATGCCTACGGTCTGGGCGCCGCGGGTGGGGCAGGCGTCACGCGCGCCATCGACATTCTCCGCACCGGCATCGTGCGCACAATGAAACTGCTGGGATGTTCTTCCGTTCGCGATCTGGACCGATCGTTCGTCGACATTCCAGCCGGCTGGGTCAAGTGACCGACGAGTCGGCAATGATGGAGGGCGAACGCGGCGGGTTCGACGGGTCCACTGAAGAAGGACCCCTGCGCTCCTTCGCACTGGTGGTCTTTGAGGAACTCGAACTGCTCGCGAGCGGCTCGCCGCCGATGATCGCGAGCATGAGCGGCAGGCCGTAGTGCGCGGCGCGCGCTTCCTTCCGCAACGACGTTGCGCGGAATCTGCGCCTGCGGCAGAAGGGCTCCGGCGGCGTCGAACGTGACGTCACCGAACGGGTTCCGCCCGAGCTCGATGGCAGTCGCCGATCGTTCCACACTTACGGGCAGGAAAACGCACTCGTGTCGAGGATCGGAGCGAACGCGGCGCCTTTGCCGGGACTGGCGTACTTCCGCACGCTTCCCGTTCGCGTGTCCGTGACCGTCAGCTCGACCGGCAGATTCGTCATTCCGGCGCTGAAGATCCAGAACGCGGAAGGGCAGGCGTCGATCGCCTTGATCGTCACCTCGACATTGTCGGCGGTGAAGAACCAGAAGTATCCGCTTCGATCGTTCAGCGGCACGGCGTACCCGGAGAAAGGCAGCGTTGGCAGGCCGGGCGGAGGAACTGGATCCGTCGATCGCCAGTCCACGGTGACCTGAAAGCGGTCCTTGAGCAGGCACAGGGTCCCCGGACCTGGCAGGCAGGTGCTGCCGCTCGTGGTGACGGCGATGATGCTGCTCGTCTTCGTGGTCTCCGGTTGCATCGCGCACAACACGATTGCGCCCTGACATCCGTGCGACTCGATGTAGTAGTACCTGGTTCCAGCTTCCGTCGCGCGCAGCGTCGTGTGTGTCGTGTCGGCGCCGCTGATGTCGGTCAGCGGCGTGAAGGGACCTGCCGAGTTGCTCGAGGCGTAAATCCGGTAAAAGCTGACGTAGTACCCCGAGTCGACGAGAGAGTATGACGGATTACACCAGTACAAGAGCACGTCGTCGCCAACGTGCACTGACTTATGAACTGCGATGAACGAGTGGCCGATATCGCATGCTGTCACTGCATCGGGCGAGCGCGCCGGAACTGCTTTCGCGATGCTCGTTGTCAGCAGCAGGCACATCGCCGCGAAACGCTGGACCTTTTGCATGGAAACTCTCCGCCGTCGCCATTATAGCTAAACCGCCAACGGCGATTTCTCTGTAGACGAGATGAGAAGGGCGAAGGCGACGGGCTCGACCGGTGCGCTGAAGTACGTCCCCTGCGCTTCTTCGCAGTGGTGATCTTTGAGGAAGTCAAACTGCTCGCGAGTCTCGATCCCATCAGCGGCGACGCGAAGCCGAAGCCGGCGGCCCACTCCGATGACGGCATCGACGATCGATGCATCGGCCTCGCTGTTCGCGGCACCCGTCACCAGTCCGCGATCCATCTTGACCGCGTTGATCGGAAGCACGCGCAGGGAGCCGAGCGATGAATAGGAGCTCCCGAAGTCGTCGATGGCAATCGACACGCCGACCTCCCGCAGGAGATTGAGCAGCTCGATCGTGAGATCGACGTCCCGCATCGCCGTCGTCTCGCGAATCTCCAGCTCCAGGAGTGCGGGATCGATCCCGGCATCTTCGATCGCGCGCTGCACCACGTTCGCGAGGTCCCGCTGCTGGAACTGGCGGGCCGAGATGTTCACGGCCATCCGCACCGGTGTGAGACCGCCGTCAGACCATTGCCGGAGCTGGCGGCACGCGGCGAACAGCGTCCACTCGCCGAGCGGCACGATCAACCGCGTCTCCTCGGCGACAGGACTGAAGTCGTGTGCCTCGATCATGCCGCGCTCCGCATCGTTCCAGCGGAGGATCGCTTCTGCGCCGGCGATGAGACCGGTGTCGACCGAGACCTGTGGCTCATAGGCGATGATCAGCTGATCGTTTTCCATGGCCTTGCGGAGCCGCGTCTGCATCGATGAGCGCTCCATGGCGCGGGTCTTCATCTGCTCGGTGCAGAGCTGATAGTTGTTGCGGCCCGCCTGCTTGGCGCGATACATCGCATCGTCGGCGTTGCGGAGCAGGGTATTGATGTCGCCGCCGTCGTACGGATACACGGCGATGCCGATGCTGACCGAGATCTCGATCGAGGTCGAGCCGGCGAGCACCGGCTCCGCGA
>JBBRMQ010000128.1:0-11927 GCA_038230775.1 Thermoanaerobaculia bacterium
GGCGCCTAGTTCTCCTGCCGCGCAAAATGTCATCCCGGGCGTAGCGAGGGACCGGTGTGGTTTGGGCGGCACGATCAACCCGCTTCGCCACCCGCTCCCGAAACGTTTCGGGCGTAGAATGCACTCCTTCTAAGAACCGATGCCTCGCAAGGTTGAACGCGACCAGGACTACGATCTTCTGAATCACTACCTTCAGGAGATCGCGCGCGTGCCGCGACTCACGCCGGAGCGCGAGAAAGAGCTCGGCCGCCGCGTCCAGGAAAACGATAAAGGCGCACTCGAAGAGCTGGTCAAAGCGAATCTGCGCTTTGTGGTCTCGTACGCGAAGCGGTACCGCAACTCGCACGTCCACTTCCTCGACCTCATCAACGAGGGCAACATCGGCCTCATTCACGCCGCAAAGAAGTACGACCCCGAGAAGAACGTCAAATTCATCACCTACGCGGTGTGGTGGATCCGTCAGGCGATCCTGCATGCGCTCTCCGAGCAGGGTGGCGCGTTCCGACTGCCGCCGAAGCGCGCGAACCTCATGTATCGCCTGGAGAGGGCCATCAGCGCTGCCATCACCAGCGGCGATCACATTCCGACCGCCGAGGAGCTGGCGAAAGAGCTGGGCGTCACCGTCAAGGAAGTGCAGACGCTCATGCACGCCAACACGGACAACTTCTCGCTCAATGCGGAGCTCGACGACGAGTCGCACACCGAGCTGGCCGACGTCATCGAGCAGACCAGCGTCCCGTCCGCCGAGCATCAAATGCAGGAGCAATCGCGCCGCGACGAGCTGCTCGCGCACATGTCGGAGCTGTCACCGAAGGAGCGTCTCGTTCTCACGCTGCGGCACGGAGTCACCGACAACTTCCCGAAGAAGATCACCGAGCTCGCGGAGTTCCTCAACCGCACGCCGGAGAACATCGCCGAGGTACTCCTTGCCGCGACGAACAAGGTGTGCGACACGCTTTCGATCACGGAGGGCGAGCTCGCGCAGTTGCTGCTTTACACGAACCCGAACTCGAAAGCGTGGTGGCACCTCTGGTACGAGCTCGGCGACCTCGGCGCCGGTATGACGCCGCAGATCGAGACCGAGCGTTTGCCGCTGCTCGATTCGTTGAAACAGCACGGTAAGGTGCAGAGCACGATCGATAGCCTGAGTCTGGAAGAAAAGACGATCCTGAAACTGCGCTACGGCGTTCTTCAGGACGACGAGCTCACTCTCCGCGACATCGGTGAGATCCTCGGCCTTTCTCGTGAGCGCGTACGGCAGATCGAGTCGCGGGCCGAAGCGAAGTGCCGGCGAAGCGTGCGGCGGGCGGATCGCTGATGGCCGAACCGGCATCCGCACCGATGGGTCGAATTGACGCCATCGACATCGGCTCGAAGAAGCTCACCATCCAGACCGAGTTCTTCTCGAAGCCCGCGTGGAAGATCGAGACCAAGGTCTATCTCGCCGGAACGCTCAAGAAGATCTACACCGACGATCTCTCCGCGGTGCCGGAGGCGGAGCTGCAGCGGCGCATCGACACATTTCACGAAGCCAAGATGGACGAGATTGTCGCCGGACTTCGGAAAAAGCAGCAGTGAGGACGGAGTGAGGACTGAGGACTGTGGACTGAGGACTGAGAACGTGGAGAGGGTCTTCGCGCCCCTCAGTCCTCAGTCCTCAGTCCTCAGTCCTGAGCCCTGAGTCCATGAGGCTCGAGCGTCTCACCGAAGACGAAGAAGACAACTGGCGCGGCGAGTTCGCGCAGCTCAACTGGATCTTCGGGCGGCTGGCACTCAGCGTGACGCTGCCGGAGTTCGCCGGTGGTGTTCCCGCGTTGCGCGAGATGCACTTCGGCTACTACCTCCAGCCGCTGCATCTCAACGCCGACGATCGCGAAGACCTGCCGCGTAAGCTGCTGTTCGTGCTCGCGCGCCGCAAGCCTCCGCTGGATTTTCTCGAGCTCAGCGGCGCTGGCATCCGGATTCCGCACGCGTTCCCGCAAGGCTTCACGCTCGGAAGCGTGCTGCGCATCGCGCTTCAGGAGCTGCAGCGAATTCCGTTGAAGGATGAGCCGTTAGAATGAGCGTCCATGACGCCGGTGCAACGTCTGCTCACGTATTTCGCGCGTCACAGAACATCGCTCTCCCTCGGATTTCTGTGTGTGATCGGCTCGGCGATCTTCTCGCTGGCGAAGCCGATGATCGTCGGCAACGCCGTGAACTCGCTCTCCACCGCGTTCGATCGCACGGCGCTCATCCGCTATAGCCTGCTCCTCATCGGCGCTGCTGCGATGGAGGGGCTGTTCCTCTACCTGCAACGGTCGATCATCATCGGCGCGTCGCGACGGATCGAGTTCGACATGCGCAACGATTTCTATGCGCATCTTCAGTCGCTGCCGGTCCGCTACTACCAGGAGCAGCGCACGGGCGATCTCATGTCGCGGGCGACGAACGACCTCTCGTCGGTGCGCATGCTGATGGGCCCGGCTGTCATGCATAGCCTCTCATCGCTGCTGGTGGTGACGGGCGCGTTCGTGATGATGCTGCGGATCAACAAGGAGATGGCGCTCATCTCCCTGATCTCGGTGCCGATCGTCGCAGGCCTGGTGAAGTACTTCGGGCAGAAGATCCATGTGAAGTTCAAGACGGTGCAGGACTACTTCGGCGACATCTCGGCCCGCGTGCAGGAGAACCTCGCTGGTGTCCGAGTCGTGCGCGCGTTCGGGCAGGAAGCGAACGAGGCCGGCACCTTCAAGCGGATGAACCGCGACTACGTGGAGCTCAATCGAAGCCTGATCCGCCTGACGGCGACGTTCTATCCGATGCTGCACGGCATCATCGGCGTCATGTTCGCGATCGTCTTCTTCCTCGGCAGCCGGAAGATGATTGCCGGGCAGATGACGATCGGTGCCTTCGTCGCCTTCCAGTTCTACCTCGGCCGCATGATCTGGCCTTTGATCGCGCTGGGCTGGGTGATCAATCTGTTCCAGCGCGGCATGGCGTCGATGGTGCGGTTGCACGAAGTGTGGGTCGTGCCGCCCGATGTGGCGACTGGATCCGGCGAGCGCGTCGTGGGCCCGCCGCGGGGCGATCTCGAGATCCGCGGCCTGACGTTCAGCTACGGGACACACGCGGTGCTTCGCGACGTCAACCTGCAGGTCCGGCACGGTGAGACGGTCGGCATCCTGGGAAGAACGGGCAGCGGTAAATCGACGCTGCTTGCACTCGTCACGCGGACATTCGAGCCGCCGGCGCAGACGATCTTCATCGACGGCCGCGCGGTGGAAACGATTCAACTCCGGCAATTGCGCGAATGGATCGGGATGGTCCCGCAGGAGACGTTCCTCTTTTCGGAGTCGATCGCGGAGAACATCCGCTTCGGACGCCAGGAGGCGGCGGCCGAGGAGTTGCGGGAGTCCGCGGAGCTGGCGGGGTTGTCGGGTGACGTCGCGACCTTCACGCAAGGTCTGGAGACGCTGATCGGTGAGCGCGGCATCACGCTGTCGGGAGGGCAGAAACAGCGCACGGCGATCGCGCGGGCGCTCGTTCGCGATCCGATCATTCTGATCCTCGATGACTCGCTGAGCGCAGTCGATACTGCGACCGAGGAGCGGATCCTGCGTGCGCTGCGGGAGATCCGGAAGGGCCGAACGGTCCTCATCGTCTCGCACCGCGTCTCCTCGGTGAAGGACGCCGACTCCATCATCGTGCTCGAGGAAGGGCGCATCGTGGAGCGCGGCAATCACGACGTGCTGCTCGCTCAGGACGGCTACTACGCGGATTTGTACCGGCGCCAGACGCTGGAAGAGGAATTGTCGGAGATTGCCTGATGGAGCGGATTCTGTGTAGGGCCGGCTTCAGCCGGCCTAATGACCGGCTGAAGCCGGTCCACACACAGAAGCAATTGAACGATGGCTGAGATCGAGAAACACGAGGACGAAGGAGCGAAGGCGTTCGATCCGCATCTTGCGCGGCGGCTGTTTCGCTATCTGCGGCCGTACCGCGTTCGTGCGACGGCGTCGGTAGGTCTCGTCATCCTGTCGTCCGTGCTGGAGATCGCGGGACCGGCGATCGTGGCGATCGCCATCGATCTCTACGTGAAGCCGATGCACGGCGCGAGCGCGGTCGGCATCAGCCAGAGGATCGGAACGTGGTTGAACGGTCACCGCTGGAGCGTGCCGCCGCTGACCGGCATCAACATCGCGGCCAGTCTGTACGTCGCGATTCTCATCGCCGGGTTCGCGGTGCTCTACACGCAGATGGTGCTGATGAATCTGATGGGTCAGTACATCATGTACGACCTTCGCAAGCAGATCTTCGGACACCTGCAGCAGCTCGACGTGCAGTTCTTCGATCGGAATCCGGTCGGCCGGCTGATGACGCGGGTGACCACCGACGTCGACGCGCTCAACGACCTCTTCACCGCAGGCTTCGTTGCGATCTTCGGCGACGTCTTCGTGCTCGCCGGCATCATCGCAGTGCTGTTCTGGATGAACTGGCGCCTCGCGCTGGTGCTGTTCTCCATCACCCCGCTGATCATCCTGGTGTCGATCTGGTTCCGGAAGGGCGCGCGAATCACGTACCGGAAAGTGCGGGCCCGCATCGCCGCCATCAACGCCTTCCTGCAGGAACACATCTCCGGCATGTCGACGGTGCAGCTCTTCAACCGCGAGGCGCAGGAGGCGGCGAAGTTCGACGACCTCAACGCGCGCCACCGCGACGCGAACATCGAGTCCATCTACTACTACGCGATTTTCTATCCGGTCATCGAGCTGATTCAGACGATCGGCATCGCGCTCATCGTCTGGTACGGCGGCGGCCAGGTTCTTCGCAACACGCTTTCGCTCGGCGCGCTGATCGCGTTCTTCACGTACGCCCAGCGTTTCTACGAGCCGATCTCCGATCTGTCGGAGAAGTACAACATCCTCCAGGCGGCGATGGCGGCCAGCGAGCGCATTTTCCGGCTGCTCGATACGCCAGTGCACATCGAGAATGAAGGAACCCTGGCGATCGAACACTTCCAGTCGATCGAGTTTCGTGACGTCTGGTTCGCGTACAACAACGAGGACTGGGTGCTCAAGGATGTTTCGTTCCGCGTCGAGCGCGGCGATCGCGTCGCGCTCGTGGGCCATACCGGCGCCGGGAAGACGACGATCACTGCTCTGCTGCTGCGATTCTACGAGCCGCAGCGCGGCGAGATCCTCATCAACAACGTGGACTTCAGAAAGTACTCGCTGGCCTCGTTGCGATCGCTCTTCGCGATTGTTCAGCAGGACTTCTTTCTCTTTACCGGCAACGTCGAGCAGAACATCTCGCTCGGCGATCCGCGCATCGCACCGGAGGCCGTTCGCGAAGCGGCGAGGCGAGTGCAGGCCAGCCGGTTCATCGATCGCCTTCCGGAGCAGTACGCGGCCGAGGTGCGGGAGCGCGGCGCGGGATTTTCGGTGGGGGAGAAGCAGCTCCTGTCATTCGCGCGGGCGCTGGCGTTCAATCCGCCGGTTCTCATCCTGGATGAGGCCACGTCCTCGATCGACACCGAGACCGAGCGGCTGATCCAGCAGGCCATCCATACGCTGATGACCGGCCGGACGTCGATCGTCATCGCGCACCGGCTGTCCACCATCCGGGAGGCCGACTCCATCCTGGTTTTCCACCACGGTGAGATCCGCGAGCGCGGGACGCACGAGGAGCTGATGCGCGCTAGCGGTTTGTATCGAAAGCTTTACGAGATCCAGTACCGCGAGACAGCCCTTACGGCTGAGCGTATTTGACAACACACGCAAACGGTATACCCTCTGCTTTACGTCCAAAAAGGTACCCTCAGGATTTGGGTGTGAGAGGAGGGGAACATGACCGTACGGTTTTTCCCCGGCAGTAAGAAGCAGAAAACGAGCTTAATTCAAGGTTTCTTGAGTAAGTATCGTGTGGCGCACGAGTTAGCGCGCCCCGAAGAGTTCAACACGAAGACGATCCACCTCGGTGTCGATCCTGCCGTTGAAGTCGATGGGCGCCTGTTCGTCGACCCCCATGTTGACGCGCTGTAGAAAATCTTCCACGTCGACTAGGTGATTGCGTGTGTGGGCCGGCCTCAACCGGCCTTGACCAGCTGAAGCCGGTCCACGCATCAGCACCCACTTCATCCAAACATCGCTGACGTCTCCTTTTCGATCGCGCTTTTAACGCGCGGCTCGAAAGGCCTCGCCACGAGCGGCAGCTTGCCGTCGATGATGACGTCCGTGTCGGTGACGTCGATGGTTCCGTTCGTCTTGAATCCCTTCGCTGAACCGGAGAAGTAGAGGCGGTCACCGTCCCACTTGTGCTCCGAGTCGGAGAGGTAGTGGCCGTACTGCGCGAAGAGATTCGCAAGGCGTTCGTTGATCTTTTTGCGGGCGGTTTCTTTGTCGGTGCGGTGCGGGATCGAGATGCGCATGGAAGCGGGGTTGTATCACGAGCCTTGCCAGCGCGGAATCGTGACCGTTCGATGACATGCGGTGCGATATCGTCGTTTCATGAAAACCGCAATTTTCTCGTTGCTTCTGGCCGCGCCGATGAGCGGGGCGACGAGTCCCCTCGCCACGAAGGTCGATGCCTACCTGGCGCCGGTGGTCAGGAGCCACGACTTCAACGGCGTCGTCCTTGTCACTCATGGCGACACCGTCGCGGTGGGCAAGGCATTTGGCTCTGCCGATTGGGATCTCAACGTTCCGCTGTCAGTCCATTCGCGTTTTCGGATCGCATCCATCACGAAGACTTTCACGGCTGCGGCGATCTCGATTCTGGCCGAACGCGGCAAGCTGTCGCTGACCGACCCGTTGTCGAAGTACCTTCCCGATTTCCCGAACGCTGACAAGATCACGTTGCGGCAGCTCCTGGGCCACAGCTCCGGAGTTCCCAATCCCGATTCGCCTACGTGCAGCACGGCAACGCTGAATGACCTCATCGCCGAGCTCGCGAAGAAGCCGCTGTGGTTCGAGCCGGGCAAGGCGAGCGGATACAGCAACGGCGGGTACGCCGTTCTTGCGAAGGTGGTTGAGAAAGCGTCGGGCCAATCGTGGGCGGATTTCCTTGCAACGAATATCTTTCGTCCGCTGTCTCTTGCGGACACGTCGATCGACAACCGGTTCGACGTCGTGCCGATGCGCGCTCGCGGGTATGTGCCGGGTCCAGGATCCGCGGGCGTGCAGCATGCGTCGTGTGAAGGCGCGTGGGCTGCATTTGGCAGCGGTGCGGTCGTCTCCACGGCCGACGATCTCGCACGGTGGGCTCGCGCCGTTCAGAAGGACGCGTTGTTCAAGCGTACGGCGCTCGAGTATCCGTTCGGCTGGGGAGTGCGCAATTACTTCGGCAGGCATTTCATCGAGCAATCGGGCATCGTCAATGGCTTCTCGTCTTATTTGTCGATCGATCTCGATGATGATGTGGTCGTTGTCGTTCTCAGCAACGTGCAGACGGGTGAGTTCACCGCGATGGGCAAGGGACTCGCCGCGCTGGCGATTGGTCAGGACGCGCCGACACTCGCGACTTCTCCGGCGATCGCTTCAATGACGGCGGAGGAGCGAAGATCGTGGCTTGGCCGATTCAAGAATGAGCACATCGCCACGGTGACGATCACCGAAAGCGACGGCTCGCTTTACCTGCGGTGGGCGGACTCGCCGGAGCGGGTGTTCATCGCCCCGTCCGGAGCGATGACGATGTACGACCGCCAGGATTCGGTTGCAATGGAACTGGCGTCCGACGGAAACACCATCCGCATGCAGTGGGGAAACGGCGATCCGCAGGAGTTCAAGCGACTGCCATGAACACGTCCACACGACCGGTGTGGGTGTGCGGTTCGAGTTGCGTGCCTCCCGTCCCACACCGGTCCCGCGCTACGCTCGGGATGACACCCGTCTCTGTCGTAGTACTTCGCGTGTCACGATGAGCTTCAGGAAAGCGATGAATCGCAACGGCGCGTTGCTTCTCGTCATGGGGATCGCAGTCTGGGGTCTCAACTGGAAGCAGGGTAGTAGCGGCTCGCAAGCGGCGGCCGCTGCGAATGGTCTGTTCGGCGCGAACGCGTGGGTGTCGCGGGGCCCGACGACTCTCAGCGGTGTCGTCACCGCCATGCTGCTCGACCCCGATGATCCCAACCGTTACGTCGCCGGAACTCCGGTCGGAATCTGGACGACCTCCGACGGAGGCGTGTCGTGGACTTCTGTCGCATCCACTGAAACGATCAACGTGGACTGCCTGGCGCGAGATCCCGTTCATCGCGACATCCTTTATGCAGGCTCTGGCCTGACCGGGATCTACAAGAGCGCGGATCGCGGCCGAACGTGGACGCAGATCTCGACCGCGACCACCGCCCGGGGCTACTCGATTGCCGTGTCGGCTGACGGATCGACGTTGCTCGCGGAGAGCGCCGTCTACATGCAGCGCTCCACGGACGGCGGCACCACCTGGCAAAGAGTCGCGCTTGGAGGCGTGCATGGTGCGCAGATTCGGTCGCATCCGTCCGATTCTTCGCGCGCGATCGCCGTCTTTCCGATCCTGACCGCGGACCTGGACGATACCGGCTTCGTCACCGCGAAGTTCACGACCGACGGAGGCATTACGTGGCAGCCATCGAGTGGGCTGGACACGAATCTCGCCGGTCTCACGCTCGAGTATTTTCGTGGGAATCCATCGATCGTCTTCGCGTTCGGGACGATCGAGGGTGCTACCGATGAAAAGCTCTGGCGCTCCGATGACGGGGGCGCAACATTCCAGCCGGCGGGCGTTCCGCAGACCGGCGGCAATGGCATGCGTATCGTTTCGCTGTTCGTTGCACCGAACGACCCGGGCGTCCTCGTGGCAGGCGGGATCCTGATGAGGCGGACGATGAACGGCGGACGTACCTTCGACGTACCGCAGACCTACGACGCGATCGGCATTCCGCACGCCGACGTTCATGGAATGGCTGCCGATCCGCACTACGACGGCGTGACCAACAAGCGCGTGTTCGTTTGGGGTGACGGCGGCGTCTTCCGAACGGACGACATCCTCGCTGCGAACGTCCAGTGGCACGCCCTGAGCGGCGGATTCTCCAACACGCAGAGTTACTCATTCCACTTCGCACCTGACGGTCGCCTGATCTACGGCATGCAGGACACCGGCGTTGCGGTGATGGACGTCCAAACCGCCATCACGCGACACCCGGCGGACGGAGATGCCGTGGCGGTCGACTTCGATTCGACGAGCGCGTCCCAGTACTTCGTAATCGATTTTCCGAGTGTTGGACAAATCATCCGCGTCATCGCGGATGGCACGAACTATGTCTTCGCCGACACAACGGCGGGTCAAACACCTCGAACCGGCACCTTCATCATCGATCCCAACGAGCCCACAAGAATGTTCGCCGGGAGCGCGACGATTCTCCGGCTCGATGGAATGCTTCCTTCGTCCGCCCCGCATCCGCAGAGCTCGTTGACCATTCGAACCTATCCTGCAGGATCCAGCATGTCGGCGATCGCGGTGCAGCCGGGCAATTCGAACGTCGTATGGGTTGCGCGCGTCGACAACGCACTGACTGGCACGCAGGCGGTCTCGCTCGAGAGGACGACGAACGCTCTTTCTGCCCCACCCGATTGGAAAACGGTCGCGAACGTCCCCGCATCGACCGGCATTATCACGAAGATCGTCGTCGATCCGAACGATTCGAACATCGTCTACGTCCTCGGACTCCACGGCCTTCGCGTCACCCGCGACGGCGGCACGACGTGGACCGACAGCACGAAATCCGCTCCCGCCGCATGGCTGAAGAGCGGCCTTTACGACTTCGTGCGTCATCCGAGCCAGCGCGGATGGTGGTACGTCGGCGGGCAGAACGGTCTCTATGGAACTGCGGATGCCGGTGCGACATGGCAGAGCGCTCCCGAGTTGCCAGGCCACTTGTTCGCGCGGCATCTCGAATTCGAGCCGGGAACCAAGACGCTTTGGGCCGGAATCTGGAGCCGTGGACTCTGGTCCCTCGACGTTGCAGACGGCAACGCGCGACGCCGAACCGTCCGCCATTGATTTCTTGACATTGTGGGGGAGCCGAGGGACCCTCGGTGCGGGGATTACGCATGGTCGCAAACCCCCATGCTGGCGAAAGTATGGAGTGCCGCGACCCACGGAATTGACGCCGTTCGAATCGTCATCGAAGTCGACGCTACGCAAGCGCAGCTACCCGGCTTCAACATGGTTGGCCTTCCTGACGCAGCCGTGCGCGAGGCGTACTCGCGCGTGCGCGCAGCGCTGCACAACTGCGGCTTCTGGCTGCCGCCCCGCTTCATCACCGTCAACCTGTCGCCTGCCGATGTGAAGAAAGAAGGCTCCGCCTTCGATCTCCCCATCGCCCTCGGCATCCTCAACGCGCTGGAGTTCATTCGCGAAGAGCAGCTCGCCGGACGCGTGTTCGTAGGCGAGCTCTCGCTCGACGGCACCGTCGCGCCGGTGCGAGGCGCGCTGTCGTTCTCCGCCGCCTTCGCGAAGAACGCCGAAGTGAAAGAGTTGATCGTTCCGGCGGCGAACGCGAACGAAGCCGCCGCGGTGCGATCGGTGCGTGTGATCGCTGCGACGACGCTGCCGGCGCTGCTGCAGCACCTACGCGGCGATCTGACAATCGAGCCCTCGACGTCGTCACCCGTCTGCGAGCCTGTGTTCGAGCAGGCGGATTTCGCCGAGGTGCGCGGTCAGGCGCAGGCGAAGCGGGCACTGGAAGTTGCCGCGGCGGGCGGACACAACATTCTGATGATCGGTCCGCCGGGATCCGGCAAGACGATGCTCGCGCGGCGACTGCCGTCGATCCTGCCGCGCCTCTCGCTGGAGGAGTCGATCGTGACGACGAAGATTCACTCCGTCGCCGGAACGCTTCCTTCAGGCAGCGGCCTTCTGATGCGCCGTCCGTTTCGCGCGCCGCATCACACGATCTCGACCGCCGGTCTGGTGGGAGGAGGATCGCCGCCCCGACCGGGGGAGGTAAGTCTCGCGCATCACGGCGTGCTGTTTCTCGACGAGCTCGCGGAGTTCCGACGCGACACGTTGGAGGTCATGCGTCAGCCGATGGAGGACGGCTTCGTGACGATTGCGCGCGTCCTGCGCACCACGACCTTCCCGTCGCGCTTCACCCTCGCTGCCGCGTTGAATCCATGTCCATGCGGATTCTTCAACGATGTGCGCAAGGAGTGCATCTGTTCGCCGCTGCAGATCTCACGCTACCTGGCGAAGATCTCCGGCCCGCTGCTCGATCGCATCGATCTGCAGGTGGAGGTTCCGGCGCTCTCTGCTGAGGAAATCTCATCCACCACGGCGGGCGAACCCTCGTCGCTCATTCGCGATCGCGTGGAGAACGCGCGCGTGCTTCAACGAGAGCGATTCAGGCGTTCGATGCTTCAATCGAACGCCGAGATGACACCGCGTCATCTCCGGAAGTTCTGCGAGCTGGACGAGCCCACGCGAAAGCTCCTCGATCACGCTGTTACTCGTCTCGGCCTCTCTGCGCGTGCCTACGATCGCATCCTGAAAGTTGCGCGGACGATTGCCGATCTGGCGGGCGCCGACCGCATCGAGAGCGGCCACGCCGCTGAGGCCGTGCACTACCGCGCGCTCGACAAGGCGTACTTTCGTGCGGACTGATTTCGTAACGCCACCGGCCCGGTGGCGGGACCGCCGCCGGCTCGGCGGCACTTTCACGCGGCCAGCGAGCCGCTGGCGGTCCCGCCGGCGAGGCCGCCGGCGTTACGAGCGGACTGATTCCGTAACGCCACCGGCTCGGTGGCGGGACCGCCGCCGGCCCGGCGGCATTCACGCGCTAACTCCAGTTGGAGCAAAGACATACCTAAGGCTGCGCCCGCCGGGAGGAATCGTAACGCTTAAATCCTCAGAATAAATATCTTCCTCGAAAAGGTTTACGGGCGCCGAAACCTTTGCGATTAATTGTTGACAAA
>JBBRMQ010000129.1:0-11874 GCA_038230775.1 Thermoanaerobaculia bacterium
ATCGCGTCCTGCAGCGCGTAGACCGCGTACACGCCGACGTGGTAGCGATTGAAGAGAAACGAGAACGCGTAGACCTTGCCGCTGGCGCCGTGCACGTAGCCGGAGAGACCGACGACGCCGACGATGTAGCCCGTCTTGGCGTAGACCTGCCGGGCGAACGGCGCATTGCGCAACCGCTTGCCAAATTTCGCATCAGGGTCGCCGGAGTACGGAAGCGAGCTGACGAAATCCTCGCGATACGGGCCCTTCCACATGTAGCGCAGGAGGTGAATGAACGCGCTCGCCGAGGCGCGATTGTCGCGCGACATGCCCGAGCCGTCCGCCTGGTGATACTCGTCCGAGGGGACGCCGAGCTTTCCTGTGAGCCACTCCGTCACCGCGCTCGTGCCCGCGGCCCACGATCCGCTCTTCTTTTGCTCGGAGCCGATGATCTTCACCAACTGCTCGGCGTAGTGGTTCTGACTCTTCTTATTGATGACGTAGACGACGACGTTCAGCGGCGTCGCGTGCTGCGCCACCGCCCGCCAGCCTCCGTGATCGTCGCGAGGCGTAAGAATGACTTCGCCCTGCACGTTCACGCCATCGCGCGCGAGGGCCTCATGCGTGACGGCCGCGAAATAATGAATCGGATTCTCGACCGTCACATACACCTCGGTCGGCCCCGTGCGGTTCGGCACGCCGCCGCGGACGAGGATCGTGTTCGACCCTCGTGAGCGCGTGATGAACGGCAGGCCGCGGCCGGTGACGCACGAGCTCTGCAGATCGAGATAGGACGTGGGCGGCTCGAACAGGACGGTACACGGCTTGCCAGGCTTCGACGGCATGACGCGCACCTGCACGCAGCCTTCTTGCATCGAGAATGCGGACACCGGCGCTTCGTACCAGTCGACGAGTTGATCGACGGGCCATGTGGGATGGATGTACTGGGTGTCCATGTAGCCGTATTCGAAAATGAGATTGCCGTGTACGGTCTTCACGCCTGCGCGCTTGAGATCGGTCGCCCACTCGTCGATCACCGCCGTGGCGTGACCGTCATGAAAACGGCCGCCGATCGTCGGATCGCCGTGACCGACGACCTTCACATCGCCGTTGAGCGTGCCCGATGCATCGACGTTGCCCCGCATGTAAACGGTCGTCGTCAGCTCGAACTCAGGATGCAGGAGATCGATCGCCGCCGCAGTGGTGAAGAGCTTCATGTTCGACGCGGGCGCGAGCGGCGTGTGCGGTCTGCGCTCGGCGATCACATCGCCCGATCCAACCTCCACGATCTGGATGCTCGCCTCCGAGCTTCGGATCACGGATCCGTTCAAAAGGGACTGCAGCCGTTCATCGAGGTTCGAGCCCGTTGCGACATCGAGCGGCGCCGCCGCCACGGCCCGTCTCTTCTTTTTCGTGACGCGGCGCTTCTTCGCGGCATTCGCCGGCGTCGCGTCCATCAGGGCCACGAGCAGCAGAACGGCCGCCGTGGCGACAAATCTTGAGCGTGCGATCAACAGATTGAACTCTCTCTTCGGGGCGATGGTGCAATTTCGGTGCGAGTACTCACACGCGCTGAAACGGCTCGGGCAACGCGAGACGGAGCCGGTCGCGCAACACCGCCGGGCAACGGCGGCGAATCTCATCACGAATCTCGGTACGTGAATAGCGGCGGCTGAAGTGCGTCAGCAGGATCAGGCGGTTCGTGAAACGGTCCGCATGCTCGGCGATGTCGTCGAAATGAATGTGGCGATACCTCGCGGCGCGCTCCTGATGGCCGTCCACGATGAACGAGCACTCGATCACCAGCACGTCGGACGAGAATAACTCCCGGTTCTCCTCGAGAATGCCTCGATCGGTGTCGCCGGTGTAAAAAAGCATGGAGTGGCGGTACTCCTCGACGACGTCCGCCCCCGCGCGGCGAAGGTCGACGATGTCGTCGCGTCCCGCGAACTCCGGCCGCAGGCGATGGCGCACCTCCAGGAACTCGTAGGCGCGTGCGGCGACTCGATGGGTCGCGCGATGGGCTCGCGCCTCGTGTGTGCGGCCGAGGCGGACGACGTCGCCCGGCGCCATGCCGGCGATCTCGATGTCGTACTCCGTTCCCTCCAGTTTCTCGTGCAGCTTCATCAGCGCCCGGAAATCATCCGCGGCCTCCGATGGAACGAAGACCCGGCCGCCCGCGATGCGCTGCAGGTGGCGCTGCCCCGCATAGAAAGGGATGCCGAGGGAGTGGTCGAGGTGGGCGTGGGTGACGAAGATGTTCGGGATGCCGATCACCGAGTCGGGACAGCGGCCGATGTCGAGCGCGATGTTCAGATCGCGCACACGCAGCACGGTCTCATGACCGGCGCGCGAACGGCCGTCGATCGTGAAGTGCTCCGTCTCGAGCGTGAAGTAGTCCTTGTCGGTCACGCGATCGCGAATGCGCGCACGGGGAAGCTGCCCATCCCGATGAATCTTGCCGGCGCGGCGAAGAACCGGAAGCGGGCGGGAAGCTGATCGAGCGCGGTGAGATGTTCGACGATTGGAATGCCGGCGGCGAGAAGACGCGTGTGCACCGGCCTGGTGCCGTCGCGCGCGTCGTCGATGTTGAGCGAGTCGATCCCCACCAGCGCCGCGCGGCCCGCGATCAGCGCATCGGCCGTCTCCAACGTGAGGAACGGATGGCCCACACCGTATTGTGGAGTGCCGAAGTGGCGGGACCATCCCGTTCGGAACAGCACCGCGCGATTCGCGATCGACTGCCCGGACAGCGCGGTGCCCTCGATGACGACGCCTTCGAGATCGGCGAGATGCTCGAGAGGCAGCGCGGCGATGTCCGCCGCTCCTTCGAATCGATGGCTGGGCGCGTCGATGTACGTGCCCGTGTTCGCGACCATCTCGACGCGACCGATCTGAAAAGTGGTCCCGGGAGCGTACTTCGCTCGCGACGCTTCCCGGCTCAGGTGATCGCTGATGACCGGGGCCGGAAGTCCCGGATAGGTGATCGTGCCGTGTCCGACCGCGTGACTCAGATCAATGAGACGCGGCACCGCTCTCCTTCTTCACTTCGGCTTCAAACGCGGCCTTGGCTCGAGCGACGTAGGCCTTGTATCCCGCCGGATCGATGAACGGATTCGGCTTCTCCCCTTTCTTCAGACGTCCCATCTTCTCCATGATCTTGAAGAAACTGGCGTTCGGCGCGAGAGGGATGTCGCAGGGAAGCGACTCGAGGATCGTGAAGGTGCGGCGATAGTCGGCGACCGCGTTCGGATACTTTGGATTGCCGATCAGCTTGTACTCCGGCGGCACGCTTGCGCTGCAGACGAGCACCACCTCATACGGCTTCGTCTTCTCGCGCACGGTGGTCGTCCACGTCGTGCAGCCCGGCGTATGTCCCGGTGTGACGTGCGCGGTGAGCGTCATTCCGCCTAACGAGACTTTGTCGCCGTCGCGGATCAATCGGTCCGGGTTCACGGGCGGGAAGCGAAACCGATCGCCGAACTGCGGATCGTCTCTACCACCGCGGGCCAGGAGCGGCGCGTCACCTTCGCTGGCGATGAGCATCCCGTACGTGTTGCGCTTGATCGCCGAGAGTCCGCCAGCGTGATCGTAGTGCGCGTGCGTGAAGAGGATCATGCGGACGTCGTGGATGTCGAAACCGAGCTTGCCAACGTTTTCCAGGATCTGCGGAGCCGTCGCCTCGAAGCCGCCGTCGATGAGAATGTGACCCTTCGGTGTGGCGACGAGATACGACGCCACCTCCGCCGCCCCGACGTAGAAGAGATTGCTCATGATGCGGAACGGCGCGACCGGCTCGTTCCACTTCTTCTCCTCTTCCGAGGTTTGCTGAGCGAAAAGAGTGGATGCGTAGAAAGCGACGAGGAGGAACGAAGCGCGGCGCATGGAAGGATTGTAGTCGGGAAGTGTGGGGCCAGCCCTCTGGCTGGCCGGCCAGCCGGAGGGCTGGCCCCACACACCGTTACAATGCGCCGCTTCATGGCCGCCGACGTCCTCACCGAACCCTCGCAACTCGCTGCAGCGGAAGCGGAATGGCGGGCGCTCTGGGCCGCGACTCCGGACGCGACGCCGTTCCAATCGCCGATGTGGCTTCTGCCGTGGTGGCGCGCGTTCGGGTCGGGCGAGCTGCACACGGTGGCCGTTCGCGAGGGCGACCGCTTGGCGTCCTTCGCCCCGCTGCTCATCGTCCGCGAGGACGGCGAATCCCTCGGCATGATCCTCGGCAGCGGAAACAGCGATTATGTCGACGTGCTCGGCCCCGTCGAACCGGTGTTCGACAGCATCGCGAAGGCCGACTGTCAGATGTGGGACTTCCAGCAACTGCGTCCCGAATCCGCCGTTCTGACGACGCCGCCGCCCGAGGGCTGGAACGACAGCGTGAGCGAACACGACGTCTGCCCGCGGCTGGCGATCACCGATGCCGGCGACGAGCTCCAGAATCTCATCTCGACGCATTTCCGGAAGAAGCTCCGCTACTACCGCCGCTCGCTCGAGAAGCTCGGGGAGCTGTCGATCGAGACTGCGGACGAATCCAACTTCGAAGAAATGATGAACGCGCTCTTCGAGCTGCACGCCGCGCGATGGCAGAAGCGCGGCCTGCCGGGCATGCTCGCCGCGGACGTCGATCAGACGTTTCATCGCGAGGCGGCGCGTGCCCTGATGGACGCCGGCGCGCTTCGGATGTATGCCACACGCGTGAACGGTCGCATCGTCGCGATGTTCTACGGATTCGCGTCGCACGGGACCGTCTTCTACTACCTCAGCGGCTACGATCCGGAGCTCGAGAAGATGAGCATCGGAACGGTGATCGTTGCGCACGCGATCGAGCAGGCCGTGCGCGACGGCGCGCAGGTCTTCGACTTTCTGCGCGGAGCGGAGCAGTACAAGTACACGTGGGGCGCGAAGGATCGCGTCAATCAGCGCCGGCAATTGTTCCGCGCCTGATTTAGATAGGGATCGTTGATCGAACCACCCGCCCACACCGGTCCCTCGCTACGCTCGGGATGACACTCAAACCGGGCGGGCGGCTGCTGCCCCTAAACGGGGGCGACATGTCATTCCGAGCGTAGCGAGGAACCGGTGTGGGCGGGTGGCGCGCTGATCGTGCCTCAATAAACCCGCGGCTGCGGGAAACTCGAGGTGCTTGCTACGCCTGACCGAAAATCTTAGAAGCCCGGCCGGCGTCCCCTGCCGCCCATCCCGCCTCGCCCGCCGCGACGACGGCCGCCTTCCTCACCGCGGCGATCCGATCGCTCCCTCTGCAACTGTTGCTGGAGCGTCCGCCACTGATCGTCGCTGAGCACCTGCCGCTCCGCCGCGAGCATGTGCATCTGACGATCGAAGAGCGCGTCGTGAATCTCGCGCGCGCGTCGGGCTGCCGAGTCGATGTCCGCGATCGACGGCTGCCGGGAATCGAGCACGTCGTGCAGGCCGCGCGTCGCGGTCATGCTGTCGCGCTCCAGACGTTGGATCTGGTCGCGATCGTCGGCGGCGAGTCGATCGAGTGCCGTGAGCTGATCGTTCGTGAGATTCACCGCGCTGGCGACCGCTGGTTGATGCCACCAGTCATCGAACGGGATGAAGTCGATCGCATTGCTGCTCGACGCGGCCCGCGGCATCGGTCGTGATCGCGGCTGGTCGTCGTAGCCCGACGACGTGCACGCAACGACGCCCGCGGACAACACCAGAACCATCCATTTCGTTTTCATCGTTCATCTCCCTTTCTCATGGCAGCGCGGTTGCGATTGTTCCTGTGTGTCGGTTCACGGTGCTAAAGAGGCAACGATGAGACATCGTCCTACGAACGCGTCGTCTATCAGAACCGCGATCGCGATGTTCGTGATGACGAAAGGGTCACAGTCGACGGGCGGATCAGCAACATCACCCGCGAGCGCGATGGATACCGCGTCCAGGTCGAAGGCGATCGCCGCTCGTTCCGGGTGCCGGAGCGCAGTCTGCGAGGCCGCGACTTCCGCGTCGGTCTCAACATCCGCCTCGGCGGCGTCTTCCATCGCGGCAGCGTGTACGTCGATGTCGTCGACAATCCGGTCGCGCAACCGCGGCGTGTTTTTGTCCGAGGAGTGGTCGACAGAATCGATCTGCGACGCGGGATGCTCTATGTCCGCGACGAAGATGCAGGCCGGTTGGACGTTTCTTCCTATAATGCGAACCGAGGTGCGTATGCCGCGACGGATCGTGTTCGTCGTTCTTCCTTTCCTGGTTGCCGTTCCGATCTGTGCCCAGGACGTGACCGGCTCTCCTGCGGTGACGGCGCAGTACAGCGATCCGGCGACGATCGAGCGGATCACGAACCGGCTGGCCGGCCGTGCCCGCGAGTCGTGGAACACGATCATCGTCGACGGTAAGCCGCCGCTGACGTGGGGGACTGTGGCGACATTTTCACTGCTTCTCCACGAGTGCTTCGACGCGCAGTTGACGGAGGCGGAGGCGGAGCTCATTGCCAAGAAGTTTGCCGAGAGCTACGCCAGCAGCGACGAGAACGGGCAAAAGGCCCTGACGACCGATTGGAAGCAAATGCTCGACGCGATCGGCAGCGGGGCCTCCACCCGTTCACAAATGCGGGCGAAGCTCGAAACGCGCATTCAAGCAGCCGCTGACGCGAAGACCGGGTGGGGCATTGCGGTTCGTGCCGCGCTCGACCGGCGCAATCGCGTACTGCACACGTCAACGAATCCGCGCCCGGAATGGGCGTCGGCACCGGGCTTCGATGCCAGCATGAGTGTCGCAGATCTCGACGCCGGCATCGAGCTGCTGTACTTCATGTGGGTGGCTGCCGGCCGCAATCCGGAGCTGGTGACTCTCCCTGGAGTTGCTGCCATCCGCCAGCACTTCCTCCAGCACTTCGCCGAGTTGCCCGCCGAGCTTCAATACCCTCTGGCGAACGCGCAGAAGATCTACGCCGGCTTTCGTGTGCTCTGGTACACCGGGGACGCGCGGCAACGAGCCAATCTTGCACGCGATTTCAGTCTGGAGCTGGATGCGCTCGGACTGCCCGATCCGAACGCCGGTGCGCGTCAGAGTGTCCGCTCCGACGGCGGGACGGCGCATGGCAATTTCGCGGCTGAGATGGTCGTCGGACTGGCGGGTTCCTCGTACAAGTCAGCGTGGTGAATGTCAGCGGGCTGACGGCTCACGAGGGCCAGGGATTGATTGCGAATGTCTGTGTGCTGCGCACACAGAACCGCGATTCGAACTCCACATGTCGCGAGAATCTCTCGCAGCAGGGATGCGAAACCTGAAGGAGGCTAGGCCAACTCACGCAGCCGGCCGTGCCGGCCGGGTGGCTGGGGAGGATGGATTCGAACCATCGAATGTCGGCTCCAAAGACCGATGCCTTACCACTTGGCGACTCCCCAGCAATCCGAGCATCCGGCAGAACGATGATCGTGGAAAAGAATTCCGGCGTCTACTGCTTCTGGGTCGCCGCCCACCAGCAGGCGAAAACGATCGCCGGCATGCCGACGATCTGCAGCAGCGTCTGCACGGCGGACCATGTGCTCCAGCCTCCGGCGCGGATGGCGAACGCGCTCTCGATCCAGAGAACGAGACCGGCCACGTGCGTGGTGAAGACGATCGCCGCCGAAATCAGAAACGCAATGACGTTCTGGTCGCGAAACGGGCGGCGGACGGAGGCGAAGAGCGCGACGAGCAGCACGAGGTTGTAGGTCACCTGCTCAGCGGGGATGTCGAGCGATGGATTGCGCATCAGGATGCGGTTGGCGGCCACGCTGAAGATCGCGCGCGCGAACTGCGCATCGAGATGAATGAGCGGCGCCGTGAGGAAAACCACCACCCTCGAATAGGCGGGCAGCGTGAACCACCACAACGGCACCGCGACCGCCAGGCCGGCCGCGAATTTAGCGAGCGTTCGCCGCATCGAGCCGCTGCACGCGCGATGTCCAGTACACGAACATGAAGACCGCCGCGCCGAAGATCACGGTCTGCCAGATGGCGAGGTGAAACGTCTCGAAGAGATCAGGCCGCATGGCGCCGATCAGGTAGAGCGATGCGACCCGCACGATGTTGAGGACCTCGATCACGAGCGACCCCACGACAACTCCAGCCAGCCGCCACCTCGCCGGAGCTTCGAACGCGATCATCGCCGCGGCGAGGAAGAAGAGCGCCTCGACGCCGTTGCAGCCGTTCTTCACCTCGACGCCGAACGTGCGGCCGGTGATCAGCGTGCCGCTTCGCGTCACATGCGCTCCGCCAACATTCAGGAGGCTGGCGGATACGGCGGCGATGCTCTGCGTGTACGGATCGATCACGCGCTCCTCGAACGGCCGATAGAGCATGAACGCGTAAAACACGATCAGGAGGAGAGCAAAACGTACGAGAAAACGAATTTGGCGTCGATTGGCAGCCACGCAGCGAATGGTATATCGGGGCCGCTTAGGTGTGTGGACTTCGGCGGCCGTCGTCGTCATCGTGACCGGCTGAAGCCGGTCCTCACACAGAGGCGACGCCACGTGATCTCAATCGCGCAGCTTCTGTGTGTGGACCGGCTTCAGCCGGTCTTCATGATCATCGCCTTGACCGGCTGAAGCCGGTCCACTCAGAAGCGATCCTAGGCGATTGCGCCGTCGGTCTGCGATCGCGCTTCGAGCCTGCCGCCGTCGTTCATCACGGGCAGCGTCACGGTGAACGTCGATCCCTTGCCGAGACCTTCGCTTTCCGCGGTGATGTCGCCTTGGTGCAGATCGATGATGTGTCTCGCGATCGCCAGTCCGAGTCCGAGGCCGGAGCGGCTGGCCGTTTCGTCCGCCTGGCGGAGGCGTTCGAACACGTGCGGCAGGAACGACGGGTCGATGCCCTCGCCTTCATCGCGAACGCGAATCTGCATGTGCTCATCGACCCGCAGGAGGTGAAGATCGACCTTCTTGCCGGCCGGCGTGAACTTGATCGCATTCGACAGCACGTTGCCGATCACCTGCTGCAGCCGCGTGCCGTCGGCGTACACGACGTCGTCGTGTTTCTCGTCGATCTCGGAAGTCAGCCGGACGCCGCGCTCCGCCGCATCCGGACGCGCGTTGTTCACCGCCGCCTGCACCACCTCGGACAGCCGCGTCGGGCGCAGCTCCACCTGGAACTTGCCGAGGACGATCCGGGAGACGTCGAGCATGTCGTCGATCAAACGCTTCTGCAGGCGAGCGCTGGTCTCGATCATCTGCAGCGCCTCTTTGAGCTCGTCCAGCGTGTAGTCGCCGGAACGAAGGAACTGGGTCCAGCCGAGGATGGATGTCATCGGAGTGCGCAGTTCGTGGGAGAGCGTGGCAAGGAAGTTGTCCTTCGCCCGGTTCTGTGCTTCGGCCTCGCGGTAGCGGCGCTCATTCTCTGCAGCGAGCGCCGCCGAGCGTTTCTCGGTGACGTCGCGGAACGTGACGACCGAGCCCACCGTCCGTCCATTCTCGTCGTACATCGGCGAGACGCGGAACTCGACGGGGAAGCTCGTGCCGTCCTCGCGGAAGAAGGTGGCTTCGATGTCGTCGCGAACGACTTCACCGTGAAGCGCGTCGAAGACGACGCATCGCTTGATGTCGCATGTGACCACACCGGGAAACGACGGGTGCAACACCGAGTGGATGTCGCGGCCGGCAACGTCCTCCGGACTTCGACCGATCATGCGCGCCGCCGAAGGATTGACGAACGTCGACACGCCGTTGAGGTTCACTCCGAAGACGCCTTCAGCCGCGGCCTTGAGAATCAGCTCATTCTGCCGGCTGAGTCGCGCCAGTTCCTGCGCCTGACGGTTGATCGCTTCGCGGCGCCGGAACAGCTCGACGAACACGCCCACCTTCGCCCGCAGGACTTCGGGGTGAAACGGCTTGAACATGTAGTCGACCGCGCCGAGCTCGTAGCCGCGGAACATGCTCGAGTCGTTGCGGCTCAACGCGGTCAGGAAAATGATCGGGGTGTCGCGCGACTTATCCCGCTGCCGGATGAGCGTCGCGGTCTCGAACCCGTCGAGCTCGGGCATCTGCACGTCGAGGAGGATGACCGCGAACTCGCGATCGAGCAGCGCACGCAGGGCCGCTTTGCCCGATTGCGCGCGCACGAGATTCTCGCCGGTCTCGCTCAGGATCGCGTCGAGAGCCAAGAGGTTCTGCGGCTGATCGTCGACCAGAAGGATGTTGACCTTTTCTGTGGGCGCAGTGGTCATCTTCTCGGCAGAACAGTTCGACAACGATCGGCCAGAAATGAAGCAATCTGATCCAAAGGCAAGATTTGATCCACGACGCCCAAATCGATGGCGGACTTGGGCATTGCCGGCGCCTCAGCCGTTTGGGGATCCTGGGCCACGACGGTACCGCCCCGTTGTTTGATGCGTTTTGCGCCGCGGGAACCGTCCTCGTTCGCACCGGTGAGGATCACGGCGATCACGCCCGGACCGTACGCATCGGCGGCGCTCTCGAACAGCACATCGATCGACGGTCGCGAGTGCCGTACGGCATCTTCCACCGAGAGACTCAGGTCCGCGTCGTCGCCGATGAGGAGGTGATAGTCCGCCGGTGCCAGGTAGACGGTTCCGCTCTTGATCCGCTGCTTGTCATCGGCATCGACCACCTTCAAATGCGTGAACTTGCGCAGGTACGCCGGCAGCCCTTCGGCGGAGCGCTTGTGCCGGTGTTGTGCGACCACGATCGGAAGGCAGAACTCCTTCGGCAGACCGGTGAGAATCGTCTGCAAAGCGTGCATGCCGCCGAGGGAGCAGCCGATGACGATCAACTGCGGCGCTGCGGCCCGCGTTGTCGATTGTCGGTTGTCGGTTGTCGGACTCGATACGCGCGCCATTTACGCGGTCCTCCGACAACCGATCACCGACAACCGACAACGCCGCGCAGCGGCACGAAGGGTCATCGCACCCTCCGATACAGCCGCTCATCCTCATCGAGGATCTCGTACGAATCGGCGACTCCGGTGTAGCGGATCGTTTCTTTCTTGCCCAGGCCTAACACGCCGAGGTGCTCGACGCTCTGCAGGAAGAGGCGCTGGACCTTCTCCTGCAGGACGTTGTTGAAATAGATCAGGACGTTGCGGCAGAAGATCACGTTGAACACGTTGAAGGACGCGTCGGTCACGAGGTTGTGCTGCGCGAAGATCACGTTCTCCCGCAGCGATGGGCGAAAGATCGCGTAGTCATAACGCGCGGTGTAGTACTGCGAGAAGTTCCCTGTGCCGCCCGCGGTGATGTAGTTGCTGGTGTTCTCCTGCATCGTGTTGATCGGGAAGATGCCTTCCTTGGCGCGCTGCAGCACCGCCTCGTTGATGTCCGTCGCATAGATGCGGCAACGATCGTAAAGGCCTTCCTCCTGGAGAAGGATGGCCATCGAGTAGACCTCTTCACCGGTGGAACATCCCGCATGCCAGATGCGCACGAAGGGATAGGTGCGGAGCATCGGCACGACCTTCTTCCGGAACGCGAGGTAGAAGGTCGGATCGCGAAACATCGCGGTCGTATTGATCGAGAGATCGAGGAGGAGGCGCTCCATGCACGAGGAGTCGTGGAGCACTTTCTCCTGCAATCCCGAGATCGTGCTCAGCCCTTCGGCGTACACGCGCTTCCAGAGACGGCGGCGCAGCGACGGCAGCGAGTAGTCGCGAAAGTCGAAGCCGTAGTGGAGATAGATTCCTTCCGTCACGAGCTTGACCTCGATTTCCTCGAGCTCGAGCTTCTGCTGCTCGTCCAGGGCGGAAGTGACAACCTCGGGCATGGTCATCTATAGAGCAAACCGCGTGACAAGAAAAGAGATCCGAGGACTGAGGACTGAAGGCCCCCTGGCGGGCGGGGTCTCAGTCCTCAAACCTCAGTCCTCAGTCCTCAGTCCTGCGCATTTATCGGTACAACCAGACCCTCAACAGTGACACGAGCTGCTG
>JBBRMQ010000130.1:0-11704 GCA_038230775.1 Thermoanaerobaculia bacterium
CAATTTGATTCTCACACCCGGCGTCTATCGCTTTCCGGTTGCAGCCAATCTTGCAAGCCCCGGAGGAGCGGTGACCGGAATCCTGACGCTCAACGATCCTACCGGAACGGGCATCTTTGTCTTCTCCGTCGGGTCCGCGCTGACCGTCAACGTCAACGCGTCGTTTGCCGGCACCGCCAATCCCTGCAACGTGTTTTGGCAAATCGGCACTGATGCGGTTCTCAATGGGAACAACTTCTTCGGAACGCTCATCGCGGACCAGAGTGTCACGAACTCCTCGGCGTCGAACGTTCTGGGTAGGATCGTGGGAGTCAACGCTGCGGTGACGATGCCGGCCGCGGGCGGCAACACGATCGGCGGTTGCAGTGCGGCGGTCGTTATTCCGCCACCGCCGACCAGCGTTACATGCCCGAGCGGTCTGCTGACCAGCGGCGGACCCGGCCTGGCAACCATCACTCTGCCGGCACCCGCGCCGCCGGGAGGAACCATCGTCACGCTCACGTCGTCCGCTCCTGGCACGGCGACGGTACCCGTCTCCGTGTTCATTCCCGCGGGCGCGACTTCAGTCACCGTCTTCGTGACGCCCGGTCTGATTCCGGGGAACGCGACGATCACGGCGACGACGGCAGGGGGCTCGGTCTCGTGCTCGTTGATCGTAACGGCGGCCGCAGGTCCTGCAGGCGGAGCCGCGGGCGGGCCGACACTCGACGCGGTCGGCATGATGATCCTGCTTGCACTGCTCGCGATCGCAGGCGTCTTCGCCGTCAACCGATTCACGTCTTGAACGTCGACGTCCACCATGGGAACCGAACGACCGCGTAAGGCCGGGGGAATCTTCGTCGCTCGCTTTCTCGCGGCGCTGGTGGTGTTCTATGTAATCGGCGCCCTCGAGCCAGTGAACGATCACTTCGTCGTTCCGTTTACGCAATTGGTCGTGGCGGCAACGGCGTTTCTCCTGCGAAGTTTTCACCAGCAGATCGCGGTCGCCGGCACGATCATCTATTCGCCGCGCTTTGCGCTCGATGTCCGTACCGGATGCAACGGGGTGGAGGCGATGATGGTTCTGGCCGCGGCGATGCTCGCGTTTCCAGCAACGCTGCGATCGCGAGTCGCCGGTCTGCTCGCCGGCGTGACGGCGATTCAAATCATCAACCTCGTTCGGGTTGCGTCGCTCGTGTGGCTCGGCGAGCACCATCGCCGGTTTTTCGACTTCGTCCACGTGGGCGTCTGGCAGTCCCTCGTGATTCTCGCCGCGGTATCAATGTTCCTCTTCTGGAGCTGGAAATTTGCGGAAAGACCTGTCCAGAGTCGTTCTTAAGGGAGCGATCGGATTCCTCGCCGGTCTCGCGATCTGGGGCGGACTCACGGTGCCCTACACGCGGCTGCTCGCTTCGCTGACCGAGGTGGCGGTGCGCTCGTTCGAACGTCCGGCGGTGACCCGCATCATTCCGGATGGGAGCCTTCTCCTCGTGGATCGCACCGATGTGCGTCGAACGGCGAGAGGGCGGTTCGCCGTCGAGTCGACTGACATCACATTCAATCTCATCGTTCTCATGACACTCTTCGCGGCGAGCCGGCGCGCATTTTCGGACCGGAACGTTTTCGGGTTCGCAGGCGCCGCCGCGCTGTTGGTTCTGGTCCACGTTGCAGCCGTCATCTCGTTCGTCAAGGCGTACTACGCGCTCAGCCTCGGTGCGTGGAGCGCCGCACATTACGGCGTCGTGGCGCGCTCGTTCTGGGGAGCGGCGCCCTATTTCTACAGTGTGGCCGGCGTCTACGGCTTTGCGTTTGCGCTGTGGTGGCTGTTTCGTCCGATGAACGCCAGTGCCTAGGGAAGCTCTGCGCTAGTGCGAGAAACCCCTCACCCGCCCTTCGGCCACCCTCTTCCCGCAAGTGGGGCGAGGGGCCACCACCGATGTTGGCCTTCTCACCGTTTGCGGGGAGAAGGTGCCCGAAGGGCGGATGAGGGGCGCCTGCACGTGTGCAGAGCCGTTCTTTAGCGCGAAATGTCGAAACGCCCCCGTCTCGCAACCGCGTTTCGACTGACGTTCGCTGCGTTCCAGCGTGACAACGCCTCGCGTTTTGGCGCGGCGCTCGGTTTCTACATCGTCTTCACCCTCGCTCCCACGCTCCTCATCATCATCGCGGCTGCCGGCATGTTGATCGGGCGACAGGCGGCAGAACGCGAGGTCGTCGATCGGATCGCTGCGAGCTTCGGCTCCGCGGCCGCCGTGGCGATTGCGGCGATGGTCAAGGACGCGCCGCGTCAGGTCGGTTGGTTCGCGTCGTCGGTCGGTCTCGTTTCGCTCTACTTCGGGGTGACGGGTGTCTACCGGCAGATCGACGACGCAATCGTCACGATCTGGGGAGACAAGGCCGACGAACCAGGTCCGATCAAGCGTTCCATGCGCGTGTTGCTGGTGCTGGCAGTGGGTCTCGTCGTCCTGCTTTCTGTGATGGCCGACGCCGCGATCGCGATCACCGGGAAATACGCCGCCGCGAAACTCATCGGCGGGCGATGGCTATGGCAGGCCGTTCAACTGTCCGCGTCGACGCTGATCCTCACGGGACTCTTTGGCGCCGTGTTTCGTTATCTGCCGCGCTCGACGGTGCAATGGCGCGACGTGCGGCTCGGGGCGGCAGTTACCGCCTCGCTATTCGTCATCGGCAAGTTCGCCCTCGCTGTCTATCTGGGGAAAGCCGGCGTGGGCTCGCCATTCGGTGCGGCGGGATCGATCGTCGTCGTATTGCTGTGGACGTACTGGTCCGCGCAGATCCTGTTCTTCGGCCTCGAGTTCACCCACGTCTACTCGCAAGACCGGCCGTCTCCGTAAACATGCACTGTGCCGTTTGAAACAGATGGATTTCCGGGCGGCCAGTAGCATCGTGTTTTGCAAGGAGAAGTATGCGAAACGCGACGGCGGTGCGAATCAGCCTGATTGCAGTGGCGATCATCGGGACGGCATCCATTTTCAAGGCGCAGCATCCGGACACGAAAGCGCTCCCGGCCACGAAAGAGAACTGGACGGCAGCCGTCGCGCGCAATGCGAGCTCGATGTTTTCCGAGGGGCAGGCGATCTTCCGGTTCGATACGTTTGGCGATGAGGTCTTCTGGACGGACACGCTGAAGCTGCATCAGGCGATCGAAGGGTCGAAGTTCGGCGGTGTCGGTGGGGGAGTCAGCCCGAAAATGGCGCTCTCAGTCGGCCTGAAGGTCGACGCGTCGGCGCTTCCCGCCGCGGTGGTCGACGGAATCAAGAAGGGAAAGGTCGACCTCGACGATCCCGCAACGACGCTGACGCTGATCAAACTCAACGCCGTTGTCGGCGTGCAGGGAAAGCTCAACACCGACGGCAGTCTGAAGTCGATCGGGTTGACGTGTGCGGTCTGCCATTCGACGGTCGACGATTCTTTCGCGGCGGGAATCGGCCGCCGGCTCGACGGGTGGGCGAACCGCGACCTCAATCCCGGAGCCATCATGTCGCTGTCACCCGGACTGAATGCCATCAGCAAGGTGCTCGGCGTCGACGATGCGACGACACGGAAAGTGCTCGCGAGCTGGGGCCCGGGAAAATTCGACGCTCTCCTGAATCTCGATGGGAAAGCGTTTCGGCCGGACGGGAAACCCGCCGCCACGCTGATTCCACCAGCGTTCGGCATGGCTGGCGTGAACATGCACACGTGGACGGGTGGGTGGGGCACCGTTACGTATTGGAACGCATACGTTGCCAATCTGGAACTGTCAGGTCAGGGGACCTTCGTCGATCGGCGGCTGATGAACGCCGACCAATACCCGGTCGCTGCAAAGAATGGCCTCGGCAACAAGCGCAGCGCGGTCGATCTGGTGACCTCGAAACTGGGAGCGCTGCATTTCTATCAACTGGCGCTGCCGTCGCCGCGGCCCTCAGACGCGTCGTTCGATCACTCGCTGGCCGCGCGCGGTGCGATGATCTTCGCCGGCAAAGCGCAGTGCGCGTCCTGTCACGTGCCGCCCCTCTTCACGGAGCCGGGATGGAACACGCATCCCGCCGCGGATATCGGCATTGACGACTTCCAGTCCAATCGTTCACCGGAGCACACCTATCGAACCGCTCCGCTGCGCGGGCTCTGGACGCACTCGAAGGGTGGGTACTATCACGACGGACGGTTCGCTACGTTACGCGACGTGGTCGATCACTACGATGCTTTCAAGCACCTCGCACTCAGCGATGAGGAAAAGAACGCGCTGGTCGAATATCTGAAATCGCTCTGAGCCACGCTGATCGGAACGTATTCGGGGTTGGCGGGCGCGATGACGGTGAACTGCTGCGAGTCGTTGTCGGTCACGGTGATGAATGCCCAGATCGACGAGGTCGACGTGATCTCGATCCGCATGGAATCGTCGGCGCCGATCGGCGTCGACAGAAGCTGTTCGGCGTACGACGGAAAGCGCGCTCCGGCCAGGTTGCCGTCGTTGCCTGCCAGCGTGAGAGTCGAGGCGACCAGCGGCTGTCCGGACGTCGAGCCGATTCCGCGAATGGTCGCGCTTCCGTTGCTCGAGCCATAAACACGCAGCCGCAGGCGGGAGTGATTGTTCACCGGGACGTGAGGAAGGATCAGTGTTCCGGCCCTGAAATCCGACGGACGAGCGAGCGGAATCTCGGTCCCCGCGCTGCGCGCAGAGGTTCCCACGTCCGCCGTTCGCATCTCGACCCAGACGCCATCGGCACTGGGACCCGGAGTGATGATGCCCGCGCGAATGCGGAGAAAAAACGGGCCCGGCGTCGAGGTCCACGGATTCTGAAGCTCGATCGTCGAATGCGCTTTGATCTTCGAACATTGGTCGAGGTCGGAAGGACAGTTGATGACGGCATCGATGTCGCTGGAATTGTGAACCCACACCGTTGTCCGCCAGTCGGTGTCGAACGCGCCGGCAAGGTGGCCGGGATTGAGCGGGATCAGCACGACGAGATCTCCGAACGGGTTGGCGTGCGCTGCGAGCGCGATGGCCATCAGGAATAGAACCATGCAGCGTCGCAACATGAAGAAGAGCTTACCGCCGTCCATGTTGGCCGCAAAGCCGCATCACCGAGGAGTACGCCGGGGAACCTTCCTCGACTCTTCAAGGGTCTGAACTAAGTCAGATCTCTGGACTCACTCCTCTTAGCTTTCATCTCCGCGGCACTACGACGGACGGACGTGTTTGCGTTCTCGAGTCGTTGTCGGTCGCGAGACAGGAGCTCTTCATGAAGATTCACGTGGGCAATCTCTCGAAACAGATCAACGACGCGCAGCTCAACGCACTGGCCACTCCCTTCGGAGCGCCGCAGTCCGCCAATGTCGCCACCGAGCGCTCGAGCGGCGAGTCCAAAGGATTCGGATTCGTCGAATACGCCACGGCGGATGAAGCGAATGCCGCGATCAAAGGCCTCGATGGCAAGGACGTCAACGGCCAGATTCTCAAAGTGAGCGAGGCGAAGCCAAAGAAGGTTTAGTTCCCGGCCAGCCATTCCACGCCGTAACGACAAGGAGGCTTCAATGTTCTGGCTCATTGCGTTCGCTGCTGTTGCCATCGCTGTCCTGATCTGGGCTCTTTACGGGCAATTCGCGTCCGGTCGTCTTCAGAAGATGAACGACAGCCGCCGCGCGACCTCGCGCCTCGTGAGCCGCGGAGAGTTCGTCGACGGCAATCGCCGGCTGGAAGTCGCGCTGGCGCTCACCGATTCGGCGTTCTATTACGAGAACTCCGACATGCAGGCGTCGCTCGATCTCGAGTGGATTGAAGAGATCGAATACGACAGCGAGCTCGGTACAGGACGCAGCGTTCAGGATGGGAAGATCTTGCGGCTTCGCTGTCATCGCCAGGTGTTCGAGTTCGTTCTCGCCAATGATGTCGTGCTGGCGTGGAAGAACGCGATGCCGGCGCGCCGCGCCCGCGGCGTCATCGATCCAACCGTGCCCGTTAGGTTCGTTCCGGATCCTGCTTGAGCGATCCGGTCGAGAGAAGCCCGGAGCTTCGTCGTGTCGCACTGCTCGGCAATCATTTGCCGCGGCAGTGCGGCATCGCGACGTTCACCACCGACCTGAGCCAGGCAATCGCCACGGCGGCGCCGGGCGTGGACTGTTTTGTTCTCGCGATGAACGACGGCCGTCACCAGCACGCGTATCCGGGACGTGTACGGTTCGAGCTCACCGACAGCGATACGGACGCCTATCTGCGCGCCGCGGATTATCTCAACGTGAATGCCGTCGATGTGCTCTCCGTTCAGCACGAGTACGGCATCTTCGGCGGAAAGGCAGGCCGGTACCTGCTGCCTCTCCTGCGCGACCTCCGCATGCCAATCGTCACCACACTGCACACGATTCTGAGCAACCCGAATCTCCATCAGCGGCGCGTCATGGACGAGCTGACGGCGATGTCCGAGCGCGTCGTGGTCATGACCGAGCGCGGCGCGGAGATTCTCCGCGAAGTGCATGGCGTGAGTGACGCGAAGATCGATGTCATTCCCCACGGAATCCCCAACGTCCCCTTCGAGAGCGACAGCAAAGACCGCCTCGGGGTGGCGGGCCGATCGGTGATCTTCACCTTCGGACTGTTGTCGCCCGACAAGGGGATCGAGTACGTCATCGACGCTCTGCCGTCGATCCTGGCCACCCATCCCGACGTCGTCTATGTCGTGTTAGGCGCCACGCATCCGCACGTCATCGAGCATCATGGCGAAACGTATCGCCTGATGCTCGAGGAGCGTGCGAAACGCCTTGGGGTTGGCGCGCACGTCATCTTTCACAATCGTTTCGTCAGTCAGGACGAGCTCTCCGAGTTCCTGGCGGCGGCAGACATCTACATCACCCCGTATCTCAATCCGGAGCAGATCACCTCGGGCACGCTGGCCTACGCGGTGGGTGCGGGCAAGGCGGTCATCTCGACGCCGTACGCGTATGCGCGGGAACTGCTCGCTGAGGGTCGCGGGATCCTCGTTCCGTGGCGGGACGCGGCGGCGATCGGCAAAGAGATCGTTGGTCTCCTCGACGATGACGAGAAGCGGCTCGACCTGCGGTTGCGCGCAGCCGCTCACGGTCGTGCCATGCTGTGGCCCGCCGTCGCTGACTCGTATCTGAAGACGTTTGAGCGGGCCCGCGCCGAAAGCGCGCAGCGTCTGCGGACTTCCTTCCGGGCCAAGACGCTCGCCGCACGCCCCGCGGACTTGCCGCAGATCAATCTCGATCACGTTGCGATGATGTCCGACGACACCGGCATCCTCCAGCACGCAGCCTTCACGATTCCCCGATACGAGGAAGGCTATTGCCTCGATGACAATGCGCGTGCGCTGCTTCTCATGACGCTCGTCGAGGACGCGGGGGCGGCGGACCCGGTCCTCGTGCGCAGACTCGCGCTGCGCTATCTGGCGTTCGTCAATCACGCCTTTCAGAAACCGGCGGGGCGATTCACGAACTTCATGTCGTATTCGCGCGAATGGCTGGAAGAACGCGGCTCGGAAGATAGTCACGGTCGCGCGATGTGGGCGCTCGGCACGGTGGTCGGTCGCTCCAGCGAACCGGGGCGCCTGAGCCTCGCAAGCTCGCTCTTTCACGACGCACTTCCCGCGGTCGCAAGCTTCACCAGCCCGCGCGCGTGGGCCTACACGCTCCTCGGCATCGAGCAATACCTTCGTGCGTTCGAGGGTGATCGCAGCGTTCAAGCCGCGGGACGAATGATTGCGAACCGGCTGCTCGCTCTGTTCGCACAGATCGATCAACCGGACTGGCCGTGGTGTGAGGATCGCGTCACCTACTGCAACGCGCGCCTTCCGCAGGCCCTCATCGCGTCTGGAAATTGGATGGGCTACGACGCCATGACCGCCACCGGACTTCGTTCGCTCGAATGGCTGGTCAGGATTCAGCAGACCGCGGAAGGCTACTTCGCACCCGTGGGAACGAACGGCTTCTTCGAGCGCGGTGCCCAACCGGCGCTCTTCGACCAGCAGCCGGTCGATGCGTGCGCGACGGTGTCGGCATGCATGCAGGCGTTCCGCTCGACCGGCGATCATCGATGGACCGAGCACGCCCATCGAGCATTCACATGGTTCCTCGGCCAGAACCAGTTGCAGCAACCGCTGTACAACGCGACGTCCGGGGGATGTCGCGATGGTCTGCATGTCGACCGCGTGAACGAAAACGAAGGCAGTGAGTCAACGCTGTCGTTTCTCCTCGCGCTCACCGACATGCGTGCGGATGAAGTGCGTTGGAACGCGGCGATGGCAGTGCCCGCGGAGCCGGAAGCCGCCGCGATTGCCGTCGCGCTGGAGTCAAAATGATCGACCGTTACCCGCCGCTGTTTCGCCGCAACGAGCTCAATCCGATTCTGCAGGCCAGAGACTGGCCTTATCCGGCACACTCGGTATTCAACGCCGGGGCGACGCGACTCAAGGACGGGACCACGCTCCTGCTGTGCCGCGTCGAAGATCGCAGCGGACTGTCGCACTTGTGCGCGGCGCGATCGAAGGACGGGATCGGCGGCTGGGTCATCGACGCTGCGCCAACAATGGGTCGCGAGATCGATCAGCACCCGGAGGAGTTGTGGGGCGTCGAGGATCCGCGGATCACGTTCGTTCCGGAGCTCGGTAAGTACGCGATCGCCTACACCGCGTTCGGCAAGGGCGGGCCGGGCGTGTCGCTCGCGCTGACAGAAGACTTCGTGACGTTCGAGCGCTGCGGCCTGGTCATGCAACCGGACGACAAGGATGCGGCGCTCTTGCCGCGACGCATTGGCGGCATGTTCGCGCTCGTGCATCGCCCGATCGCCGACTCCGGCGCGCACGTATGGATCTCGTATTCACCGGATCTGCGGAGCTGGGGCGGGCATCGCATGATGCTGCAGGCCCGACGCGGAGGATGGTGGGACGCGAACAAGGTCGGCCTGTCGCCACCGCTCATCGAGACCGAACGCGGATGGCTGATGCTGTATCACGGCGTGCGGCTGAATGCGGCGGGATGCCTCTATCGGCTCGGTGTGGCGCTCTTCGATCTGGAGCAACCCGATCGTCTGCTCCTGCGCGGCGATGAGTGGATCTTCGGGCCGGAGATGCCGTACGAAACCCACGGCGATGTTGCCAACGTGGCATTCCCGTGCGGCTACACGATCGGCGACGACGGCGACACCATCAATCTCTATTACGGTGCGGCTGACACCAGCATCGCGCTTGCGACGGGGAGCATCCGGGAACTGCTTGCTTGGCTCGACGCGCACGCGGCCCCGGTTCTTTCAACAGGTCTCGTCGCGTAATTCGTCCCGTTCCATCTCACGATTCTGAAGTCTGCCTAACATCGTGTGCACCGCATCTGCGGATGCGCTGTGGAAAAGTCGAAACTGTAACAGTGAAAGTTGTTGCATTGCGACGTGGTGCAACCTATCTTGATCCTCGCTTCAGCACGGACGCTTTATCGCAGATGTCAACGTGTTGGAGCGGCCACGAACGGCGCGATAAGCCATCGAGGCGACGGTTCAGAGCGAACGCGCTATCGCAGATGTCAACGTTCTGAAGCGAGCCAGGGTGAAGCGATGGATCACCAGGCAAAAATTTGGCGCGAATGCCCCCTTGTGGATGATAACGCGTCGAGAACGGCTCCGAGGGACAAGGGATCTCGGAGCTATTTCTTTGTTCAGGCCTCGCCGCCGCTGAACCAAGTAGCACTCCGTCGCTTCCTTCACCAGCAAGTCGACGTCGAACGGCTTCTCGTTCTGCTGGATCATCTCGATCGCTTCGCCGCCGTCGCGCGCGGTGTCCACCTCGAAGTTGTTCCGCGACAGGATCCTCTTCACCAACACGCGCACGCCAGCATCGTCATCGACGACCAGAGCTTTCGATCGAGACTCATGCGGGCGAAAACGGCAAGCCGGGCCGATCTGCGTCGAGCGCGGGATTATGTCCAGTCTGCTGACCGTCGATGTCATCCCCACAACTTCAGATTTCGCTGCTGCGCTTCGGTGAGCAGGTCGAGAATATAATCACCGCGTTTGTACGGTCCTCTGAAGATCTTCACCGGCCGCTCTCATCCCGTTCTCGCACAAGAGATCTGTGCGCGGCTCGGGATGGAGTGCGGGCGCGTGTCGCTGTACAGCTTCTCCGACGGCGAGAACTACGTGCAGATCGACGAGAACGTGCGAGGCGCGGATGTGTTCGTCATCCAGCCGACCTCGCCTCCGGTCAACGACAACCTCATGGAGCTCCTGATCATGCTCGATGCGTTCAAGCGCTCCTCCGCTCACCGCATTACGGCCGTGATTCCGTACTACGGTTACGCTCGCCAGGACCGCAAGGACAAGCCGCGAGTCCCGATTACCTCGAAACTGGTTGCCGATCTCATCAGCACTGCTGGAGCAGATCGCGTTCTCACCATCGACCTGCACGCTCCGCAGATTCAAGGTTTCTTTGACGTGCCCGTCGACCACCTTTTCGCCGCGCCGGTGATCGTTCGCTATCTGCGGGATCTCAACCTTTCCGATCTGACGATCGTGTCTCCCGATGCGGGCGGCGTCGAGCGGGCCCGTGCGTACGCCAAGCGACTCGGCGCCACGCTCGCAATCGTCGACAAACGCCGCATCGCAGCGAATCAGACGGAGGTCATGAATATCATCGGCGACGTTGAGGGGCGCAATGTCTTCATCGTCGACGACATCATTGATACAGGGGGCACGCTCATTCACACGACCGAGGCGCTGTTCGCGAAGGGCGCGCGCTCGATTTCGGCCTCCTGCACTCACGCCGTGCTCTCCGGTCCCGCGATCCAGAGGATCAATGAGTCCCGCCTGGAGCACGTCGTGACGACGAACACCATGCCGACCGTCGACAAAGAGGCGGACTGCCCGAAGCTCAAAGCGCTGTCGATCGCGGAGCTCCTGGCCGAGGCGATCCGGCGGATCCACGACGAGGATTCAGTTAGCTCGCTGTTTGATATGTGAGGTGTGGGGCCAGCCCTCCGGCTGGCCTGGCCAGTCAGAGGACTGGCCCCACACGAGGGAATTTTGCTCTCTCCAAGCCGTTTCCAGACGTTTGCCCCAAACTAATCAAGGAGTTACAGCATCATGGCTGAGGTAACACTGGAAGTGACCCGCCGCGAACTGGCGGGAAAAGGCGTCGCACGCAAGCTTCGCGCAGACGGCAAGGTTCCGGCCGTGGTGTACGGCGGACATCGTGATCCCGTGGCGATCGTGGTCGATCGCAAGTCGATCACCGATCTCATTCAGAAGAGCGAGCACGGCATGCGCTCGATCTTCCTGCTGAAAATGGCGGGAAGTGACCAGCAGCGGCACGCGATGATCAAGGACATTCAGATCAATCCGCTCACTCGCAAGATGGAGCACGTGGACTTCCTCCGGGTGCTCATGGATGAAGTGGTCCGCGTGACGGTTCCCATTCGCGTGACGGGTTCCGCGCCCGGCGTGAAGGAAGGCGGCATGCTCGACACCCAGATCCGCGATCTGCACGTCGAGTGTCTGCCAAATGCCATCCCCGACGCCGTCGAGGTCGACATCAGCAATCTCGCCATGCACCAGTACCTCCACGTCTCGGACCTCAAGATGCCGGAAGGCGTGAAGGTTCTCGATGATCCGGAGCGCGTCGTCGTTGGCGTCACGCATCTTCGTGTCGAGGCAGAGCCCGTTGCGGCTGCCGTGGAAGAGGGTGCCGTTCTTGCCGAGCCAGAAGTCATCTCCAAGGGCAAGAAG
>JBBRMQ010000131.1:0-11676 GCA_038230775.1 Thermoanaerobaculia bacterium
AGCCTTCGAGTGTGGCTCGCGGGACGGTCATCCCGCGTTTGAGACCGAGGCGCATGTTGGCGATCTGTTCGCGAACGTAGCGCGGCCATTGATTGAGCCGGCTGATGTAGTTCTCGTAGCCCTTCACCGTGGCCAGCGGGACTTCTTTCGGCAGGCGAGAGAAGCTGCTATGGAAACCGGAGTCTGCGTTGATCGGCATCTGGTAGTCGCCGAGCTCGTACCCTTCGATGCCGTTGTCGATCTGCCGCTTGAAGATGTCGTAGTTGACCATCTCGGCCGGTGGAAGTTTCGACCGATCGATCGCGGTGAGCTCTGCAAGCGTGGCCTTGCGCTGACTGTTCCGGCGCTCGAGATCCGCCGGTGTGACTGAGCCGAGCCGGTCGTCGTATTCATGTCGTCCCACGGAAGTCGCGAACATGGGACTCTCGCGAAGGTTCGTCTCCCACGTCTTGTCGAAGAGCGCGTGGAGTCGGGCGACTTCGTCCGCCGCGTGAGCGGAGATGGCGAAGAAGAGAGCGCCGGCGAGGAGCAGTCGTGCTTTCATGCGGGAAGCTTACATTGGACTAAAGCCGGTAAAGGCGGTATGCCCGGTAAGTCCGTAAGGCCGTAGAGCACGTGACGACCGCGTTCCTACGGCCTTACAGCCTTACTCCTATACTTCGCGCCATGCCCACCTACGTCGGCCTGCTTCGCGGCATCAACGTCGGCGGAAACAAGAAGGTCGCGATGAGCGACCTTCGCGAACACCTCACGCAGGCCGGCTTCACCGAAGTCCGCACGCTTCTGCAAAGCGGCAACGTCATCTTCTCGAGCAAGACGAGACCGCGCATCGATCAGCTCTTCGATTCGCACTTCATCGTCCGCACGGCAGCGGAGTGGTCGTTGATCGTGGAGCGCAATCCGTTTCCGCGCGAAGCAAAGGACGATCCGGCACATCTGGTCGTGATGGCGCTGGACGACGCGCCGACTCCACTTGCGTTGAAGGCTTTACGCGATGCCGTCGTCGGACGCGAAGTGATCAAAGCCGACGGCAGGCAGCTCTACATGTTTTATCCGGACGGTCAGGGCACTTCGAAGCTGACGAACGCGCTCATCGAGCGGAAATTGGGCATGCGCGGAACGGCGCGCAACTGGAACACAGTCCTGAAAATCCTGAACGCGCTCTAAGAACGCCGGCGGTCCCGCCGCCGAGCCGGCGGCGTTACAACTCGGTTCGCGGATCGCGCCACAGGCCAACGACTTTGTGCCCGTAGTCGATCGAGATCAGAAACTTCGAAAGCAGGCGATTGCCGACGCGCGCGGTGGTCGTGCCGCCGCCGCGGATGTCGACGTTGCCGAAGTCGACGCCGGCGATCTGCACGCGCGCCGTGCGACGTCCGGACGCGCCCGGCAGCACGAGCGTGTCGGGGGACGTGGTGTCGACGATCGCGCTGATCTCGCGCCCATCGACGGTGACGGTCACCATCGGCGCCGCGGTGAACGGGTAGAGCTTCATGAGTGCCGAGTGAATGCCCTCGCGCTGCAGCGTGACGAGTCCCGAGCGGTAGTCGACGCTCACGGTGTACGAAGCCCAGACGTTCGCGCCAATGATGGCGTCCGCGATGCCGTGAAGATCGGCAACCACGGACGTGAACGGCAGCGACTGGCGCTCATTGAGCTCGATGCGATGATTCGCTGATCCGGACTTCGGAAAGTGAGGATCGATGACGCTCGACGCCTCGGCCGATCCGAAGAGGAACGAACCGTGGTGGCCATCGATGGTGGTCGATGGAATGTAGAGCAGATTGTTCCGCATTACGAACGCGAGATTGGTCTCCTGGCCGATCTTTTCCGATGCCCAGGGCGCACGAAAGCTCCTGCAGCCAGTGCAGAGCACGGCAACCACGAGCATTGCGGACCTTGTGAATTTCGAGTACATACCGACGCCGCTGCAACACACAACACCCGGAAGGAGTTCCCATGCTCAGCGAATTCAGGAATGAGGCGCTTACGGACTTTACCAAGCCTGCCGAGAAGGCAGCGATGGAAGTGGCTCTGCAAAAAGTGCGCTCTGAATTCGGTCGCGAGTATCCGATCGTGATCGGCGGGGAGCGGATCACGGGTCTCAAGACCTTCGACTCCATCAACCCCTCCCACAAAACCCAACTCCTCGGCAAGTTTCAAAAGGGCACGAAAGCGCAGGTCGAAAAGGCGATCGAAGTCGCCTGGAACGCGTTCGAAAGCTGGAAGAAACAGCCCGTCGATGTCCGCGCCGGCGTGCTCGTGAAGGCCGCAAAGCTGATGCGCGAGCGCAAGCATGAGTTCTCCGCGACGATGGTGTACGAGGTCGGCAAGACGTGGGCGGAAGCCGACGCCGACACGGCCGAGGCGATCGATTTCATGGAGTTTTACGCGCGCGAGGCGTATCGCTACGCCGGCGAGCAGCCCATCACGAAGATCGAATCGGAAGACAACAACCTCGTCTACATCCCGCTGGGTGTCGGCGCGGTAATTCCGCCGTGGAACTTCCCGCTGGCCATCATGTGTGGCATGACGACCGCGGGCATCGTCACCGGCAATTGCATCGTCCTCAAACCGTCATCGGACTCGCCGTGGATCGCGTATCGCTTCTTCGCACTTCTCGAAGAAGCCGGCATGCCCGCGGGCGTGGCGAACTTCGTCAGCGGCGGCGGCGGTGAAGTCGGCGACCCGCTCGTGCAGAATCCGCGCATCCGCTTCATCTCGTTCACCGGATCGAAGGAAGTCGGGCTGCACATCAACGAAGAAGCGGCGAAGACCCACAAGGGCCAGCTCTGGATCAAGCGTGTGGTGGCGGAGATGGGCGGCAAGGATGCGATCATCATCGATCGCGAGACGAAGAACCTGGACGAGGCAGCGACCGCGGCCGTGGCGTCCGCGTTCGGATTCCAGGGGCAGAAGTGCTCCGCGTGCTCGCGCCTCATCGTCGACGAGCCGGTGTACGACAAGATCGTGGCGCTCGTGGCTGAGAAGACCAAGGCGCTGAAGATTGCGCCGCCGGAGACTGCCGAATCGCAGGTCGGTCCGGTCGTCAACGAGTCCGCGATGAAGAAGATCAAGGAGTACATCGACAAGGGCACGAAGGAAGGCGGACGCCTGGTGGCCGGCGGCAACATCCGGACCGAGGAAGGGTTCTATGTCGAGCCGACGGTCATCGCCGACGTCGCGCCGCGCGCGACGATCGCGCAGGAAGAGATCTTCGGACCGGTTCTCGCCATCATCAAGGCGAAGGATTTCGACGACGCGATGCACATCGCAAACGATTCGCAGTTCGGATTGACGGGAGCGGTGTTCACCGACAACGAGCAGAAGCTGGATCGCGCGCGCGAAGAGTTCTTCGTCGGCAACCTTTATCTGAACCGCAAGTGCACCGGTGCCCTGGTTGGTGTGCACCCGTTCGGCGGCTTCAACATGTCCGGCACAGATTCGAAGGCGGGCGGGCGGGACTACCTGGGACTCTTTCTTCAGGCGAAGGCCATTTCGCGAAAAGTGCAGAAGGCTTCGTAAGAAAGCGTTGCCGGTGCGCGGTTGGCGGTGCCTTTTCGCGAAAAGGTATCCTCAACCGGTCACCGCCGCCTAGTGTCCTGAGTCGGAGATGGGGGCATTTCGCTGGTGGAGGGTGCGATCCGAGATCAGGCCACCATGTCATCCCGAGCGTAGCGAGGGAGCGGTGTGGGTGGGCGGGACGATGAGCGCGCCGCCCTCCCACACCGGTTCCTCCCCTTCGCTTCGCTCAGCGTCGGAATGACAAGGCGGTCCACGTCCGCGAGCTTTCACAAAACCGTAGTGCCCGCGACAAGATGACCCGAATCTCTGACTCGGGACCCTAGTTCAGCGTGAAGTTCACGGTCAGGTTGAAGATGACCGCCACCGGCTCTCCACCCATCGTCCCCGGCTTGAACTTCCACTGCTTCACCGCTCCTCTGCTTTTTCGGACAGACCGAGCTGGAGGCCTTTGAGGACTCTGACTTCGTCGACGTTGCCCTGCTTGTCGCGATGATCGCTTCGATGATGACGACACCGGCGACATGGCCCTTCTTCGCGATGTCGGTGTGTACATTTACGCGTTTGGCATCAATGGTTTACAATGAAAAAAGATGGAAGTTGGCCGCGCCTCATTATTGCTCTTTCTGGTGGGTTGCAGCACGGTCTCCGATGCCCCGCCGGCCGTCCCGCCCGTGGCTGCGACGAAGCGCATGGACGCCCTCTGCTGCCCGCGGAAAGATCCCGTTGGCGTGGCGATCGATCACGGGAGGCTCGCCGTCAATGGCAAGACGCTGACGCCGGAGTTCAAGGCCCTCGACTCCTTCGATGTCTCGACCGAGAGGCGCGAGATCGTGTTCTCGGCGAAGCGCGAAGCCAGCTTTGACGTCGGGCTCGTATCGCTGGACGGAAGCGACATTCACTGGGTGCCTGAGGATCCGGCGGACGAAGTGGACGCCCAGTGGGCGCCGCGCGGTCACAAGATCAGCTTCATCATCCGCAGGACCGGCGGAGATCTCGTACGCACGGTGCATGTCCCGACATCGATGGCCCTCACCGCGGACTTTCCGTACGCACTCGTCAAGTCCCTTGCGTGGGACACCGCCGGCGAACGCTACTCCGTCATTCTCACCAGTCCTGATGCGAGCGAGCGCGTCGAATCGCTGAAGTACGACGGTGGCGGGCGGCAGACGGTGATCGCGCCCGACGCGAAGCTGGATCTCGACATCCAACCGGTCGCGGGTGGGCTCATGCTGCGGCCGGCCCTTCTGCGCTACAACGAGAAGCTGCCGCTGGTCGTGTGGGTCAGCGACGAGCCGCGGGAGTGGAACGACGCTCGTGGGGCGCTGATGAAGAACCGGCGCGTGGCGATGATGGTGGTGAAGGATGTGCCGTCCGAACTGCCGAAAGAGGCTTGGATCGATGAACACAGCCTGTTTGTGGTGTGTGGGCCGGCTTCAGCGGGCCATGACCGGCTGAAGCCGGTCCACCCACTCATCACTTCCGGCGAGCGCTACCGCGTGAAAGGCAACCTCATCGAGGTTCCTGCCGCTGTCGTAGAATCGTTCGCGGCCGGCTGGATCGCGCAGCAGCTCAAAGGAATCCAATGACCGCCGATAAATCGCAGAAAAAATCGACGTTTCGCGAGTATTACGAAGCGCTGCTGATCGCGGTCATCTTCGTCAACTTCGCCCGCATCTTCGCTTTTCAGGCCTTCAAGATCCCGACGGGATCGATGGAGGACAACCTCAAAGTCGGGGACCACATCATCGTCAACAAGTTCATCTATGGCCCGGCGTCGCCGCCGTGGGAGAAGCTGTTGCCGCTGCGGCAGATCAAGCGGGGCGACATCATCGTCTTCCGCTATCCGCTGCAGCCGGACACCGACTTCGTGAAGCGGGTGATCGGCATGCCCGGCGACGTCGTGGAGATCCGCGACAAGAAGGTCGCGATCAACGGCAAACAGCTCGATGAGCCGTACGTCGTTCACGAGGACGCGCAGGTCTTTCCGTTGCAGCCCTCGCTGCCCGAGCCGTACCGTTCGCGCGATCAGTTCGGGCCGTATGCCGTCCCCGTCGGGCAGTACTTCGCGATGGGCGACAACCGCGACCGATCGTCCGACTCGCGCTACTGGGGGACGGTGCCGCGATCGATGATCAAGGGCCGCGCGTTCATGGTGTACTGGTCGTTCTCGGCGACGCCGCCTCCGCCCGACAGCCCGCCGGTCGAGCGCATCAAGGAGCTGGCCGGGGTCGTCATTCACTTCTTCACGCAGACGCGATGGGAACGCACGTTCTTCATCGTCGACAGCAAGTATCACTTCACCCCGAACACCACGCCCGATACGGACGGCGGCTACAGTCCATGAGCGAGCAGCGAGCGGCGAGCGGCGAGCCGGAGATTGAGCCCGCGATCGTCGTGGATCGCAGCGAGCACTCGATTTCCCGCCGCCGCATCCCGGAGAACGTCCTCAAGGTTCTGTACCGTCTGCATCGCAGCGGCTATCGCGCGTACTTGTGCGGCGGCAGCGTGCGCGATCTGCTCATGGACCGTACGCCGAAGGACTTCGACATCGCCACCGACGCGCATCCGATGGAGATCCGCCGGCTGTTTCGCAACAGCCGCATCATCGGACGCCGCTTCCGACTGGCGCACATCATCTTTCAGGACATGATTGTCGAGGTCTCGACCTTCCGCCGTGAGCCGGAGCGCTCCGTGGAAGTGACCGAAGGGCAGGACCTCCTCATCACCGACGACAACACGTTCGGCTCGCCGCTGCAGGATGCGAAGCGCCGCGACTTCACGATCAACGCGCTCTTCTACAACATTGCGGACTTCTCGGTGATCGACTACATCGGCGGCCTCGACGACCTCACCGCGCGGCGCGTGCGCGTCATCGGCGATCCCGACATCCGCTTCCGCGAGGATCCGGTGCGCATGATGCGCGCGGTGGAGTTCGCATCGCGGCTCGACTTCACGATCGAGGAGCACACACTGGCCGCGATCGTCCGCCACAAGAACGAGATCCTGAAGGCATCCGCGCCGCGGGTTTCGGAAGAGATTCTCGAGCTGCTCCGTCGCGGCTGGGCGCGCGATGCGTTTCGTCTCATGGTCGACATCGGGCTCCTCGAGCCGCTCTTGCCCGAGATCTATAAAGCAATCTCCAACGATCGCGCGCCGTACTTCTGGAAGATGCTCGAGGTGCTGGACCGCACCGTCGGCTCCGGCCGCAAGATCTCCGACGCCGTCCTGCTCTCCGTGCTGATCCTGCCGTGGGTGATCGAAGAGCTCGAGGACGAGGAAGCGAAGCGTGATGGCCGCATGCGCATCACCGAGGTGCTGATTTTCATCCGCGATCTGATCCAGCCGATCTGCGCGCGCATGGCGCTGCCGGCCGGAACGCGTCATCACATCGAACAGGCGCTGGAGACGTTGTGGCGCCTGCTCGAGCCGCCGAGCGATCGCCGCTCGCAATTCCGATTTGTCTATCGCGAACCGTTCAACGATGCGCTGGCCCTGCTCGAGCTGTACGCGTTGTCGTCGGGCAAGTATGTCGACATCTTCCGCCAATGGCACTCGTTCGCGCAGAAGGTCAAACGCGCGGATGGAGAGCCGGATGCGGTGGCGAAGAAGAGGCGGCGGCGACGGAAGTGAAAGGGGGGAACGAGGAATGTTGAATGTTGAATGTTGAATGTTGAATGGATCAGACAATCCACGACACTTCACTCAAGCATTCAGCCATTCAGCCATTCAGCCATTCAGCATTCAACATTCAACATTCAACATTCAACATTCAACATTCAACATTCAACATTCCCCGTCCCCTCTCTCTTTGAGTGCGATCTAACATAAAAAATGCCGTCGCTTCCCATCTACTTCGACCACCACGCAACCACGCCCTGCGATCCGCGCGTGGTCGAGGCGATGCTTCCTTATTTTTCGGAGATCTTCGGCAACGCGGCGTCCCTCACGCACGAGCACGGCCGGCGCGCGTCCAATGCGCTGGAAGACGCGCGCATCGCGATCGCCCGCTTCTTCGGCGTGCAGCCGAACGAGCTCACCTTCACTGCCGGTGCTACCGAATCGAACAACATCGCGCTGCATGTTCTGCAGCCGGGCGACCATCTCATCACCACCGCGATCGAGCACAAGTCCGTCCTTAGTCCGGCGCGCGCGTTTGGCGAAGTGACGATCGTCGCACCGGATGCTGAAGGTTTCGTCAGCACCGAGGCGATCCGCGAGGCGATGCGGCCGAATACGCGAATCGTTTCGGTCGAAGCCGCGAACGGCGAGATCGGAACACTGCAGGACATCGACGCCATCGGCGCTCTGTGCCGTGAGCGCGGCGTGCTCTTTCACAGCGACATCACGCAGGCCGCGGGCAAAGTGCCCGTCAGCCTGGCCAGCGTGGACCTTGCGTCGTTCTCCGCGCACAAGCTGTACGGACCCAAGGGTATCGGCGGGCTCTTCATCCGCCGCGGTGTGCGCGTCCCTGCTCTGATGTTCGGTGGTGGCCAGGAGAAAGGCATCCGATCGGGCACCGTCAACGTGCCGGCCGCCATCGGCATGGCCGCCGCGATCCGATTTCGCGCCGAAGAGATGGCGGAGGAAGGGGAGCGTTTGACGGGATTGCGCAATACGCTCTGGGACGGCATCCTGGCGACGATCGACGGCGTTTCCATCCACGGTCCGCGCGACCGGAGGCTGCCGGGCAATCTCAACTTGAGCTTCGCGCGCATCGATGCGCCGTCGCTGATGGTCGCCATGCGGCATTTCTCGCTCTCCTCGGGATCGGCGTGCAGCTCCGGCGAGCGCGGAGCGTCGCCGGTGCTCACGGCCATCGGAGTGAAGGAGTCGGATGCCTACGGTTCCGTCCGCATCGGTCTCGGAAAATCGAACACCACGGAGCACATCGAGCAGTTTGTGAATGAGGCGAAGCGCACGGTGATGCGCCTGCGGGAGACGTCCGCCGCATGACGGGACACATCCTTCTCGTCGATCACTCGCGCGGATCGCTCCTGTTCCAGGAGAGCGTGCTGCGGCGGCGCAAGGCGACGATCACGACCGCACTTGCCGGTTCGGAAGCGCTGAAGATTGCCCGCGACGAGGATCCGCACCTCATCATGTTCGGCTACGATCTCTTCGACATGGCGGCGCCGGAGTTCTGCCGCCACATCCGCGAAGATGAGATCACCCGCGACATCTCGCTTCTCTTCGTCTGCGATCGTGCCGACGAGCAGAACGCGGCGCTGTGCATCGAGGCCGGGTGCAACGATGTCATCTATCGCCCGCTGCAGCGCAACGAGCTCGACACGAAGATTGCCAAGTTGACGACGATCCCCGCCCGGCGGCAGCTGCGTACGCTCACCCGGGTGGAAGTCTCCCTCGACAATCAAGGCCGCTTCGTCCTCGGCCGCTCCCTCAACGTTTCCGCGACAGGAATGCTGATCGAAACCGAGCGCGTCCTTCCCGGCGAAGGCCCGCTCCAATTGCAGTTCTATCTGCCCGGCGAGGCGCAGCCGGTGAAGGTGACGGTCGACGTGCTGCGCTCCGAATTCGCCGGTACCATGGCGCGTTACGGAGTGCGCTTCATGAATCTCGAACGGGAGGCACGCGAGCAGATCGAGCGCTATGTCCAGCGCCTTCGATCACGCGATCTGATCTGATGACCACTTCGATCCTCAAGAAAATCGACGAGGCCTGTGTGATGACGCGCGACGGAGACTACCTTCACGCGCTGACCGTCTTCTTCGAGGTCTACGGCACCGAGAACGCGCCGCCGCTCAACAATCCGAAAGCGGCAAACGGGCTGTCGTTCTTCGGTCTGTGCCTGGCGTTGGTGCAGAAAAAACACAAGGAAGCGATCGAGCTCTGCAAGCGCGCGATCGACCTGGAGTTCTATAACGGCGATCACTACGCAAACCTCTCCCGCGTCTACACGTCGGCGGGCAATCGCAAGAAGGCGATCGAGGCGGCGGAAGCGGGCCTGAAGATCCTTCCCGATCACGACGAGCTGCTCGTCGTCCGGAAGGAGCTTGGGGTGCGATCGAAGCCGCTGGTGCCATTCCTCGACCGCAGCCATCCGATCAACGTCACCCTCGGCCAGACGCGGCACGCGAAGAAAGTGGCGGTGACGGAGACCAAGAGGCCGGCTATCGGCGGTAAGCGCGCGCCAGCTCGTCCGGCGGCACGCCGCGATGGTAAGAAGCGATGATCGACCAGTTCCTCATCGCAGTGCGCAGCACGCCCTTGCGTAGAAACCGGCGACCGGACGTGATGACCGTCAGCGGCAGCACACGCGTTCGGCCGCGCCGGCGCATGCGCAGCGCGAGGTCGTAGTCTTCCATGATCGGAATCTCGCGGAATCCGCCGAGGTCGCGGAACGCGTCGCGCGCGACGAACTGCGCCTGATCGCCCCACGGGCAGCGCGTGATCGCCGTGCGCAGGTTGATCATCGCTGCCGCGAGTTTCAGCTTGGCGTCGGATTCGGCGAATGAGATTCGGAATCCGCCGAAGTCTGCCTTCGCGTTCATCACCGCATCAGCGGCTCCGCGCGGAAGTCGTGTGTCGGCGTGCAGAAAGATGATGCGGTCGTGGCGCGCGACTTCCGCGGCCGTGTTGAGCTGGCGCGCGCGCATCGGCTCCGCGAGGATGATGCGCGCGCCGGCGGCGGTCGCCAGACGCGTGGTGCGATCGTTGCTGCCTCCATCGGCCACGATGACCTCGTCCGCGCCGGCATCGATGGCGGAACGCACGGAGCCTTCGATCCACTCCTCTTCGTTCAGCGTGGGGATGATGACGGTGACGGGCATTCATCGGGATGCTACCCCTCACCCGGCCTTCGGCCACTGTTCTAGACGTAGACATCCTTGACACTTCCACGGAGACATCCTTGACAGATGTCAGCTGGAGGAGTGGATGGCTTGGAGCCGAGGAATGGTGGAAGAACGACATCGGATGATTGCGCTTTGGGAGTCGGGCTTAACGCCGACGGAGCTCGCATCACGGTTTGGCGTGAGTCGCCAGACGATCCACACGTATATCGATCGCTGGCGGCAGGAAGGCGAGTGCGGATTGCTGGAGCGATCGCGACGGCCGCTGACGAGTCCCGCGAAGACGTCGCGCGAGGTCGAGCACCTCTTATTGGGACTCAAGGATGAGCATCCCGATTACGGGCCTGACAAGCTCGTGACGCTGTTGGAGGATGAAGGTGTGAGGTTGGCTGCGTCGACTGCTCGCGATGTGCTGCGTCGCAACGGGCGTGTTGAAGCGCGGCGCGGCCGCACGCGGATTTGGAGTCCGGCCACGATGCCGGTGATCGCCGTGCCGGGTCCCGGTCACACGATGAGTGCCGATTACAAAGGCCAGGCTCGACTGGGCAATGGACGTTATTGCTATCCACTGACGATCGCCGATCCCGCTAGCCGGTACGTGTTCGCGGTCCAAGCAGAAACGATGAACACCGTCGCCGGTGCTCAAGCGGTCTTTGAGCGAGTGTTCCGTGAGTGGGGATTACCCGATCAGATCCTCACTGATAACGGCGCTCCGTTCTGCGCATCACGATCGATTGGTGGTCTGTCACAACTCGGTCGCTGGTGGGTCCGGCTCGGAGTGACCCATGCGCGGATCCAACCGGGACGGCCGCAGCAGAACGGCATTCATGAACGGATGCACAAAACGCTCAAGGACAAGACGATGAAGCCGACGGCGCTGACTCTGGCTGCCCAGCAGAAGCGTTTTGACATGTTCCTCGCGGAGTTCAATCACATCCGACCGCATCAAAGCCTCGGTCAGAAGCGGCCGGCGTCGATGGTGACTCGCTACCGTCGTCCCTACCCCGACCGCGTCCCTGAAGTCGAATATCCTAGCTCGTTCATCGTTCGCCGGGTCAGAGGCGGTGGCTACATCAAGTGGTGCGGACAAGTGCGGTTCGTGAGTGAGGTCCTCGTCGGCGAACACGTGGGACTCGTCCAGGTTAGTGATGACTCCTACGAGCTGTACTTTGGGAACTGCCATCTCGCGAACTGGAGCGCCCGTGAGTGCCGCTGGGTTGAGCCACAGCGACAAGCCAAGCAGTAGCCGATGCGGGCAAGCATCGCCCGCCCACCCGGAGTGTCAAGGATGTCCCCGTGGAAGTGTCAAGAATGTCTCCACTAGCACACACCCTCTCCCCGC